>JAZOSR010000070.1:0-25460 GCA_045657225.1 Eubacteriales bacterium | reverse complement strand
GACATGAACGCGCGCCTTGATTCCCCCGCCATCCAGTGGGCGCTTAACGAGGGCGGCTACAGCCACGGTCACGATATCGCCACCGATTTCCGTCACGAGGGACGCGGCTATAACGGTTGCGGGCCGACCAAGGTTGGCGTTTGGCAGGATCGGCCCTTCCCGACCGCTATTGACCACGTATTGGTACGCGATATCAAAGAGGGCTCGGTGAAGCGCTTTGATCGCTACTGCCCCGACTACTATCTTCTGCTTTCCGACCACGCACCCGCATATATTGATATTGAACTGTAAAAAATGGCAGACACCATCCGCTTAATGAGCCAAAATCAGTGGAGCAGGACCCACAACAAGCCCTTTTGGGAGGAGCGTGGGCTCGATTGCTCTGCTGAGGTGCGCATGAAGGGGCACGTTCGGGTCTTCAGGGAGCTTTGCCCCGACATTATGGGCGGTCAAGAGGTCAACAAGGATATGCTGATCCTTTTTAAGGTTTACTGCCTTGAGGAAAATCTCCCCTATTCGATCATTTGGGGCAACATGACCCCCATTATCTACCGTGCGGACAAATTCGAGCTGCTTGACACCGAGTATTTGCTTTTTCCCGAGGCGCTTGAGGGCTACGAGGGGAGCTTTTGCAACGGCAGAACCAAGTCCGCAAACGTAGGTGTCTTTCGCAACAAGGAAACGGGTAACGTCTTTATCTTTGCGACCGCGCATCTTTGGTGGAAAAGCGACGCCGCGCAAGCGGGCTCGTCAGAAGCACGAAAGGTGCAGATCCAAATGACAAACGACCTGATCAATCAATATCGGGAAAAGCACGGTAACTGCCCTGTGATCCTCACGGGTGACATGAACGCGCGCCTTGACTCCCCCGCCATTCAGTGGGCGCTTAACGAGGGCGGCTACACCCACGCGCACGATATTGCCACCGATTTTCGCCACGAGGGGCGCGGCTACAACGGCTGTAACTCAAGCCGCCTTGGCGTGTGGCAGGATCTGCCCTTCCCGACCGCGATCGACCATATTCTCGTCAAGGGTATTCGCGAGGGCGCGGTCAAGCGCTTTGACCGCTACTGCCCCGACTACTACCTCCTGCTTTCCGATCACGCGCCCGTTTATATCGACATTGAACTTTAAAGGAACTGCCGTCTTTGGCGCAGAACAAAAACACACAAGAAAATATGGTCAAATAAATAAAAGCCGCTTTTACTACCCCAAAAGATAGTAGAAGCGGTTTTTAGGTAGAAATTCGTACCGAATTTCATTTTTATGTGTGTTTTTTAGCCGCGCTCTCGGCACTCGCAGTATTTACCGAGATCACGCCTTCAGCATCCAAATCCGGCAGCTCCGCTATTGCTTTCGATACAGCGCGGCTCTTCCGTCCTTGCCGCATTTTTCAATCACACCAAGCCCCTCGAAGACGGCAAGCGCGTCATAAAGCGCATAGCCGCGAAGGCGCGTGTGCTTGCCAAACGCTTTGGCGGTAAACGGGGTGGAAAACACCTCGTTTTCGGGAAAGAGCGCGGCGTAATCCTCCCTTGCTTTCAAATGGCAAGCATCAAGAAGTGAGAGGGGCATCAATTCATAGCGGTGGGAGCCGCGCTTGCCACCCTTGCCCCACCCGTCAAGCAGGCGGAACTCCTCG
Organism: Eubacteriales bacterium; assembly: GCA_045657225.1. GTDB lineage: Bacteria > Bacillota > Clostridia > Oscillospirales > CAG-272 > Firm-07. Next base: position 23,818 of record JAZOSR010000070.1, on the reverse strand, counting down.
ACCTCAAGCAGGGGTAAGAGGAGCGAGAAGCGCGGATCACCAAGATAAGAAAGAAAGGGCTTTAGCTCAGCAATGCCCCACAGCGCCGTTTGGTGCTGTGGGGATTTTTTGCGCGGCGATGCCGTGCCGCATTCGGTGTTGATCCACGTAATGTATTTTTGTGCCATCAGGGGATGCACGACCACGACGTCGTGATCGGTTTGCTCCATATAAAACGCAAGCTTTTTGCGCATGGGGTATAGCTTGCTCGTTTGCACCTCAAAAATCGTGCCCTCACTTGTCAGCACGTCGGCAACGAAGCGACTCTTTTTACCATCCTTGTCAAACACGCTTACCTCGTGGCAGGAAAAATCGTCGCAAAGCCAGCGCTTTAAGACACTGTGCAAGCGCTTTTCCGCGAGAAGCCCGATACCGTCCCGCTCCTTTTCGCGAAACAGCTCCTCGTGGCAAAGGCGAAGAAACCCTGCCTTACCGCCCCCGATCACGTGGCGATCCCCGCAAACTGATTTTGATAGAGCTTGGCGTACTCGCCACCAAGGGCAAGCAGCTCGTCGTGGCTTCCCTCCTCGGCGATCACACCACCCTTCACGACCACGATCTTATCCGCATCTCTGATGGTAGACAGGCGGTGCGCGATAATGAGGGAGGTGCGATTCTTCATGAGGGCAACCATTGCCTGCTGAATCTTCATTTCGGTGCGCGTATCGACCGAGGAGGTCGCCTCATCAAGAATGAGAATTTTGGGATCGGCAAGCACAGCGCGCGCAATGGCAAGCAGCTGTCGCTGACCCTCGGAGAGGTTGCTTCCCTCCTCCTCAAGCACGGTATCGTACCCTTGCGGCAGGCGCTCGATAAAGGTACTCGCGCGCGCGTGCCTTGCCGCCTCGCGCATCTCCTCGTCGGTGGCATCGGGGCGCGCGTATTTGATGTTATTGCGAATGGTATCGCGGAAGAGGACCGTGTCCTGCAAAACGATCGCGATCGCGTGGCGAAGATCGCTCTTTTTCATATCACGAACGTCAATGCCGTCCACCGTAATGCTGCCGCGGGCGACCTCGTAAAAGCGCGTGAGAAGGTTGACAACGGTGGTCTTACCCGACCCCGTGGCACCCACGATCGCCACCTTTTGTCCCGCCTTTACAGACAGGTTAAGTCCCTTAAGAACAGGCTCACCCTCCACGTAATGGAAATGGATATCGGAAAATTCAATATTGCCGACGATCTGCTCGGGGGCGACGTCCTCGCACCCCGCATCAATTTCGTTTGCGTTATCCATGATCTCAAAAATGCGCTCCGCGCCCGCGAGGGCAGTAAGGATCGTTGAATATTGATTCGCGATCTGATTGATGGGGCGCGTGAATTTTTTCGAGTAAGAGAGCATCGACTGAATATTACCAATGCTGATGCTACCGGGGCCGCCAAAAAGGATCAGCGCGCCGCCGACGGCGGCAAGCATCACGTATTGCAGATTACCGATAAAATTCATCACGGGTCCCATGATCGAGCCCCACACGCGCGCACTCACGGCGCAACCGCGCAGCTCGCCGCTAATGCCCGAGAAATGCGCCACAGCATCGCTCTCCTTGCCATACGCGACGACGGTTTCATAAGAGGTGACCATTTCCTCAACCGTACCGTTCAGAGCGCCGAGCAGGCGCTGTTGACGGACAAAATATTTCCGCATGAATTTTCCGAGCTTTGCCGACACGAAAATAGAAACGGGAACCGTAACAAGCGCCACCAGTGTCATGAGGGGGCTGAGCATGAGCATCATGACCGCCGCACCCACGACGGTGAGGAGTGCCGAGCAAAGCGACGTCACCGACTGCGACACCGCGTTTGACACGTTCTCAACGTCGTTTGTCATACGCGACATAATATCGCCGTGCTTGTGAGAATCAAGATAGGAGATCGGCAAGCGCGTGATCTTGTGGAAAAGGTCCTCGCGCAAAAGATAGACCGTGCGCTGCGAAAGCTTGGCGGCAAAAATGCCCTGCAAATAGTAAAGCAACGCGCAAAGCGCAAAGATCGCCGCCATTGCAATAAGATAGGTGTTAAGACCTGCGGTGCTGCCGTCCTTGCCAAGATATTCTCCGCTCCAAAAATGCACGGTAAAGGTGGTTTTGGCTTCAATATCCGCAAAGGCGGGGTCGTCGGGATCATAATTATAAAGGATCTCATCGGTTTCGGCATTACGCCATACGGGCTCGATCGCATCGATCGCCTTGCCCTGCAAAAGGGGACCTGCAAGCTCTGCCGCCGTTACGGCAAGCATAATCACGATCAGCGCAAGCAACAAATAGCGGCTACCGCCGATATAACGAAGCAAGCGAAGGATCGTTTTTTTCATGTGCTTTGGCTTTTGCACGTTTGCACGGCTGTTGGGGTTACCGCGCCCACCGGGGCGCATATCAAAGCTTGGTGCCGCGGCGGGACGTCTTTCCTGTCTTCCGTTCATACCGCTTCACCTCCTCTGCCCATTTGAGAGGCGTAAATATCGCGGTACGCCTCGCTGATCTGCAAAAGCTCCTCGTGCGGCGCACAGTGACGGATGGTACCGTCCTCGATCACGGCAATGCGATCCGCGTGCTTGATGCTGGCAATACGCTGTGCGACCATAATAACCGTCGCACCCTGCATGCGCTCGCGGAGCGCCTCGCGCAGCTTTGCCTCCGTCACAAGGTCAAGCGCGGAGGTGGCATCGTCAAATATCAGGATCTCGGGCTTTCGCACCAACGCGCGCGCGATCGACAAACGTTGCTTCTGACCGCCCGAAAGTGACGCGCCCTTCTCGGCGACGGGTGTATCGTACCCACCCGCGAAATCGCCGATATATCCGTCTGCCTGCGCCGCCACGGCGGCGGATCGCACCGCCTCGTCGTCAGCATCGGGATCACCCCAACGGATATTGTCGGAAATGCTCCCCGCAAACAGCTCGCTTTTTTGCAGCACGAAGGATATTTTTTGTCGCAGCTCCTTTAACCGATATTCCTTGATCGGCACGCCGTCAATAAGGATCTCACCCTCGGTCGCATCATAAAAGCGCGGGAGCATTTGCACCAGCGAGGATTTACCCGATCCCGTTTCGCCAACGATCGCGAGCGTTTCTCCGCGCATGATATCAAGATTGATGTCGTGCAAAACGGGTGCGCCCACGGTTTCGGGATAGCGGAAGGTGACACCGCGAAAGGATATCGCAACATCCCCCGCCGCGGGTGTAGCACCCGCGCCGTCCGTGATCACGGGCTCGGTATCCAGCACCTCACGCACACGGCTGGCGGAGGCAAGCGCGCGGGACACCGATTGGAACATCATTGTAACCATCATAATAGAGGTAACGACCTGCGTGGTATAGGTGACCGCCGCCATGACGTTACCCGTGCTCATGCCCGCAATACCGTCGGCAATGTTACTGCCGCCAATGTAAATAATGGCAACGACCGCGAGATTTTGTACAAAAATAAGCACGGGGGTCATTACGGCAAGCAAACGCAAAACGCGGTAATTGATGCTCTTTAATTCTCCGTTCGCGACGGCAAAGCGCCTGTTTTCATAGTCCTCCTGCACGGATGCCTTGACAATACGCGCGCCGCCCACGTTTTCCTGCACCACGCAGTTTACGCGGTCAAGCTTTTTTTGCACCGTACCAAAGAGCGGCACGGCACGGCTGAGCACCAGGACGAGCGTGAGAAGCAACACGGGCAAGGACACAAGAAGCACCACGCCGAATTTGATGTCAAGCGACAAGAGAAAGATCGTGCCGCCGATAAAAAACATGGGTGCGCGCACGAACATACGCAGGATCATTTCCACAAACTCCACGATCATGGCAACGTCGTTGGTCATGCGCGTGACGAGCGAGCCCGTGGTAAATTTGTCGGTCTGCTGAAGCGACAGGGACATCACGCGGCGGTAAGCGTCACACCGCAGATCGTGCCCGAAGCCCTGCGCGGCGCGCGCGGCGGTATAGGCACAAAGCGTGCCGAAAAAGCCGCCGATCAGGGTAATGACCAGCATGAGGATACCAAACAGCAAAATCATGCCAAACGCGGTATAGCCCTCACCCAAGAACAGGTGTACAAGAAAAGATGCCACACCGCTTGTCGCCACGTCCTCGCCAAGGATGCCGTAATTGACGATAAAGGACATCAGATACGGCAGGCAAAGGTCGGCAAGCACCTCGCCCATCATCAAAAGGGGCGAAAGGATCGCAAAAAAACGATACGGCTTTAAATAACCAAACAATTTTTTCATACCGTCAACGCTCCTTCAAATTTTCATACATACGTTCAAGGAGCGCCACCAGCGTCGCCTCCTCCTCAGGGGTAAAGCCCCTTGTCGCGCGGCGATCGTTCTCGCTGATACGCGCCAGCTGCTCGCGGTCAAAGCGGGTGCCCTTCTCCGACAGAGTGACCAGCATCACGCGGCGGTCGTTTGGATCGGGGGTGCGACATACGTACCCCTCCTGCTCCATTTTTCGCAAAAGGATGCTGACGGTAGGCGTTGAAAAACGCGTTTTTTCGGCAAGCGTCAGCTGACTTGCCGAGCCGAGTGTGGCAAGATGCGCCATCAAAACACGCGCCGCGTGCTGGGACATCACGCCCGTCGTTCCCTCCTCGCCGCGCGCACGGTAGCGCAGAACGCGCGCCACGTCCATCAAGACTCGTGGCGCACGCGGCAACCCGCGCAGCTCCTCGCGCTCGGGCATGGGTGAGGGCACTAAAAAGGTTTGTTTATTCATGCTTGCTCCTCAAATTAATTAATTAGTAAACTAATTATATCACAAAAAGGAAATACCGTCAATCATTTTTAAAATTTTATTCCATCTTTTTACACGCCCCTGCCGCGCCGTGATTTTCTTGCATTTCACACGGCAAAAAAACGAAAAATGCCAAAAATGATGTAACTCGCTCGGCTTTTTCTACTGTTAAAGACGCTTTTTTTGCACATAGTAATAGCAAGCAAAATGCTTGGGGGAAATAAAAAATGAAAAAACAAAATATTGGCAAATGGAGCGTTGCGCTTTGTTTGTTGCTATGCTTATTTTGCCTTCTTTCGATCGCTGTGGGGGCGCAGCCGTCAAAGAGGACTTCCGATCATATGTTATACGTGGGCGGTATGCCCTTTGGGGTGCAATACCTGACGGATGGGATCCTCGTGGTCGGATACTGTGACGTCACACACGAGGCAAACGCCAAAAATCCCGCAAGGGACGCAGGGATAGCAGCGGGAGATACCATTCTTGCAGTAAACGGAAAACGGGTCACGACCGCCGCCGAGCTTGCCTCGATCGTGCGGGAAAGCGGTGGGGCGGAATTGACACTGACGGTTCGGCGCGAAAACGAGGAGCGAAGCGTTACGCTAAAGCCCTTACCCTGCGACAGCGATGGCATCTTCCGCACGGGACTTTGGGTGCGCGACTCGGGCGCGGGGATTGGCACCGTCACGTTTTTGACCGACGACAACCGCTTCGGGGGGCTCGGACACGGGATCTGTGACAGCAAATGCGGCGCGCTGATACCGATCTCGCGCGGTAACGTCATGTCGGTTGGGATCAATGGCATCAAGCGCGGCGCTGTCGGTGCGCCGGGCGAGCTGAAGGGACAGTTTATCGGTCAAAAATCAGGATCGCTTTTCCAAAATACGCCCTGCGGTGTCTTCGGTATGCTCACCGAGCGCCCTGCGGCGCTGGGTGAGCGCGTCGCGATCGGCACGCGCTACGAGCTGCGCGAGGGAGAAGCGACCTGCCGCTGCACGCTCGACGGCGGCGCGCCGTGTGAATATAAGATCAGAATATCCGACATCAGACGCGACTCGACCGACAACAAATCCTTCACCGTAACCGTGACGGACAAGGCACTCCTTGAAAAAACAGGCGGCATCGTGCAGGGCATGTCGGGCTCGCCGATAATCCAGAACGGCAAGCTTGTCGGCGCTGTTACCCACGTGCTCATCAACGATCCCACCACGGGCTACGGCATTTTCATTGAAAATATGTTAAATGCCGCGCAAATGCCACAGGCACGGGCATCATAAAACAAAAAGGCAATATCATTCCAAAAAATCGGTTTGATATTGCCTCTTTGATCGCAAAAGTAAATCAATCAAGTTCTGCTAAGCTTTGGTTGGGTTTGAGCTCTGCAAGGCTTCCGTTTAAGTTTATATAAATAGTTGAATCGGTAGTGTTTAGCATAGAGTCGCTATTCTTGAAACCGGAAACGTCAAGCAGGTATTGCATTACCTCACCATTGGTTGCATACCATATGTCGGGCTTGAAACTTTTGTTTTCGCGTCCCATAATGGCATATTTGTGGCCTGTTTGTGCAAGAAGGTGTGATTCCCTATCTCGTGCCCATTATAAAGCTTTTTTACCTCGTTTGATCGGATACCGCTGCCCTGCATTAATTTTCTGCCGATCAGATAGAAGGTTGCCTTCATATGATATTTATTCAGTAAACCAACCATTCTTTTATCGAATATCGGTCCGTCGTCAAACCGTAGCGTTACAGCTTTATGCGAACCGTTGGGGGTATGCAAAATCAAGGCTTCTATTATCCATATAAAACTTCATTTATACTTTTATAAATACGTTATCTTGCTTACAAAAATGCTATTGTCACTTCCGTATTTTGCGCATGCCTCCCAGCCGTAAGGATAGTTTTGCATCCACTCGGAGGCAAATACGTAACCCTCATCATCGGAGTATGACTGACACCCGAAATTGCCAAGACGCGCCCCTCGCTCGGGGACGACAATCTGCTCAGTCCGGCGGATCACGCACATACGTATGGGGTCAAACTCACCGATAAAGAGCGGTGCGCGATGGCGAAAGATGTGATCGTTATTCCCTGCTCGGCGCGTGTAGACAAGCCACAGCTTTCCACCGCCAACGAGCCAATGCTGCTGGGTGTTGTAATTGCCGAGATTTTCACCGTTATCAAAGCAAAGTACCCTTGGCTCCTCAAAATGCAGCCCGTCGCGGCTTTTTGCTACGTAGCCGGTTACGTCATTGCGAAGTGCCAACAGATAAAGATCCCCATAACGAACGATCGACGGCTCACCAAGACCGCGCGGCACGCTGACGGTCAAGGGAGAGCCGATCTCAAGGATCCGCATCGTTTCTCCGTCAAAGGAGCAGCGCAGCACGCAAACCGAGCTGCAGCCCTTTTTCTCACACGCGACCGCATAGGATGTATAATAGATTGGAATGAGAAGATCGCCACACGGCAGCTCAAATATCTGCGTGCAGCCCGCGCCCGATGAAAAATAAAGGTCATTCTCGGTTGTTGGCATTTCTATTTTTTTATATGGCTCAAAATCGCCAAGTACCTCGTTATATACGGCGTATGCCGCGCTCCTCGGGCGCGGGTTTCGCATAATCTTGTTTTCTGCATCGTACACGGCTATGTGCCCCGTGAGAATGATCCTTCCGCTTTTCTTGTGATAAAACGGGGTCGCGTCACACAGCACCTCACTGCTACCGTCGCCCTTATACCGACGCGCGAGCTTTTGACAGGGCGTCGGCGCGGAAAAGCTTTTACCGCCGTCGGTTGAGCGCATCATTTCGATACCGTAAAACACGTCGCACCCCGAAAGCTCCAGCTTTTGCGTGGTGATAATGCCAAAGCCGCTCGGCAAAATAAGACCTCTCGCGTGCACGTAGCAGCGCTCTTTTGTACCGCCCGATTTTATGCTGCTTTGCTGTATCCTCATATCCGTCTCCCTCGTTTTAAAAATCGGTGATCTGTTTTTGACCTTTTTGATGACAACCTCATTATACACGCATTTCCATTTTTTTGCAACACGAAAACAAAAATTGGAGCAATTGATCTGTCTTTATCTGCTTTTTTCGTCTGCTGCGCGTTTACAGAGGAAGAAATGCAAAAGATCAAAGCCTTTTTAAAAAGCTGTCAAAAGCCACAAAAAATAGAACTACTTCCCTATCACGCCATGGGTGAGCACAAATATTCCGCCATCGGCAAAGAGACACAGACCTTTTCTGTTACAAGCGAAGAAAAAATGTCAGAATTCAAAAAGATTTTTTCATAAGACTGTTGTCCCTACTTGACCACACTCGTGTCAGGCAGCCCGATCGTGCAGGACGGCAAGCTTGTCGGTGCCATCACCCACGTCCTCATCGGCGACCCGACGACGGGGTATGGCATTTTCATTGAGAATATGCTCAATGCGGCTCAAATGCCGATGCAAAAGGCGGCATAAACTTCAAACTTGTAGGGGCGTTCATTGAACGCCCTCGGGCGACCAATGGTCGCCCCTACATTAAATAACAAAAAATAACAAAAAGTTGTCCCTATTTGAACGCACTCCACGAGTGAGTTTAAATAGGGACAACAGTCTTTTGTCCGAGTGGTATTCAATTTCGATCAAAAAGGTGTTGTCCCTATTATAACACGCTCCCATTCCGAGTACGATGCTTCCATAGGCGATAGCTGCTTATTTCAGTGAGCTTGCTTTCTGAATTCAAGAGGGGAAAGTCCGGTTTTCTTTTTGAAAATTCTTGAAAAATACAGTTGATCTTCATATCCAACCGAATTGGATATTTCAGAAATACACGCTGTACTTTCTGTCAACAGCTTTTTTGCAAATGCAATCCTTTTCTCTATTAGATATTCTTTAGGGGAGATGTTATATTTCTCTGAAAATTGTCGTGTTAAATATTCGGGAGAAAGATAAAGCATATTTGAAATATCTTTCACCGTGATATTCTTATCAAAATTATAATCGATAATTCTCTTTGCGCTTTCGGGAATATCAACAACTGATTTTTTACTTGAGTTACGCAATAAGAGAGAAAAGAATTGATATATCAGTGCAATTTGACGGCATCTTGAATATTCGCTCCTATCTCCCATCATTTCATACAAGTCGTCAAACAACGTCTCCAGATCATCATATTCTTCCACCCTTACAATCGGATCTTCCCCGTCAATCGAAAGCAACCTCATATACTTTTCAACGGTTTGTCCATACAAGCCTACCCATTGAATACTCCACGGAGTCTGTGCAATATAGTGTATTTTTTCTCCGGGACACATAACCAAAAGATCGTGTTTTTTTAATCGAATCACACCGTTTTTATGAAAAAAAGTGGCTTCTCCTTCATTTACAAGAACAAAGAGGTAATAATTTCTTATTTCCGGACCGTAGCTGTGGTTCAACGTTTTTACTCTTTTGCCACAATAATACATACCAAGATCGCTATAATCGTGCAAATCGCTGCTAAACTGAAATAAAGTCGTATCTTTCATACAAACCTCCTTTGATTCGTTTACATCATATCACAAAATATCATAAAAGTCCATAATGTTTTTGTGTTTATCTATTTGCAAATCATCATGTGGTTTGATACAATGTCTTTCAAGGGGGGTACATATGGATTTTTTAGTTATAGCTACGCTTTGCTCTCTTGCTACCGCAAAGGTTTCTTTACAAAGCCATTTTAGCAAAAAGAATTTGATAACGAGTTCCGATGCGTTGTTTTTTAATGCACTTATATTTTTAACCTCTTCTATCTTATTTTTATCAAATATACCGGGAACATCTGTTCAAATATGGCTATATTCTTTCAGCTTTGCATTATTTACAGTGACATTTCAACTATCATACACCAAAGCTCTTTCAATAGGGAATGTATCTCTAACAGTGATGTTAGTGAATTTGAGTATGCTATTTCCTGTAACCGTATCTGCTGTAATATACCAAGAACCCCTTTCTTTCACGCGCCTTCTTGGAATACTATTGACGGTTATATCATTTGTCTTTTGCATTGAATTAAAATCAAAAAAATCAATCTCGTGGAGATGGTTTTTGTTTTCCTCTTTAGCAATGCTTTCTAATGGTGGAATAGCAATCACCCAAAAAGCATTTGGAAGCTCTTCTTTTCATGCTGAAAAGAAAGCCTTTGTTGCTTGTTCTTATTTACTTGCATTCTTTATCACGCTAATCTTTTACGGAGTCGGAAAACTAAAAAAAGAAACTACAACGGTTTTGAAGAAAGTCTCATGTTATTTATTTGCTATATCGATTGGTGTAACTCTTGCCATTTTTCAATTGTTGAATACCTATGCAATTTCAACGATTGACGGAACATTTTTATTCCCCACTTACTCCGGCGGATCTATTATTTTATCCGCATTGGTTGGGATATTCTTTTTCAAGGATAAGCTCTCTTTAAGGCAAGTGTACAGTATTCTTATCGGTGTCTTTGCCGTTATCCTGATGAATTTCTAATAATCTGTTTAAAGGAGAAAAATTATGTACGACACACATTTATCAAGCTTTCCGCGCCTACATTGCGAAAATGACGACGCTCCGCGAATTCAGCGCGCCATTGATGCTACCGAAAACGGAATTTTGTGTATTCCAAAGGGAGATTACAAAATAGCCGCTCCGCTATTCATAAAAAATCGTTGCTCTCTCGATATGCATCCTGCGGCAAGACTAATTGCTGTAAGAGAAATGGATTTTGTGATCGAATACAATAGCGAAGGTAAGAACTATCACGCGCTCACCCTTTTTGTGAATGATGGAAGCATCTACGATAATCTCGGTCTTTTCATTCGTGGCGGTGACATTGACGGCAACGGACTTGCGAGTTGTCTTGCCATCACCAATGCTCATCATTTTACTTTGACAAACACAGCGCTTCATAACGGAAAATCGTACGGCTTATACGTTGGCGGCAACCGTGGCGGTCATATTTACGAGCTTGTTTGCAATAATGTCTACTGTAAATGTACGATGAAGGGTCTTTCGGGCAACGTCGGCATTTTTTCTGACCGTCACGATGCCCATTTTAACGATTGTTTCGTTATTGATTACACAGTTGGAATGCGAATGCTCGGCTCTGCCAATCGCATCACTCGCTGTCATCTTTGGGGTGGCACCGTTCCTCCAAAAAGCATCTCCGTGAAGGAGTGGTCAGATATCTATGCAGATCGAAAGGTAAAGCTTGCAAGCGGTGTTTATGAAGAAATCAAAGAAGAATATCAAAACGAAGTTCCCGAAATGCTGATTGACTCGATTGCATTTGATATGCAAGGGGGATATAACGTGCTTGATGGTTGTTACGCCGATACGGCAGAAATAGGATATTTGATCGAAAATCATACGAGGATGATCAACTGCGATTTCTTTAATAACAAGCTGATGGGATTGAAAAAATCAACTGCGATAAAGCATATCAAGGGTGACTTGAGTGTTATTTCTTGTTCTTTCAGAGGAACGGTAGGCACAGAAATTCTATATGAAGGCAACAAGGAAAACGTAGAATGGATCAGCAACAGTAGCCGAGGCGGTGACGGCATGAAGGATTGCTTTATTTGATGTCCTCTTTCAATAAAACTGTTGTCCCTACTTGACCACACTCCTGTCGGACAGCCCGTAGATAAAAAAACTCTCACCTGTTAAATGCAGGTGAGAGTTCTGTATTTTGAGGGGGAAACCCCAACGGTCTTTAAAAAGCATCTTGAAAAATAGTATTGAGATGAAAAGCCGCATTCAAGGGAAATTCGCTTGACGGATTTGTTCGTATCAGAAAGCTCGCTTTTGGCTTTGTTTATCCTTAAGGATAAAATATAATCGTTTGTGCCCGCGCCCGTCGCCTTTCGGATATTTCTCCTTAGCTGCGACTCGGATATAAAAAATTTTTCACAAAGGCCCTTTACCGAAAGGCGCGGATCGGTGAAATGATCCGCGACGTATGCAAGCAGCTCCTTCATTTGTGTGTCAAAGGAGTCGCTCCCCTCGCGCACGTTGAGCTCGCCAAGCAATGAAAACAAAAAGGATTTGATCTTGAAATTCACATTCGTCATCTGCTTGCTCCACACATCAACAGCGTTTTGAAATTCGGCAAGGCACCCCTCATAATCACTTGGTGTTACAACGCACGGCGCACCGAGAGCGGCATATTCATTGCTTGTAGCCGAGGTGAAATCAAGCACGAAAAACGCGACCTTCCCCGAATGCCACTTGCCGCTATAAGGAACGTTACCCGGCAAAAACAAAAGATCACCCTGCCTTGCCACGATGGTTCGATCGTTAAAATAATATTCTATTTCGCCCGCCACAAACAATACTACCGCATCAAAGCCACGCGGCTGACAAACATCCCGTTTCCAATAATCCCTTTCGCGATAATACACGTTTTTGATATCCTTTACGGTCAAATCGTATTTCATCACATCACCCCCAAAATCATTATACCCTCTCGCCGTGCTTTTGTCAATGACCGTTTTGTGCATCTTTTGGGTGGATTTGTGCATTCCTTTTTTAATATTACCGTGCTATAATCGTTCTTGGAGGTGACTGAAAATGAAAAATTTTACACAGAACAGAGCCTACATTGAGAATGAATTTGAGCTTGCAAAATTTGACAGGTCCACAGGACTTGACCCCGACGTTTTGCTCGAAACCTTTAAAACCATACAAGCAACAGAAACCAATGAGCCGAGGCAGATCGTTTGCGCGAATGCGTTTGCGTATCTGCTTGACAATGCTCAGCTTGAGATCAATGAGCACACGCCCTTTTCGGTAAAGCTCAATCTCGGAATTGATTATTCTTATTTCGCAACCCCCGACGTGTATGCAAAGGCGTTCTTTTCTCCGCAAAGAAGAAAGGTGCTCGCCGACCTCTTCCCTCTCGAATACGCAAAAATGCAGGATAACAAGACAGTGGGTGTTGGCACCGCGCATACCGACTTTTGGCACACCGTGCCGAACTGGACCTATCTTGTTGAGCACGGCTTCGCGGGGATTTTAAAAAATGCCGAGCGCTCAAAGGAAAGGCTGATGCGGAGCGGGAACTATACGGAAAAGCAGATCACCTTTCTTGACTCGGTGATCATATGCTACCAAGCGATCATACGGCTCCTGAAAAGGATCTACGAGTATTCGCTCGGCTTTGACGTACCGCAGTTTTCGGACTGTATGAAAAATCTGATCGACAATCCTCCCCGCAGCTTATATGAGATCATGCAGTTTTCCGTGCTGTATCTTTATTTCGAGGAGATCGGAACGGAAAGAGCAAGAACGCTGGGACCGATCGACAGACTCTATTACCCCTTTTACCAAAAAGCGTTGGAGGAGGGCAGCACGACCGAGGAGATCAAGGAGCTTTTTGCCTATTACTTCATCCACTTCACCGCAACGAAGCGCTTTGCGCAGCAGCCGTTTACAATGGGCGGCAGTGACGGGGACGGAAACGATCTTTCAAACGAGTTAAGCCTTCTCATGCTCGACGTGTACGATGAGCTGAACATCTACGACCCCAAGATCCATATTCGCTGTCACAAAAACATGGACGATGCGATTTTGACCAAGGCGTTATCCATGATCCGTGGCGGAAACAGCAGTGTATGCCTCATTAACGACGAGGCGGTCTTTCGCGGATACGAAAGGATCGGCATTCCGCGCAGCGATGCGAAGGATTACGTGATCCTTGGCTGCTACGAGCCGATCATCATGGGCCTTGAGGAGGGCGAGATCGCGCCCAATCGGTTTAACATGGTAAAATGCTTCGAGTTTGCGTTAAACGGCGGCAAGGATATCATGACGGAAATGCAGATCGGATACGAAAGCCCCACCGATGCTGCCGACTTTGAGGAGTTTTTCAATATTTTCCTCAAGCATCTTGACGATGCCCTTGATTTTGATCTTGATTTCATTCAAAAGCAGGGATGGTACAGCACCCTCGTTAACCCCTCCCCCATCTATTCAAGCAGCTTTGCCGACTGTATTGAAAAGGGCATGGACGTGCACGAATATCCCTTAAAATACAACAACCTTTCCCTCAAGCCGTTTGGTCTTGCCACTGTTGTCGATTCGCTTATGGCGATGAAAAAATACGTGTTTGAGGAAAAGGTCGTTTCGCTTGACGAGATGCGCGCGGCGATCAAGGCGGATTGGAAGGGCTACGAATGGCTGCAGCAAAGAGTCATCAACGACAAGGAAAAATACGGAAACAACCTCCCCGTGCCCGACGCGATCATGACAAGGATCACCAAGCATCTTGCCGACAGATATTGCGGCAGAAAGCTTGACCGCGGCGGCGTTCTGCGCCTCGGTCTTGACTCGGTCTACCACTGTGTCAATATAGCGGAAAAAACGGCGGCAACACCCGACGGCAGAAACGCGGGCACGCCCGTATCAAAGAATTTGTGCGCTTCCGACGGCATGGACAGAGGCGGAATCACGGCTTATATACAATCCGTGCTGAAGATCGATTCTGCCGATTATGTGGATGCAACAGTCCTTGATTTCGTATTGCACCCCTCCGCGGTCGAGGGCGAGAAGGGACTTGCCGATTTCAAATCGCTGATCAAGGTGTTCTTTGCACACGGCGGCTTTGCGGCACAGGGTAACGTGATCAGCGGCGAAGCCTTGAGAGAGGCTCAATTACACCCCGAAAAATACGCCACCTTGCAGGTAAGAGTTTGCGGATGGAATGAATATTTCGTGAAATTGAGCAAGGTAAAGCAAGATATGTTCATCAAGCAATGTGAGGTATCGGGCTGATGATATTCGCAATAAAACCCTTTGAGATACACGACGGCGACGGCATCCGTACCACCGTCTTTTTCAAGGGCTGCTCCTTGCGCTGCAAGTGGTGCCACAATCCCGAATCGTTTTCCGCGCACACCGACGTCTTCTTTGATGCCGCGCTCTGCCGCGATTGCTTGAAATGCACGTCGGTATGCGGCGCGAACAAGGAGGTTGAGGGCAAGCATATCTTCCTGCGTGACTCTTGCGATTCTTGCGGAAAATGTGAGGGCGTTTGCCCGCAAAAGGCACTTGAAGCAGTGGGCACCGATATGGGCGCGGAGGAAATTGCCCTCGAGGCACTGCGCGACGAAATATTCATGAGGGAAAGCGGCGGTGGCGTAACCTTTTCGGGCGGTGAGCCGCTTTTGCAAGCCGACCTTTGCGTGCAGATCGCAAAGCTCCTCAAGGCAAGAGACATTCACCTCGCCATAGATACCTGCCTTGCCGTGCCGCGCGCG
Source organism: Eubacteriales bacterium (assembly GCA_045657225.1). Lineage (GTDB taxonomy): Bacteria > Bacillota > Clostridia > Oscillospirales > CAG-272 > Firm-07. The sequence continues at coordinate 8,798 of JAZOSR010000070.1, read as the reverse complement.
GCAATTGATAAAATCCTCCCCTTTGCCGATGCCTTTTTGATCGACATTAAGGCGATCGACGAGGCAACGCACATTGCCTGCACGGGCGTTTCCAACAAAACCATTCTTGACAACATTTTGTATATCGACAGCAAGGGCGTGCCGATCGAGATCCGTTACCCCTATGTGCCGACAATGAACGATAGCGAGGCGGAAAGGATCGCGGCGTTTATCAAAGACTTAAAGCACGTCACGTGCGTGCGCGTGCTCCCCTACCACAATTACGCCGAGCGCAAGTATGAAAGCCTCGGAATATCTTATCCTCTCCCTGACGTGCCTGTTCCCACCAAGGAGGACATTGCCGCGGTTGCCGCAAAAATGACCGCGCTTGGGGTCAAAAATATCGCTCTTTATTAATGAGCGCGGCACTCCCGCAATAATTATAAGGCACCGCCACCCGAAACGGGTGGCGGTGCCTTGTTTATGAATCTCTTACGGCTCTGTAATCCGTAGGCGAAACGCCGACCGCGGCGCGGAAGACGCGGCTGAAATAAAGCGGGTCCTCAAAGCCAACCATCTCGCCGATCCTCGCGATACTAAAGCCCGTGCTTGACAAAAATTCCTTTGCGGCGGCGATGCGCAGGTCGGCAATATAGCGATGCACGCTCTTGCCCGTCGCATCCTTGAAAAGGTGCGACACGCGACTCTCGCTTAAATTGACCCTGCCCGCAATATCGGCAAGCGAAAGCGGCTTTTGCCAATTCAAATGCACATATTCCAGCATCCTGAAAACCGTGTCGGAAGGCTCTGCCTGTGCGCTTTCCCCCTCGGCGGCAAGCGCCGCCAAAAGGCTGACAAGGCTTCCCCTTGCCGCCACACGGTGCTTGGGGGTCCCTAGCGAATGGTGGTTAATCATTTTAATAAACGCGGTTTCCGCCATCTCGCCTTGCGCGGTATAAAAGACGCCCCCACAAAGTCCAAGCTCGGCAAAAAGCTCTAAAACACCCCGCCCCGAAAAATGTAGCCACATGGTGGTGGCTTTGTTTTTCTCCATAAAGGAATAGCGCTGCTTCACGTGCGGAGGGTAGATCACGAAATTCCCTTTTTTCATCAAATGCTCCTTGCCCTCGTAAAGGCAAAGACACTCGCCTGCGGCAACGTAAAGGATATGATAATCCACACGTCCCTCGTCACGTATGACGATATAAGACCGCCCGCGGCTGTGCTGGACGTTGCAGCTGTTGATCTCAAGATATTGATCCGACGTAAAATTGGTCGTGTCGCGCAAAGCGCCGTTATAGATCATTTTGCTCACCCCCACCATTAGTATAACAAAAAGATCGTATTTTGTAAATAGCAGCTTTGTCCATATGATAAGCAATTTTTTCTATTTACTGTCATTTGCGCTTTTTGTAAAATAAAAGTACAAATAACATAAAAGGGAGTGACCTTATTATGAAAAAATTTGCCTTTATCGGAGCGGGAAGCCTAAAATTTACGAGCAGATGTGTCCGTGACCTGCTCCTTTTTCCCGCCTTTGACGCGTGCGAGTTCGCCCTCATGGACGTCAACCGCCACAATCTTGACTACATGGTAAAGGTCGTTGAAAAGATCCTGCACGAAATGGGTCGCGAGGATACCTGCCGCGTCGTGGCAACGATGGACAGAGCCGAGGCACTGAAGGGCGCCCACGGCGTGCTTTGCACGGTATTCAACGGCGACATTGATATCTGGCAGCACGAAATTCTCATTCCCAAAAAATACGGCATTGATATTAACGTCGGCGACACGCGAAGCGTGGCGGGCATTTTCCGCGCGCTGCGCAATATCCCCCTGATGCTCGATATCTGCCGCGATATTGAAACATATTGCCCGAACGCCGTGTTCCTCAATTACACCAACCCCATGTCCATGCTTTGCGGCGCGATGCAAAAGCACGCAAACGTAGAGGTGACGGGACTTTGCCACAGCGTGCAGGGCACGATTGAAATGCTGGCGGAATGGCTGGGACTCCCGAAGGACGAGATCGTTTACAAGTGCATGGGCATCAACCACATGGCGTTTTACACGGAGCTAAAGCACGACGGCAAGGATCTTTACCCCGCTCTGCGCGAGCTGATCCTCACAAACCCCGATATCTACAACGAGGAGCAGGTAAGAAACGAAATGTTCTTAAAGCTCGGCTATTACGTCACGGAATCGAGCGGACACAATTCCGAATATAACCAATGGTTCAGAAAGCGCCCCGACCTCATCGAGCAGTATTGCACGCACGGCACGGGCTGGAATCCCGGCGAGCACGCGTTCTCCCTGAATATCAGAAAGGATCGCAAGGCAGACCCCGCAAAGCAATATGAGGAGTTTCTTGCCAAGCCCGTCGAAATGGTCAAGAGCTACGAGTACGTGGCAGACATCTTCAACGCGCGCCTCGGTGACGGCAAGCCCTTTGTGTTCAACGGCAACGTCATCAACCACGGCTCGATCCCGAACCTCCCCGAGGACGCCTGCGTTGAGATTCCCGTGGTAGCTGACCGAATGGGCTTTAAGGCAACCGTGGCAGGCAAGCTCCCCGAGCACCTTGCCATTCTCGTCAACACCACCGCGCGACTTGAAAATCTCACCGTCGAAGCGGCAATGAAGAAAAGCCGCGACCTCGTTTACTACGCGGTCTACAACGACCCGCTCTCGTCTGCCGTGTGCTCGCTTGACGAGATCAAAAATATGTGCGACGAGCTCTTTGAGGTCAACAAGGACTACCTGAAGGGCTACAAATAAGCAAAAAAGGCAATATCACTGATTGTGATATTGCCTTTTTCATATTATCAAAAAATCCGTTCTGCTTTATCCCTCAATATAGCGATTCCTTACTGCCGCAATCAAAATAACAGATCGGCGCCTCCTCAAAGGGCTGTGAAAGGCCAAGACCGCGCAGATCTGCCACGCGCCCCTCCATTTCCGCCTCGTAGAGCTTCCATATCACGCGAAGCCCCGTGGTTGAGGTGCGCCCATCTGTCATTGGTGTCTTGCCGCTTAAAATGCAGGAAACGAAATGATCGATCTCGCCATCCGTGCGCTTGCCCGCGCTCGCGCCCTTATCCCACATCACCTGCTTTACTCTATCCTCCTTTGCGTATCCAAGATCGCGAAGAAGCATGATCTTGCCCTTGTTCTCACCCGTCGTGCTGTACGACAGTGTGCCCGTTGTGCCGTAGATCTCCACCTTATAGAGATTGGTGGTGCCGCGCGCACCCCACGTGCCCGTATGATAACCGATCGCACCGCTCTCAAACTTGATCACTGAGTGGCTCGTGCCCTCACGGTCCATCCACGGCGTGCCGAGATTGGTACCGATATGCGTACCTTCCACGGGATTGCCGAGAAACCACAGCATCATATCAATATAATGACAGCCGTGGCTGAAGGTCTGACCACCGCCAAGCCCCTGACACGTCATCCACGTGCCACGCGTATCTCTTGCGGGATTGTAGTGATCGGTATAGACAGTCATTTGAAACACGTCGCCAACAATGCCCGATTCCATCAATTCCTTCATTTTCAGGGTCTCCTCCCAAAAACGAACGGGATATGCGGTCATCAACGTCACGCCGCGCTGTTCCGCCATCCTTGTCAGCGAAAGGCACTCCTGTTCTTTTATGCACAAGGGCTTTTCCATTAAAACGTGCTTGTGGTGTTCAACGAAAAATCGACCGACGGGATAATGAAGCTGGTGCGGAAGCGCAATCAACACAGCGTCAACGTCGTCTAATATATTATGATAATCCGTTTCAAAGCGGTCTGCGCCCAAAACCTCCTTTGCCAATTCGGCACGCTGGGGGTTAAGATCGCAGGTAACCGTCACCTTCAGCTTTTCCCGCAGTGCCTCAAAGGATCCCGCGTGCTGCTTTGTCATATTGCCGCAACCAATAATACCGAGTCTGATCATATCAAAGCTCTCCTTCTTGACAAATATTGCCTGAATTGCTATAATCATTATACTAAATTATCTTTGTGCTGTCTATGTTTTTTTACACAAATAACCTGTACGATCCTGCCGAAAGGAGATTAACATGATAGAGCGTATCGTGAACGCGAATTATTTTAACCCCCTCCTATCCATCCGTATGCCTTGGTGCGAAAAGAGCAACGCGCACACCCTAAGATGGGTCGTTTCCGGCAGCGCAAGCTTTACGGCAGGCGACAAGGAAGCCGTGCTTTGCTCCAATCAGATCATGCTGACACCCGCAAGCGAAGAAATCACCATGATCTCTCACAATGAGCAAAAGCTTGTGTTTGCCGTTGCCTCGTTCGAGGGGGATCTTTCCACCTTCAAGCATATTCCCGCTAACACCCCCATCACCCTCTCTCCTGTCGGACACGAGCTTCTTTTTCAATTCTTTTACACAGCGTCACAGCATAATACCGACACAACACAACCGTCAAACGATATCCTCGCGGAGCGCTATCTTACCTCCCTGCTGCAAACCTTTTTGCTGCGGCTTGATCTGCTGAACAGTGAGAGTAAAGGGCTTGTTTTTTCAGCACCCTATAAATCGCAAACGCATCTAAACGACCAAAAAATCACCTTTGCGATCAAGGAATATCTCTTAGCGCACCTCAAGGGCACAGTCACGCTTGACGAGATCGCAAGGGCGGTTGGCGTCAGCACCAACACCGCCATGCACGTTTTCAAAAAAGATGTGGGAATGGGCATTATGTCTTACTTCACCAAATTGAAGATCGATGCGGCAATGGGGCTGATCAGTGAGGGAGAGCTGTCGATCCGCACCATATCGGAGCAGCTTGGCTTTGATTCGCCCGAATATTTTTCCCGCGTGTTTAAAAAGCAAACAGGCATCTCCCCCACCGAATACAGCAAGCAGCAAAGCAAATGGAGCGGCTGCCTTGCAAGTCTGTTTATGTGATCAAATTAAAAAGGCCGCCCAAGCGGCTTTCGTAAAGAAGCAAAAAAGACCACCACGTAGGCGGTCTTTTCTTTTGCGTGGAGCTGGTGGTGAGATTGGGGCTCACGACCTGATGCAACATTGCCCGCATGGGCAAATTACGAATCACCGCGCAACGCGCGGCTTCGTAAATTTCACAAAAAAAGACCGCCATGTAGGCGGTCTTTTTCTTTGCTATGGAGCTGGTGGTGAGATTGGTCTGACGACCTGATGCAATATTGCCCGCATGGGCAAATTACGAATCACCGCGCAAGCGGCTTTCGTAAAAGATCAAAAAAGACCGCCCCGTAGGCGATCTTTTCTTTTGCGTGGAGCTGGTGGTGAGATTGGGGCTCACGACCTGATGCAACATTGCCCGCATGGGCAAATTACGAATCACCGCGCAACGCGCGGTTTCGTAAATTTCACAAAAAAAGACCTGCCGTACGGCAGGTCTTTCTTCTTTTGCGTGGAGCTGGTGGTGAGATTCGGACTCACGACCTGCTGATTACGAATCAGCTGCACTACCCCTGTGCTACACCAGCAAGCAGGGATTATTATATCACACTTTTTTTAAGAATGCAAGTACTTTTTAAAATTTTCTTTTTGTGCGAGGCAATTTTATAAAAGGAACGGCACAGGCGCACGCCTGTGCCGTTTTTCACACATTATTTTGGTGCCGACTTACAATGCGAAGCGAGCGGGCATTCGTGGCATTTCGGTGCTCTCGCCGTGCATACATCGCGCCCAAATTGCACGATACGGTGGCAAAAATCGCTCTGCTCGGCAGGGTCGATCAGCTTCACAAGTATTTTCTCGACCTTGGTGGGGTCCTTGAGGGTCGTGGGGTACATGCCAAGTCGCCCGCAAATACGAATACAGTGCGTATCCGCAACCACCGCGGGCAGGTGGAACACGTCACCGCGCAGGAGATTGGCGATCTTTCTGCCAACGCCGGGGAGCTTTAAAAGCTCGTCCATATCCGAAGGCAAAACACCCCCAAACTCAAGGCAGAGCATGCGCGAGGCATCGATAATATTTTGCGCCTTGGTGTGGTAAAGCCCACAGGGTCGCACGATCTCCTCAACGTCGGCAAGCGCCGCCTCGGCAAGTGCCTCGGCAGTGGGATAACGCGCAAAAAGCTCACGGCAAACAATGTTGACGCGCGCATCGGTGCACTGCGCGGAAAGCCGCCCCATCACGAGCAAGCGGTAAGGATCACCCTGCCAATCAAGCGCGCAGGTCGCCTCGGGATAAATGTTCTTCAGCGCCGCAACGATAGCTTGCATTGCTTCCCTTTTTTGCTTTTCTGTCACGATATCACCCCTTTTCTGCCCTTCAGTATACCACGTTGTGGCAAAAAAGTCAACAAAAGCCCCGAAAAATCGGGGCTTTTGACAGGGGGTATGGAATTTGAGCCAAAGCACGCTCGTAAAATTCCCCATCAACGCATTCGCCTTCGAGATCGTCCATAAATCCACGTGGCATATGAATACCATCCTGCTCTTTGTGGAGAAGAAGTAAAGCAAAACACAGCCTCACCGTATCGGTGGGGTTATGTTTTTTGAATATGCTTATTAAATATAATTATACGATACTATGCGGTAATGGCCCCCATCCCAGTGACGATGCCATCTTTCTGGCCTATAATCAGAATAGCCTTTTTTCTCAACAATAATGGATTCTAAATGGTCGCAATTCTCAAATACGGAATCTCCCACATACTTTACCTTCATAGGAATGGTGATTGTTTTGAGTTTTGTCTTTTTGAAAGCGTTATCTCCTATACTTTCAAGTGCTTTGTTGCAAATTACGGCATCCAATGACGAGCAATTTTCAAATGCTGAATACCCAACTTCCTTGCTTTTTTCACCAAGAATGATACTCTGAATACGATAATTACCCATAAATGCTTCATATGCAATGCCCTTGACAGTATTGGGGATTTCAAGATTGGTTTCGCTTCCAAGGTAACCTACCACGTAATTATCGTAAATAAAAAAGGAATCCTTGATTTCAAATTTTGCAGTTTCGCGATTGGGGCGAAAATATCTGAAATATTGCGAAAACTCCCACGTATCGTCTTTGCCAAAATAAATCTTAAAAGCTAATCTCGGCTCATACTCTACACGATTATATTTTGTTTCAGGTGTTTCGTGATCGCCGTTCATTAGTGCATTGAGTAGGTTTGTAGTAATATGATTCACCGTAACTTTTTCGAGCTTATTGCAATGAACAAAAGCCTCTTTTCCAAGTTTGTCAAGTGAAGAAGGAAGTGTAATTTCTTTTATTGCAGTTCCCATGAAAGCTTTGCTTCCAATGGATAATACTCCTTCCGGAATCACAACTTCGGTTAAATCTTCCCAAAAGGAAAAAGCAGAGCCGGGAAGCTTTTTTAGTGTTTTAGGAAGAACAACTTTTGTAATTCCTTCATGCTCGTGAAAAGCTCCTTCGCCAATGTGAGTTACACCTTCAGGTATGTATAAAGTTTCTTGAATGCGACCGATATACTTTCTCAGCACATAATCTTGACCACTTTTTTCAATCAAAAAATCATTTTCGTAGTCTTTGGGATTAAACATATTTACCTCTTAAAATTTGAATATTAAAATATAGCGCAAAATCGCTTTTTCGACAATAAGGCATTTAAGAATATGCAGCAATCAAAGTGGTATGCAGAGGCAATTACATGGGGGGAGAATTATAGACCTAACGCTTGAATTTGGACATCAAATCCAGAAATCTCGGATGATTTTATGTAATATCCTAATTTTATATCATCTTCGATTACATAATTGATAAGGTGATTGTATTGTTTATCTCCATTTGGCAAAGTTGTTTCTTCATAGAGTGATTTTGAGTATCTCGTGGGCATGCTATTCTCTATGCCCAAAAATAATATTCTACTACCTGCTGACATACCACCATTTTTGTGGCAAATCCATCCTTCGTCAAGTATGAACACTGGGGAACCAGATGATCCTGGAACACAAGATACATCCAAAAGGGCTTTTTTCTTCCCATTATAATCCACCGCTGGATGTGAAGCTGTTTTACCTGTTCGAAAAATAGGATAATTGTTTTTAACATCATATAATCCATTGGGATAACCAATCATCACAACATTCTCTAATGCATTTAAATCCCCTAACTGTGTAGAAGATGGTATCATATTTGGGGTAACGTGCAAGTAAAAGTATTTTGCCCCCGTAGGCTGCGGATGATTATTTAATATGCCTGTCAAATTAAAGAAAGCGAGGTCTTCGGTGGGATGCAATATCCAATCAATATCTTCATTAATTTGATAATTCGTACCATCGGTTAAGTGTATCAGAAATTTTGTTCTTTGAGTTATTGTTGTCTTAGAAAAGTCTAATTTTGAAAGATCATCAACTTGTTCTGCAAAGTGACGATTCGAAATTACAATAACGGAACCTTGTACCGTGTTTAGTTTATAAAAGAATCCTGTTGCCGTGCTATTACCAATAGACATACGTACAGTAGAATACATCAATCGCTCTGACTGAGATTGTGGAATAAGCATAATAGTTCCTCCTTTTTTGTCGAAAAAAGCCCCGAAAAATCGGGGCTTGGTTGGCGGAGGCAGAGGGATTCGAACCCCCGTGGGCTTGCACCCAAACGGTTTTCAAGACCGCCTCGTTATGACCGCTTCGATATGCCTCCGTATGAACTTGTGAGTACGGAGAGCATGAGATGCGGCTCGGCGTTAGCCGAATTCCGCTTCGCAACATTCGCCTACGGCGAAATATGCCTCCGTATGAACTTGTGAGTACGGAGAGCATGAGATGCGGCTCGGCGTTAGCCGAATTCCGCTTCGCAACATTCGCCTACGGCGAAATATGCCTCCGTATGAACTTG
>JAZOSR010000069.1:0-2393 GCA_045657225.1 Eubacteriales bacterium | reverse complement strand
CCTTGATCAGATGGCGCACGTAGGAGCGGCTGTAATGGCGGCAAGCGGGACACTGACATCCCTCGTCAAACGGACGGGGATCCTCTGCGTATTTTTCATTGCAAAGGTTGATCTTACCGTGCCAAGTGAACAGATTTCCGTGGCGCGCGTTGCGGCTGGGCATGACGCAATCAAAGAAATCAACGCCCATGTGCACCGCCTCAAGAATGTTGCAGGGCGTGCCGACGCCCATCAGATAACGCGGCTTGTCCTTTGGCATGTGGGGCTCAACCACATCGATAATGCGGTACATATCCTCGGTCGCCTCACCAACGGCAAGACCGCCGATGACGTAGCCGTCAAGGTCAAGCTCCGCGATCATGTTCATGTGCTCGACGCGCAGATCCTCATACGTGCCGCCCTGATTGATGCCAAAGAGCATCTGGTGCTTGTTGATGGTTTCGGGCAAGGTACAGAGGCGCGCCATCTCCTCCTTACAGCGGACAAGCCAGCGATAGGTGCGCGCGATCGAATTTTTCACGTAGTCGTAGGGCGCGGGGTTCTCCACGCACTCGTCAAACGCCATTGCAATGGTGGAGGCGAGATTCGATTGGATCTGCATGCTCTCCTCGGGACCCATGAAAATGCGCTTACCGTCAACGTGAGAGGCAAAATGCACGCCCTCCTCGGTTATTTTACGCAGTCCCGCGAGGGAAAATACCTGAAAGCCACCGCTGTCGGTGAGGATCGGGCGCTTCCAATTCATAAATTTGTGAAGACCGCCCATGTCGTGGATGAGCTTGTCGCCGGGGCGAATGTGCAAATGGTAGGTGTTCGAGAGCTCGACCAAGCAATTCATCTCGGCAAGCTCCACAGTCGACACACCGCCCTTAATGGCGGCACAGGTGCCGACATTCATAAATACAGGGGTTTCAATATCACCGTGCACGGTGTGCAGTACACCGCGCCGCGCGCGACCGTCGGTCGCCTTTACTTCGTAATTTTTTGACATATCTTTATTCCTTTCGGAGTCAAGAATACAGCTTGACCCATTTTTTGTTATGACCGCTTAAATTGATTGTCGATATTTTTGTGCGACAGCACCATGGCGACGGGGCGACCGTGCGGACAGACCGTAATGTCGGGCAGTGCCATCATTTGACGAACCAACCACTCGGCGTACTCGGGCGGATATTCCCTGCCGCCCTTGATCGCCGCCTTGCAGGCACTTTGATAAAGCGCCTTTTCAAACAGAATATCACGCGCGAGCGCGGCAGTGCCCGTGCCGTTCTTCAAAGCATCGGCAAGCGAAAGCAAAAGCTCGCTCGCCTCGGTGGGCTTTAACCCCTCGGGGATCTCGTTCACCTCGACCGCGTGGGACTTGGTGGCAAAGGAAAAGCCGATCGCCTCCACCTCGGCGCGGTACTCGTCAAGAAGTGCGGCATCCTCGCCCGACACCGAAAGCACAAGCGGAAGCAAGAGCATTTGCGTGCCAAGTGCCTCGTTATTCATATTGCTTTTCAATTTTTCAAACAAGATGCGCTCGTGCGCCGCGTGCTTGTCAATGATCAAAAGCTCGTCACCGCGCTCAACGATCACGTAGGTTAAAAACGCCTCGCCGATGATGCGCCAATCGGGCATGGCGGGTGCTTCTGCTTCGGGGATCACCTCGGGGGCTTGCTTTTTGTCGCTCACTTCCCTCTCGGGCAATTGGACCTCGCGCGGTTTTTCCACGGCGGGGGGTGCCTCGTCCTTTACGGGCGCTTCGATGGGGGTGGGGGCTCCAAGATGGGGCACGGGGCTTATGGGATAGCGCTTGGCAAGCTCCTCTTTTTCCTTGCCGTAGGGCGTGGGAGAAGCTATCTTTTTCGCATCGCCCGCAAATTTATTGCGGAAATCCGCCGCGCTCATTTGCGAAAATACAGAGTGCTCCTTGCGCGGCTCGGCGCCGATCGTCATTTGCCGCTTGTCAAGCGACTCGCGCCGCCCGTCCTCAACGGGCACAAAGGGTGACACCGCCGTGGGCGCGGCAGTCCTTGCCAGCTTCATATCGGGGCGTGTGTCGTTTGCCTCCAGCGCCGTGCGCACAGCGGAGTAAACCGCCTCAAACACGGGGCGCTCGTTTGAAAATTTGACCTCGAGCTTTGCGGGGTGAACGTTCACATCGACCGCCGCGGGGTTGATCGTGATATATAACACACAGCACGGGAACTTTTCGGGCGGGATAAAGGAAACGTACGCCTGCTCAAGCGCCGCCGCCGCGGTGCGGCAGTTCACGTATCTGCCGTTGATGAAAAAGTTCTCGTAATTGCGCTTGGGGCGCACGTTATCGGAGCGCCCGATAAAGCCCCCGATCTCAATGCCCTCTCCCTTTCCCGACACCTCTATCATGCGCGTGGCAAAATCTCTGCCAA
>JAZOSR010000068.1:0-34978 GCA_045657225.1 Eubacteriales bacterium | reverse complement strand
GTTGATCTTCAGGGGGACATTATGTGCCTCCGCGTAATCGATCTCCTCCTCGCGGGACTTGATGTCCCAAATACGCCAAGGAGCGATGATCGGCATATCGGGAATGAAGTGCTTGAACGCCAGCTCAAAGCGGACCTGGTCGTTGCCCTTACCCGTGCAGCCGTGGCAAACCGCGTCAGCACCCTCCTTGATCGCAATCTCGGCAAGTGCCTTTGCGATGCAGGGACGCGCGTGGCTGGTACCAAGCAGATATTCCTCGTACTTCGCGCCCGCCTTCATGGTGGGAACGATGTAGTTATCAACGTAATCATCGGTAAGGTCGAGCACGTAAAGCTTCGATGCGCCCGTCTTCAGAGCCTTTTCCTCAAGACCCTCAAGCTCGTCCGCCTGACCGACGTTTGCCGAAACGGCAATGACCTCACAGTTATTGTAATTTTCCTTCAACCACGGAATAATGATCGACGTATCAAGACCGCCAGAGTAGGCGAGTACGACCTTTTTGATTTCCTTGTTTTCCATAACGCAAAATCTCCTATCAGAATGAATTTCCCACGGGGGGCTTTTTTTCATAACACTATCATATCACTGCTCCCTCGTTTTGTCAAGCACTTTTTTGAATATTTTTTCACGTTTTTTAAAATATTTTTGTTTTACCCTCAAAAAGCACAACTCCCGGGACTCTCGTGAGCGCCGCGCGGCAGCGCGCGTTATTATATTATAACTCTATTTTATTGAAATCAGCGCTTGCGCGCGTAAAAAAACAAGAATGGACGGTCAAGCCGTCCATTCTTGTATATTTGCATATTCATTCATCGAAAAACAAATTTTTAGAAATTCACACTTCTACAAACGGAACGTCACGATCGCCCGTGTAGCGATAAAGAACAACGGTTGAAGCGTAGACGCGCGGCGGCGTTTTCGTGCTCGCCTCATGCGAAAAATAGAAATAGCCGTCACCGAGCGCGTGCATACCCGTCGCACCCCACGGAAAATCAAAGCCGCGAATACCCGTTGCCCCGTCGCGCTTTCCGACATCGGCAAGCGAGAGCATCATACCCTGCTCATCAAGCCCTGCCGGCGCACCGCAAGCGGGTGCCTTGTCCGCGTCGATCGCGAACATATCGTAGTTCGGGAAATTCTCCTTTTTGCCGCGATAGACCGCCGCAAAATAATAATTGGTGGTGGGGTCGTAGCAAAGATTTTGCACACCGTAGGTGGTGTTACCCGTGTAGAGGAAATAACGCGCGTCGGCGCGAGGACCGCTATGATGGGGGGCTGATTGTAAGAGCGGTCGCTCGTATTCCTTAAAGCGGCGCCAATCGTACTGCAAAATGATCTGATGGTCGTTATCGCGGCGTGCCGTGTCACCGTAAACGCCGTAAGCGATCATCAGCATACGGGGGCTACCCTTCGGCGCACCGAACGAGGGTCCAAACGCCGTGCCGTCAATACCGCTGCAGGCATAGCGATGCGGGTGACCGTCAGCACCGTTGGCGGCAAAATCCTCTGCCACGTCGGACAGGTAAACTGCCGTCATAATGCCGTCGCGCTCGGCATCAAGCCCCACGCGGTCGATCTTATCAACATCAAAGGCAACGGCGTAAAAGGCATTCTCGGAGAGCGCCTCGCCCTCACGCCCCAGCGTTTTCATGATCCCCTTACCGATGGCATCGTTTTTATACTCAAGCGAGCCCCAAACGCGCCCGTCCTCGGCATTATAATCAATGCAGCCAAGGTGACCGACAAGTCCGCCGACCGTGCCAAGCAGGTTGCCCGCAAGATCGGTCTTGACAAGGACGGTCGTGAAGGAAAAGCAGATAAAATTTTTCTCGGGGCAAACGGCAATACCCTGCACGTGACCCGTCGCGGTCCACTCGCCGCTTTTTATAACATTAGGTAACAAATTCAAATCCATAGCCATTATTTATTCTGTAAATATTCGTCAATGGCGGCAGCGGCGGTTTTACCCGCGCCCATGGCAAGAATGACGGTTGCGGCGCCCGTGACGGCATCACCGCCCGCATACACACCCTCAAGCGAGGTCTTGCCTGTTGCCTCGTCCACAATAATACCGCCCCAACGGTTGATCTCAAGCCCTCTTGTGGTATCCTTGATCAGCGGATTGGGAGAGGTGCCGATCGACATGACAACGGTATCAACGGGAAGGAGATATTCACTGCCCGCCACCTCAATGGGGCGACGTCTGCCGCGCTCGTCAGGCTCGCCTAATTCCATCTTGATACATCTCATGCCCGTGACAAACCCGTTTTTCGGGTCGCGCTTGTCGTTTTCGTTGCGGTAACCGATGATCTCGGTGGGGTTGTTAAGAAGCAGAAATTCAATCCCCTCCTCCATGGCGTGCTCGACCTCCTCACGGCGGGCAGGCAGCTCCTCCATCGAGCGGCGGTAGACGATATATACCTTCTCGGCACCAAGGCGAAGCGCGGTGCGCGCCGCATCCATTGCGACGTTACCGCCACCGACAACGGCGACCCTGCCGCCGCGCATGATGGGCGTGGCGCTATCCTCACGATATGCCTTCATGAGATTGACACGTGTGAGATATTCGTTGGCGGAATAAACACCCTTGAGATTCTCACCCGGGATATTCATAAAGCGCGGCAGACCCGCACCCGAGCCGACAAAGACGGCCTCAAAGCCCTGTTCCATCAGCTCCTCAATGGAAACCGTTCTGCCAACGACCACGTTGGTGGCGATCTTCACGCCAAGCGCCTTAAGGCCCTCGATCTCCTGCGCGACGATAGACTTGGGCAAACGGAACTCAGGAATGCCGTAAACCAGCACACCGCCCGCGACGTGAAATGCCTCAAAAACCGTCACGTCATAGCCCTTTTTCGCAAGATCTCCAGCACACGTAAGACCCGAGGGGCCCGAGCCGATCACCGCGACACGGTGTCCGTTTTGCGCGGGGCGCTCGATTTCCTTGTGCTCCTTGGCGTTATAATAATCGGCGACGAAGCGCTCCACGCGCCCGATGCCGACAGGCTCGCCCTTGATACCACGCACACACTTGCCCTCGCACTGCGTTTCCTGCGGACACACGCGACCGCAAACGGCAGGGAGCGAGCTCGACAGCGCGATGGTATCGTAAGCGGCGTCAAAATCACCCTTTGCCGCCTCGGCAAGGAATTTCGGAATATTGATGGCAACGGGGCAGCCCTCCACGCAGATCGGCTTCTTGCAGCCAAGGCACCTTGCCGCCTCGGAGATCGCCATCTCGGCTGTGTAGCCGAGCGCCACCTCGTCAAAATTGCGTGCGCGAACGGCGGGATCCTGCGCGGGCATCGGATTTTTTACCTTTGACATATTAGCCATTTTCTTTATCCTCCGCCATATTCATCAGATTGCACGATTCCTCATAGCGCTCACGCTCAAAGGAATGATACATCGATGCGCGCTCGATTGCCTCGTCAAAGTCGATCTCGTGCGCGTCAAACTCGGGCCCGTCCACACACGCAAACTTCATTTTGCCGCCGACCGTGAGGCGACAGCCGCCGCACATACCCGTGCCGTCGATCATGACGGGGTTCATGCTGGCAACGGTCTTGATGCCGTATTCCTTTGTCAGCATGCTGACAAACTTCATCATCACAAGAGGACCGATGGTAATGACCTCGTCATAGACCTCGCCCGACTCGATCAGCTTTCGCAGGGCATCGGTCACAAGCCCACGCTCGCCCGCCGACCCGTCGTCGGTCATGAGCAACGTGCGCGAGGAATTGGCGCGAAATTCGTTTTCAAGGATAACAAGCTCCTTATCGCGAAAGCCGATGATGGCGTGCACCTCAGCCCCTGCCGCGTGAAACGCCTTGGCAACGGGATAGGCGATCGCGCACCCCACGCCGCCGCCAACCACGGCGACCTTCTTCTTGCCGTCGATCTCGGTGGGCTTGCCAAGAGGCCCGCAAAAATCAGCAAGCGACTCGCCCTCGCGCATCGCGTTCAGCTTCTCGGTAGTAGCACCGACGATCTGAAAAATAATCGTAACGGTGCCTGCCGTCCTGTCGCTATCGGCGATCGTGAGCGGAATGCGCTCGCCCTGCTCATCGGTACGCAGGATAATAAATTGTCCCGGCTTTGCGCGCCTTGCCACCAACGGTGCATGGATCTCAAGCAGGGTAACGGTAGGATTTAACTCCTCGCGTCTGACAATTTTGTACATGAAAATTCTCCCTTTTTCATTGTGCGAAACCGCCCCCGCACAAAAATATGCGGGAGCGGCAAAGCAAACTTAATTTAATTAGCAAACGCCAAAGGCAAGCATTGCGCGTGCGACCTTCAGGAAGCCCGCGATGTTTGCACCTGCAACAAGGTCGTCGCCGAGATCGTACTCGTGAGCAGCGTCGATCGATGCCTTGAAGATGTTGTGCATGATCATGTGCAGCTTCTCGTCAACCTCTTCAGCCGTCCAGCTGTAGCGCATGGAGTTCTGGGACATTTCAAGACCCGAAACCGAAACGCCGCCGGCGTTAACTGCCTTGGAGGGAGCAACGATCACGCCGTTTGCCTTGAGGTAAGCGATCGCCTCGTTGGTGGTGGGCATGTTTGCCACCTCAACGTAGTACTTAAGGCCGTTGGCAACCATCTTTTCTGCCTCTGCCATGCCAACCTCGTTCTGGGTTGCACAGGGCATCATGATGTCTGCCTTAATGCCCCAGGGCTTTTCCTTCGCGAAGAACTCTACGCCAAACTTGTCTGCGTAATCCTGTACGCGGTTGCGGCAGGATGCGCGCATCTCAAGCATGTAGTTGATCTTCTCCTCGGTGGAAACACCGTCGGGATCGTAGATGTAGCCGTCGGGACCCGAGATCGTGAGAACCTTGCCGCCAAGCTCATTGATCTTCTTTACGGCGCCCCAAGCAACGTTACCGAAGCCCGAAACAGCAAAGGTCTTGCCCTTGATGTCGTCGCCAAAGTAATTGAGCATATCAACGGTGTAGTAAACAGCGCCGAAGCCGGTTGCCGCGGGACGCAGGATCGAGCCGCCGTAGGGCATGCCCTTACCGGTAAGAACGCCGGTGAACTCGTCACGAAGGCGCTTGTACTGACCGAAGAGGTAGCCGATCTCGCGAGCGCCTACGCCGATGTCGCCTGCGGGTACGTCGGTGTTAGCGCCGATGTACTTCTGCAGCTCGGTCATAAAGCTCTGGCAGAAGCGCATAACCTCTGCGTCGGACTTGCCCTGAGGGTCGAAGTCGGAGCCGCCCTTACCGCCGCCCATAGGCAGGGAGGTGAGGGAGTTCTTGAAGGTCTGCTCGAAGCCGAGGAACTTCATAATGCTCTCGTTAACGGTGGGGTGGAAGCGAAGACCGCCCTTGTAAGGACCGATCGCGCTGTTAAACTGTACGCGGTAGCCGCGGTTAACCTGGGTGTTGCCCTGGTCATCTACCCACGGAACGCGGGACTTGATCACACGCTCGGGCTCAACGCTCAGGTCGATGATACCCTTTTCAATAAACTCGGGGCTCTTTACGAGAACGGGCTCAAGAGACTCCAGCACCTCGCTGACGGTCTGGTGGAACTCAACCTCACCGGGGTTGCGCTTCTTTACCTGCTCAACAACGCCCTCAATGTACGCCTTTACTTCGGCAGCAGTCATGTTTGCCATTGATTTTTCCTCCAATATGCAAATTACAAATGATTTTCTTGTCAAAAACAAGATTACTTTGTTATTTTATCATATGTAAAAACATTTTGTCAAGGGGGCAAATGCAAGTTACCGGGGGAAATCTTGCATTTTTTGACTCGTTTTCAAATCAGCCTCCCCCTCCCCTCTCATATTCGCCCTACGGGGCACATACAATAAAGCAACAAGATCAAAAACCGCCAGTGCGGTGAAAGAGAGGTTATACGCAATGAAAAGAAGCAATCCCTTCAAAACACCGAAAGGCAAGCGGCTTTTATTACCCATCTTATGCGGCGCGCTTGTTTTGGGCGCAATCGGCATCGGGACATATGCCACGCTGAAAAACGAGCCGCAAAGCGGCACGCTCAGTGCGGGACTTCAGCAATACGCGGACGACGTTTATCTCGCCACCTCCGCCGTGGCGGGGCAGGCGGTAAGCTTTACCCCACAATGGTTTGACGAGGCGCTTGGCAACGCCGTCGATGCCATTACCGTAACGGCGCTCCCACCCGCAACCGAGGGGCGGCTGATGCTTGGCTACGGCGAGGTCACCGTCGGGCAGACAATTTTACGCGAGTCACTCACGTATCTTTCATTTATCCCCAATAACGATATTAAAAACAGCAGCTTTTGCTTTGTGCCCGCCACCGAGGAGGGATACGGCGGCTACGCCCTCACCTGCCAATTAAAGATCACCGATACCGTCAACTGCTGCCCCACGGGCACGAAGAGCGTGACCGCCGTTTCCACGCACGAATCGCTCTCGCTTACGGGCACACTGACCGCGACCGACCCCGAGGGCGACGCGCTTTATTTTGAGATCGCCGACTATCCGCAAAACGGCACGGTCAGCTTAAATACCGTAACGGGCGCCTTCGTTTATACGCCAAACCGCGGGTACGTGGGCGAGGATTCCTTCACGTGGCGCGTGCAGGACGCGTGCGGCGCGTATGCACCGAGTGCTACCGTTACGGTGACGGTGCGCGAATCGACGGGCTACACCTTTGCCGACATGGAGGGGCTGGCAAATCACACCCACGCACTGCGCGTCAGTGAGGCGGGGCTCCTTGGCGGCGAGCAGGTGGGCGGCAAGCATTATTTCCGCCCGCACAAGGAATTAACACGCGCGGCGTTCGTGACGGTCCTCTTGCACGCGGCAGAGATCAAAGCACCAAAGGCAGACACAACCGGCTTTTCTGACGATGCCGACATTCCCGCACCCATGAAGGGGGCAATTAAGTACGCAAGAGATAAGGGCTGGCTCGGCGAGGGCGACAGCTTCCGCCCGAATGACCCCATTACCCGCGCGGAGGCCGCCAAGATCGCGGCGGCAGTCCTTGGACTTTCCGCGCCGCAGTATAGCGAAGCGGTGGAGGACCACCACACCATTCCCGTTGACGTAGCGGACGCCATGTACGCCATTTACGAGGGCGGTTACATCACCACCATGGCAGACGGCACGCTCGCGCCCGCAGGGGCACTGACACGCGGTGATGCCGCAAAATTCTTCGCGCGCATCCTTGACGGGCGAGGGGACACACAATCATAAGATCACACCCCGAGGTAGGTACGCCAACGATTTTCGCCTTTGGCGAGTGATATTGCTTCGCAGTGGCATGCGTCTTACGACGAGTGATATACGCTTATACCTTGCGGGGTGGTGTATAAAAAGGAGCACAAACAAAAAGGGATATGTTCTTATCGGAGAATTTGAAATAAGGGCATGGGCATAGCCCGAAGCTTTTGTAAAACAAATGCGAAACCGGCAATAAATGCAGAGAACGCTTTATAGCCTCCCTCCGAGAGGGAGGGGGACCACGAAGTGGTGGAAGGAGCCTGCGTGACTTTGAGTACCGCTTAGCTTCATTGTCACGCGCTCTCCCTCAGTCGCCTTCGGCGCCAGCTCCCTCCGGGAGGGAGCCTTTCTCCGCCCCTTCTTCTGCCTATATAAATAAAAGTTCCCACAAACCGTTTGTTTGGTCTGTGGGAACTTTTTGTTACTACGTTTTCTCCGTTAAGGACAACCGAGAAATTGTCCGTGCTCCTTTTGCTTTTTTGCGGGTAAGAACCTGCTTTACGATAGGCACCCCGAGGGGTCCTCTTTAATTATATGTTAGAATTTCTTTGATTTTAACGAAAGCTCGGTGTCGCGGATCGCCGCGGCGGCGCGCTCCGAGCGGTGCACGACGACGTAATAATAGATCACGTTGATAATGGCAAGCTGCGCGATGCGCGAGTTGAGCGCCAATATATTATATTTGGTTTCGTCGGAGGAGGTGTGAAGGAGAATGTCACTGCACGCGCGAATCGGAGATTTGCCTGCGTTGGTAATGGCAATGACGGTAGCGCCCGCTTTTTTGGCGATCTCGCACGCATCGACAATATCCTTGGAGGAGCCGGAGTGCGAGATGGCAAGCACCACGTCGTCCTTCGCGAGATGCGAGGCGGCGATCACCTGCATATGATTGTCGGAATACGCGACCGCGTGAAGCCCCGCGCGCAGGAATTTATGCTCGGCATCCTTGGCGATCGGCGCGGAGTTGCCAAGCCCGAACACGACAATGCGACGGGCGTTGGAGATCGTTTCGCACGCGCGCTGCAGGTCCGCGTCGCTAAGCACGGGCTTTGTCTTTTCAAGCGACAAATAAATATCGTTACAGACCTTTTGAAAAATATCGGCAGCGCTATCGCTCGCATCCACCGTCGCGCTGGCGCTTGCCGTGCCGCTTTCCTGCGCGAGTGAAATCTTCATATCCTGATAGCCGCTGAAGCCAAGACGGCGCGCAAAGCGCACGATCGTTGCCTCGCCGCATCCGCAGCGCTCCGCAAGCTCAACGATCGAGAGCGGTATAATTTCACCCGGGTTGTCAAGCAGCCAATCGGCAATGCGCCGCTCTGCTTTACCCATTTTATCATACAAAACCTTAATGTTCAACGTCGTTTTATCCATATCACACTTCCGTTTTTTCAAATTTTCTTTTTTCAGTATACACCATTTTCACTTCAAAGTCAAACGGATTTTCAGTCTTTATATATGAATTTGAAAAAAATTTTCAAAACTTTGGTCAAAGCTATTGAAATCTTTTTCATTTTGATTTATAATATAAGGCGTAAATTTGCGTAAATTCAAAAATATTTTTCATTTTTGCTTGAATTTACCGATCATATGCATTCGTTTTTGAAAACCGATTGCAGAATTTAAGGAGGAGAAAAATGACAGAATTTTTGTTTAACATGGTATTGACCGAGCTCGAGGATGCGGTCGGGGCTGAAAACTGCTCTGTCCGTGCCATTGATAAGGTTACCCACAGCGTTGACTACTACTGGTTGTCCCGTATGTGGGCGGATCGTGGCTGTCGCATGCCCGAAGCGGATTACGTCGTATGCCCGAAGGACGCCCAGGAGGTTTCCAAGGTCATGAAGATCGCCAACTACTACAAGATCCCCGTTACCCCCTGGGGTGCGGGCGGCGGCACGCAGGGTGGCGCCCTTCCCGTTTGCGGCGGCATTTTGCTCGACACCAAGCGCATGAATCAGATCTATGAGGTAAATACCGAGGGTATGTACATCGAGTGCGGCACGGGTGCCATTTACAAGCACATCGAGTACGCCGCAAACGAGGTAGGCAAGGCAACCATGCACTACCCCTCGTCTCTTACCTGCTCGACCGTGGGCGGGTTCCTCGCGCACCGCGGCATCGGCGTTTGCTCTACCAAATACGGTAAGATCGACGATATGGTGCTGAAGATGGAGGTCGTGCTCCCGAACGGCGATATCATTGAGACCTCTCCCGCCCCCAAGCATGCGGCAGGTCCCGACCTGAACCAGATCTTCATTGGCTCCGAGGGCACCCTCGGCATCATCACCAAGGCACAAATGCGTATCTACGACCAGCCCGAGGAGCGTCGCTTCCGCGGATTCCTCTTCCAGGATATGTCGGGCGCATTCAAGGCATCCCGTGAGCTTCTTCAGAAATTCAAGCCCTCCGTCATGCGTCTTTACGACGAGGCAGAGACCGCTTCTCTGATCAAAAAGATCGTTGGCGTGGAAAAGAAGGGCGCCTTTATGAACATTGCCATCGAGGGCTGCAGCGCTCTTGTTGAGGTTGAGGAGAAGATTTTGCTTGAAACCTTTGCCAAGTACGGCGCCGAGGACCTTGGCTCCGAGTACGGTGAGAAGTGGTGGAAGGAAAAGATCACCTTCTTCTATCCCGGTCACATGATGGATATTCCCCAGATGTTCGGCACGATGGACACCATCGCTCCCTACGGCAAGATCGAGGAGATCTACTGGGCTATGAAGAATGCCATTGAGACCAACTTCCCGCAGGCAAAGTTTATCGCGCACTTCTCTCACTGGTACGAGTGGGGCGCTATGGTCTACGACCGCTTCATCGTTGATGGCAAGGATGTTCCGAAGGATCCCGTCGAGGCACTCCGCCTCCACCAGGCAATCTGGACCTGCGGCGTTCGTGCCGCTCTTGCGCACGGCGGCGTTGTCAACGACCACCACGGCGTTGGCATTAAGCTCGGTCGCCTGATGAAGGAGCAATACGGTCCCGCCATGCAGGTGTTTGAGGGTCTGAAGAAGCAGCTTGACCCCAACGGCATCATGAACCCCTTCAAGCTGGGACTTTGATTTAGGAGGTAAGAATATTATGTATATGTCCGATAAATCCAAGCAGCACGTTGACTCCTGCCGCTTTTGCTGGATGTGCCACCATATCTGCCCCATCGGCAACGCCACCGGTCACGAAAGAAGCACCCCTCGCGCCCGCGCACTCGGCATTTCGATGGTAAACCGCGGCTCCTTTACCCTTGAGGAGATCATGGATAATATTTACGAATGCGCCGGCTGCAACGCCTGCGTGCACGGCTGTATTACCGGCTGGGATCCTGTTATGTTTACCAAGGAGGTGCGCCTGCAGGCAGCTCTTGAGGGTAAGCTCCCCCCCTACATCAACACGCTTGTTGAAAACCGCCTTGCCACGGGCAACGCCTACGGCAAGACCGCCCTGTGCGATTCTCTCAGTGCTGCCATTGCGGCTCACAGCAAGAAAACCGACACCCTTCTTTACCTTGGCGCAGATGCTCGCTATATGGCTTGCACCCAAGCCGTTAAGGCGATCCGTGTGCTGGAAAAGGCAGGCGTGGACTTCACCGTGCTTGCAGACGAACAGGAAAGCGGTGCTCAGCTTGACTTCCTGATCGGCGCGGCTGAGGAAACCAAGGCAGAAATGAAAAAGGCAGCCGCTGCCATGAACGACTTTGGCACGGTCATTGTTTACGATCCCTTTGACGCAAAATGCATCAAGCAGATCTACAACGAATACGGCATTGAGGTAAAAGCCAACGTCTCTACCTTCACCTCTTACCTTGCCGCTTTGGTGAGGGATGGCGCGCTCGCGCTGAAGAAGAGCGATAAGACCGTTGTCTTCCAGGATCCCTGCCAGCTTGCCCGCGACCTCAAGGAAACTGAGGACGCCCGCACCGTCATTGGCGGCTGTGCCACTCTGCACGAAATGCTCCTGAACCGTGAGGATACCGTATGGGCGGGTAATATTCTGATGGCACAGTATATGCCCGAGGTCATGAAGAAGGTGGCGGCACGCCGCATCTTCAACGCCACCAGCATTGGCGAGGATACCATCGTGACCGCCTCCGTCGGCGAATACGTTTCGCTCAGCAATGCCGCGAACGGCGTGACGATCCTCTCGATCGAAGACTTGATTTTGGGGGAATAACACATGCTGGTTAGTTTACAGACGATCCTCGCAATGGCTGAGGCGGGCAACTACTGCATTCCCGCATTTAACGTATACAATATGGAAACCTGCATGGGCGCGATCGCCGCGGCAGAGGAGCTGAAGGCACCCGTCATTTTGCAGGTGTACCCGCGTCTGATGAAAGAGGAGGCAGGCTACTACCTCTCCCCCGTCATTCTCGCGGCGGCAAATAAGGCAAGCGTGCCTGTTTGCTTCCACCTTGACCACGGCCCCTCCGAGCTTGAAACGACTCGCTCGCTCCGTTGGGGCGCCACGGGCATCATGCTCGACGGCTCGGCCCTGTCCTTTGAGGAAAATATCGCCCTGACAAAGCGCGTGGTTGACGTTTGCCGTCACGTGGGTGTTGGCGTTGAGGGCGAGCTTGGTCACATCGGCTCGGTTGCCGATGACGCAATGGACGAATTTACCGTGCCCGAGGATGCCGCAAAATTCGTGGCTGAAACCGGTGTTTGCTGCCTTGCCGTTTTGGTTGGCAACGCACACGGCAGATACAAGAAGCCCCCGAAGATCGACATCTCGCGCATTGCCGACATCAGAAAGGCAACGAACGGCACGGCACTTGTGCTGCACGGCGGCTCGGGCATTCCCGATGAAGCCATCAAGGAGGCGGTAAAGGCAGGCATTCGCAAGCTGAACGTCGCCACCGACATCTGCTATGCATTCCTTGATTGCATTGCCGAGGAGATCGTAAAGCCCGATCGCGCGATCGCCGTTGATAACTTTATGAAAAAGCCCATTGAGGCAGTGAAGAATTTTGCCATGACCAAGATCCTTCTTGCCAATGCACAGGGAAAGGCGCTTTGATATGAGCAGGATCGTTGGTATTGGGGCTTGCGTGTTTGACACGCTTTACGAAATCCCCACTTATCCGAAGGAAGACACGAAAATGCGCGCCACCGCCTCCAAGGCGGCGGGCGGCGGTCCTGTCGCGACGGGCCTTGTTGCCGCGCAAAAGCTGGGGGAGCATGCCGCTTATATCGGCGTGCTTTCCTCGGATAACGGCGGTGTATTCCTCAAGGGTGACTTTGAAAAATACGGTGTTTCAACCGACCTCGTTGACGTGAAGGACGGCTACCGCTCCTTTGCGTCGGTCCTTTGGCTTTGTGCCGATACCGCCACACGCACGTGCGTGTTTGACAAGGGCGATCTGCCCGCGCTTGCGTTAAACGACAAGCAGATCGAGGCGATCAAGGCAGCCGACATTCTGATGGTGGACGGCAACGAGCTTGACGCCGCTGTTGAGGCGGCAAAGATCGCGCGCGCGAACGGCACCAAGGTGCTTTACGACTGCGGCGGTCTTTACAAGGATGTGGAGCGCCTGCTCGCGCACACCGACATCATGATCCCCTCCGAGGAATTCGCGCTCGGTCACACGGGCAAGGCAACTGCCGAGGAAGCCGCAAAAGCGCTTTTTGACACCTATCACCCCGAGGTCGTGGTGATCACGCAGGGCAAGCGCGGCGGCATTCATTACGACGGCAAGACCACGACGCCCTACCCCATCTACCCCGCCACGGTCGTTGACTCCAACGGCTCGGGGGATGTGTTCCACGGCGCGTTTGCCGCCGCGGTGTGCAAGGGCTACGACTATCTCAAATGCTGTCACTTTTCAAGCGCCGTTTCCGCCCTGAAATGCACGGGCGTCGGCGCACGCGAAAGCGTGCCCTCGTTTGCACGCGTCGCGGCTTATATGAAGGAGAACGGATATGAACTTTAAAAAATCTTATAAACCCGCAAAGGGCTACACGCCCCTTTGCAAGATCGGCGAATGCACCCTCAAAAAGCTGGAGTTCGGCATCATTGAGCTTGACGCGGGCGAGGTGCTTGACTTTAACACCGAGGACAAGGAAAACGCCTTTATCATGCTTGAGGGTCACTGCGACGTCGCGGTCGGCGACGAGGTATTCGAAAACGTCGGCAACCGCATGAGCGTGTTTGAAAACCGCAAGGCAGAAAGCTTTTATATGCCCCGCGAGGTGATCTGCACCATCAAGGCGCGCGATCACATCAAGATCGCCGTTTGCGCCACCCCCGTGGCGGAAAAGACCGCACCGCAGGTGCTCCGTGAGGATCACGTAGTACTGAAACTCCTCGGCGAGGTGCCCTTCCAGCGCGAAACCAGCTTCATCATTGACGGCAACTCGAACGCAAAGGTCCTCACCATCGGCGAGGCTTACTGCACCGAGGGCAACTGGGCAGGCTTCCCGCCCCACAAGCACGACGTCAACAACATGCCCCACGAGTGCGTGGCAGAGGAGATCTACTACTTCCTCTTTGAGCCGAAGCAGGGCTTTGGCGTACAGTGCCTTTACACCTCGGACGGCTCGATCGACGAGGCGTACCGCGTTAAAAACGACGAGCTGGTGGAGTTCCCCTACGGCTACCACACCACCGTGTCTACCCCCGGCTACAAAACCTACTTCCTGTGGCTGATGGCAGGTGATTATCAGGGCTTTAACAGAAGCAGTGATCCCGAGCACGCGTGGATTGAGAAAAAATAATCTAACAAAGGGCTAATGCATTGGATGCAGAAGATCGTGTGTATTTTTTCTGCGCCAATGAATCAGCCCTTATCTTACACCCCTATCTTATGTGAGGTAGTTAAAATGAAATACGTATTAGGTATTGATTTTGGCGGTGGCGCCTCCAAGGCGACGCTCCTTTCCGAGGCAGGCGAGATCGTTGCCACCAACACGGTAGAATATAAAACCTACTACCCTGCGCCCTTCCACGTGGAGCAGGACCCGATGGATTGGTATCGTGCCACGCGCGAAAACATTGTAGCGGTGCTCGAAAAAAGCGGTGTTGATGCCGCCGACGTGAAGGCACTTTTCCTTGACGCCGCCACGCATACCGCCGTTCTGATGGACGAGGAGTTCAACGTTCTGCGCCCCGCCATTTACTGGACGGACACGCGCAGTGTCGCCGAAAGCGAATATTTGCAGCAGCATTACGGTGACGTGATCGAAAAGATCTCCCTGCACCGTGTGGGCACGATCTGGACACTGCCGCAGCTTTTGTGGGTAAAGAACCATGAGCCCGAGATTTGGACGCGCACCAAGCGCATTCTGTTTGCCAAGGATTTCGTGCGCCATCAATTAACGGGCGACTACGTGACCGACCACATTGAAGCCGAGGGCAGTATGCTTTACGACTACGAGGGTCGTTGCTGGTCAAGGACGCTTTGCGACCTCCTTGACCTTGACGTAAATACCCTGCCGCGCTTAGTGGAGCCGACCGATGTCGCGGGCGTTGTCAGTGAATGTGCCGCCGCCGATATCGGGCTTCTCGCAGGCACGCCCGTGCTGTGCGGCTCGACCGACACTGCCATGGAGGTCTTTGCCTCGGGTGCCACGAAAAAGGGTGATATGACCTTAAAGCTTGCCACCGCAGGGCGTATTTGCGTGCTGACCGACAAGGCATACCCCGACCGCAACCTCATCAACTACTCCTACGTCATGGACGGGCTTTGGTATCCCGGCACGGCAACCAAGGCTTGTGCCGCCTCCTACCGCTGGTACCGTGACACCTTTGGCGGCGATTACCGCGCGCTTGACGAGGGTGCCGCCGCTGTGCCGATCGGTGCGGAGGGTCTTGTTTACCACCCCTATCTCAACGGCGAGCTGACACCCTATAACGACCCCCGTCTTTGTGCTTCCTTTGTGGGCGCACGCGCGGGACACACCAAGGCGCATTTTACACGCGCCGTCCTTGAGGGTGTTTCGATGTCGATGCTCGACTGCCTCACGGCACTTGACGCCATCGGCATTGCGCACAGCGATGCCGCCGTGATCATCGGCGGTGGCGGCAAGAGTCCCTTGTGGCGACAGATCACCGCAGACGTGCTTGGCTTTACCCTGATTGAAAAGAAGCACAGCGACTCCTCGTTTGGCAGTGCCATGATGGCGGGTGTGTTCGCGGGCTTCTGGGCGAGCCCTGCCGAGGCGGCAGCCGCCTGCAACGAAACGGTTTCGGTAACCGAGCCGAATATGGAAAACCACGAAAAGTACCGAACGGTATTTAAAAAGTACAAAAAGATACAAGCGGCACTTGCCGACATTTACAAGGATTAACACGGAGGAAAGGAGATCACGCGATGAAAATACTCGTATGCCTGAAGGTCGTTGGTGGGGAGCTGAACCCCTTTGATGCCTGCGCGCTGGAGGCGGCACTTTCCCTCGCCGACGAGCGCGTGACCGTGCTTTCCATGTGCCCTGCCTCGGCGTCGGAAAAGCTAAAGCAATTAACACGCCTTGGCGATCTTGACGTGATACAGCTTAGCGACAGCGCGTTTGCGGGCTCCGACACGCTTGCCACCGCCTATATCCTATCGCTTGCCGCGGGGAAGATCGGCTTTGACTACATCTTTTGCGGCAGACAAACGATTGACGGCGACACGGCGCAGGTCGGTCCCGAGCTTGCGACCATGCTTGATATCCCACTTGCCACCAACGTGCTTGCGGTACGTGCCGAGCACGGCGCGCTTTCCTGCCACACGCGCGACGGTGACGTTACATTAAAATCCCCCGCGCTTCTCACCCTTGAGCGCATCAATACCCTGCGCTTTCCTTCCCTGTTTTCGCGCGTTCGCGACATTACGGTATGGGGAAAGGAGGACATCGGGGCAGATGCGGCACGTTGCGGTCTTCACGGATCGCCCACCAAGGTGCTGGAGGTAAAGGAAGCAAGCACGGGCACGCGAAAATGTAAAATGATCGCGCCAAAGGACCTGCCGCAGCTGATCGAAGCGCTCCTTGAAAAGCCACGATTGGCGCAAACGGTAAGAGAAAGCAATGCAAAGCTCGGGCACATTCTTGCCATCGGTGACGCGGTGCTCCCCAAAGCCACAGCGCTTGCCGAGCGCGTGACAAGAACCGACAGCCGCGATCCCGCGGCGATCGTTTCGCTGATTGGGGAGGTCGCCCCCGATGCTGTACTGTTCCCCGCCGACCTTGTCGGCAGGCGCATTGCCCCCATTGTAGCGGCGACCCTGAAGACGGGTCTTTGCGCCGATTGCACCGCGCTTGAAACAGACGGACAAACGCTCTTTATGTGGCGCCCCGCAAAAAGCGGTAGCGTCGTAGCCAAGATCAAGTGCACCACCACGCCGCAAATGGCGACTGTGCGCGTGGCAAGCGAGGAGCGCTCACTCGTGCTCTCGGGCGGGCGCGGCGTTGCCGCACAAATGGACGATATGCAAAAATTAGCCACGGCGATCGGCGCGGAGCTTTGTGCCTCGCGCACGCTGGTTGACCTCAATCTTGCCCCCTACGAGGCGCAGGTGGGGCTTACCGGCAAAAACGCAAACGCCAAGGTCTATATTGCCGTGGGCATTTCGGGCGCGGTACAGCACACCTGCGCACTTGAAAATTGCGACACGGTCATTGCCGTTAACCCCGATCGGGGCGCGCGCATCTTTGATCACGCAGACTTCGGCATCGTCGGCACGCTTGACGATATTTTGCCGCACTTTATTTAAAAGCAAAAGGGGCGTTGCGCGGCAACGCCCCTTTTGTGCAAATTTTGTCACACTCAATGCTGTTTTTGTCAGAAAATAGGCGTTTTTTTGAAAATATCAGCAATATTTGTCCCTTTTGCGCCACATTATGACTTGCACACAATCAATTTATCGCATATAATGAAGTTATAAACCATCAAGGAGGTTTTCAAAATGGCTTTTAAGACTGCAGTACAGGTCTATTCCGTGCGCGACGACGCAGCGGCAGATCTTTACGGAACACTTAAAAAAATCAAGGAGCTGGGCTATGACGGCGTAGAATTCGCAGGTCTTTACGGCAACGAACCCACCACCGTCAAGGCATGGTGCGAGGAGCTGGGGCTTGTGCCGATCTCCGCTCACGTCCCCTTTATTGATATGTTAAAGGATCCCGTCGGCGTGCTTTCGATTTACGCCACGATCGGCTGCAAATACGTAGCCGTGCCCTATCTCGTGCCCGAGCATCGCCCCGAAAACGCAAGCTTCCCCTACGTGGTGGAATTCATTACTTCGCTTTGCAAGGCGGCAAAGGCAATGGGCATGCAAATGCTCTACCACAACCACGATTTTGAGTTTGTGAAGCTCGACGGCAAATACGCGCTTGACGTGCTTTACGACACCGTTCCCGCAGATCTTCTTAAGACCGAGCTTGACACCTGCTGGGTGAACGTCGGCGGTGAAATCCCCGCAGACTACATCCGCAAGTACAAGGGTCGCACGCCCGTCGTGCACCTCAAGGACTTTTACGGCGAGCGGTCCGAGGATATGTACGACCTCATCGGCATCGACAAGAAAAAGCCCCAGCGCCCCGGCAACTTTGAGTTCCGCCCCGTCGGCTCTGGGCTCCAGGACTTCCCCGCCATTCTTGCCGCCGCAAAGGAAAGCGGTGCCGAGTGGGTCGTGGTTGAGCAGGATAAGCCCTCGATGGGACTTACCCCCATGGAGTCGATCGAAAAGAGCATCAACTACCTCAAAACAATCAACAAATAAAAGGAGAAACAGATATGGCAAATCATAATATCGCAGAGGACGCAAGCTTGAACGCGTTTAAGGAATCCCAAGAGGTTACCGTCATCGACACCACCCGCAAGGTGCGCGTCGCGTTTATCGGCTGTGGCTGGATCGCAGATTCTCACATCAAATCGCTCTTAAGACAGCCCGACGTAGAGATCGTGGCGGGCGCTGACCTTGTGCCCGGCAAGGCAAAGGCATTTTTTGAAAAGCACGGTGTTGAGGGTGTCAAGACCGACTATGCCTCCCACAAGGAGCTGATCGACGACAAGTCCCTCGCGCTTGACGCGGTCACGATCTGCACCTACAACCGCCAGCACGCAGAGCCCGCGATCTATGCGCTGAACGCAGGTCTTAACGTACTGCTCGAAAAGCCCTTTACCGTGACGCTTGACGAGGCAGTTGAGGTCATGAAAGCGGAAAAGGCAAGCGGCAAGATCCTCTCCATCGGCTTCCAGCCCCGCCTTGACGAGAACATGAAGATGATCAAGAAGCTCGTTGACTCGGGCGCGCTTGGCAAGATCTACTACATCCAAACGGGCGGCGGTCGCCGTCGCGGCATCCCGACCCCCTTCGGCACCACCTTTATCACCAACGAAACCGCAGGCATCGGCGCGCTTGGCGACATCGGCTGCTACTCGCTTGATATGGTCCTCAACGCCATCGGCTACCCCAAGCCCCTGACGGTTTCGGGCTACAAGTCCGCCTTCTTCGGCACCGATCCCAACTACTCCAATTACGTAAAGACGGGTCACCCCGAGTACGCAAAGGTATTTGAGGTAGACGACTTTGCCGCTGCCTTCGTCCGCCTTGAGGGCGATATTATCCTTGACTTCCGCATTGCGTGGGCAATGAACATGGACACCCCCGGTGACACGATCATTCTCGGCACCAAGGGCGGTCTGCGTATCCCCTCCACCGAGTGCTGGAACGGCACCGTTGGCGGTCCTATGAAGCTTTACCACGAGGTTTGCGGCGAGCAGACCGAGACCGAGATCCCGATCATCGTTGACAAGAGCGGCATGTCCTTGTTTGACAAAAAGATCCGCTCCTTCCTCGACGCGATCAAGAACGGCGGCACCGCTCCCGTTCCCTCCTCGCAGATCCTCTACAACCAGGCAATCATCGACGGCATCGCGAAATCCGCCGAGATCGGACGTGAGGTAGAAATCGAGATCCCCGAAATCTGAACCTCGGCTGTGTCATTTCGCGCAGAACAAAAACACACACGTAATTAATTTTTGATAACTGCTTTCCTTTATCCTTTCGGGGTGGAGGAAAGCAGTTTCTTTTTTTAATTATTTGAGGTAGAAACCCGCAAACGGGTTTCAATATAATGTGTGTTTTTTAGCCGCGCTCTCAACGCTCGACGTATTAAATACGCCTCACGCGTTGAGATCACGTCTTCTGCATCAAAATGGCCCAGCCTGCTTTCTCCACAAAAACGCAGAACATATCACAAAAAAATAACCGCTTTCCCTTATCATTTGGTAAGGGAAAGCGGTTCCTTTTTTATGCTGTTTCAAGTGAATATCAGCCATAAATTACACTGTTATTATATTCGTTAGCAATCGCCTTGGTGTTCTCGTTTCTTTGCGCCATCATCCACAGATACACGCGGCGGTCGGTGTAGGCATATTGCCAGCAGTTGTGCGCCGTTTCGGGATAGAGCGTCAGGCGCGCGTTGCCGCCGCGGCGGTTGACGGCATCCACCATTTTCTTACTTTCCTCGGGGAGGACCGCGCGGTCAAGCTCGCCGTGAAATGCCCAGACGGGAACGTTCACAAGCCGCCCCGCGTTCCAGTACATTCCTCCGCCGCAAACCGGCAAAACGGCGGCAAAAAGCTCGGGCGCCGCCATCGCGAGTTGCCACGCGCCGTAGCCGCCCATGCTATTGCCCGTGAGATACAGGCGCGCGGGGTCGGTGTCGGGTGAGGAATAGATCATTTTGGCAAAGGCGATAAGCGTTTCGCCAAGATCAAACCACGTGTTTTTGTGGCAAAGGGGCGCCACGGTAATAAAACCGAGGTCAAGGTGCGCCGCGCTGTTTTGAAAAAAGGAATGCTCAAGCATTTTTTCAATCTCCGTACCGCGCGTACCGGAGCCGTGCAAAAAGAGCAACACGGGGTATTTTTTGCCCCGCCGATAGCCGTCGGGATAGCGCACGGCGTATTGCATACCCTCGAAAACCGAAATTTTAGATTCCATAAATCTTCTCCTTAATAGCCAAGCTCCTCGTCGATCAGCACGACCTCAACAAGGGCGCCGCCCGGGCGCTCCCAGAAGACCGAGAGCGCACGGCAGATGCGCTCCGCGCTCCCACAGTCATAGCAACGGTCACCCTTGGCGGCGCAGGGCGTTTTGCGCGCAAGGCGCTGGGCATTCAGAGGCGCCGCCACGTTGCGCGCGCGCCAAAGCGCCGCGTCGTAATCGGGCGCAATTTTGTTTTTACCCACCACAAGATAGACCCGCTCGTGTCCGTACATGGTGGCGGCAACACGGTTGCACGTACCGTCGATGTTGATGATCTCGCCCGTTTCGGCAATGCCGTTCACGGAGGAAAGATAAACAGCCGCCGCATTGCCCGCGTCGCGCATGGCAAGCTCGCTGCTGCCCTCAGGCACGCGCCAATGCCAAAAGCACTCGTTGTGCGTAGCAAGGCGCTCATAAACGCCCATTTTATCAAGCGTCACCGACCCACCGAAGCCGACAGTCTTGCCGCTGATCTCGCGGTCAAGATAATCGGTTGCCTCAGCGGTGGTCGCGAAAACCGATACCGTATAGCCCTTTTTCTCAAGATTTTCCTTCAATACGTCAAAATTCATTTTTATTCCTCCTTTATCCAATCGCATATCCGCCGTCAACGCCAAGGCACTGACCCGTCACAAACGAGGCACTGTCCGAGGCGAGAAAAGCGATCACGTTTGCCACGTCGCGGGGAGTGCCAAGGCGCGAGAGCGGTGTTTCCTCGGCAAGCGCCGTGAGCGTTTCGGCATCATATTCCTTATTCATGTCGGTGTCGATCACGCCCGGCTCTACGCAGTTAACGGTAATGCCGGAGGGACCAAGCTCCTTCGCGAGCGCCATGGTCATGCCGCGAAGGCCCGCCTTGGCGGCGGAATACGCGACCTCCATGGAGGCGCCGACCTTGCCCCACATCGAGCCGACGTTCACGATCCTGCCCCACTGCGCTCCGATCATGGCGACCTGCGCCTCGCGGCAAAGCAAAAACGCGGCGGTGAGGTTGGTATCAAGCATACGGTGCCACTCGGTGTCTGTCACGTCGCGAGAAAGCCGACTCTCGGCAATGCCCGCATTATTCACAAGCACCTCGGGTGCGCCGCCAAGCGCCGTGCACGCCGCGCGAAAGGCGGTGACAAGCGCCGTGGCATCCGCGATATCAACGGCGATGGCGGTAGCGCCCGTTTCGGCGGCAACCGATGCCGCCGCGGCGTGATCCTTGCGGTAAAAAAACGCGACCCGATCGCCGTTTGCGGCGAAAACGCGCACCGTTTCGGCACCAATGCCGCGCGAGCCACCCGTTACTAATACTCTTTTCATATCATTACCCCACTTTTTTAAAACTTGGGAGGTTTGCGTACCTCAAAATCCGAAAAATCGGCTTCCAGACAGCGAACAAACGCCGCGACATCCTCCTTGGCGAGCAAGCCCTTACCGTATGCCGCCACGTGCGAAAACAGCTCTCTTTGCGAGATCTTTTGCAGCTCCCGTCCGTCATTCCCTCGCAAATAAGCGGCAAAGCCATCAAAAAGGCTAAAGGGCGAAGGGCGTCTTGCGAGCAAAAAGCCAAGCGAGCGCGTGAATCTACCCTTTTCGCAAAGCCGATCAACAAGCGCCGCCACGTGCTGTAAGCGGCATACATCTTCATAGGAAAGATCTGCCGTTTTGAGTACCGTATAGGGCGGTTTTTTCGAAAACACGATACCGTGCCGCGCGGCATCGCGCCGCAGTGCCGTGCCGTGCAGCAGCTTTAAGAAGCCAAGCTGCAAGAGGTCGGCGGCGGGATACGCCGCATCAAACGAAGCGGCAAACGAGGCAAGATCCTCGTGCGGCAGACCTGCGATCAGGTCAAGATGCACGTGAATATTCCCCGCCGCGCGCAGGCGCCCCGCGGCGGCAATGACCGCCGCCGCATCGTCGCGGCGACCGATCGCCGTGAGGGTGTCGTGATTGGTGCTCTGCAGACCGATCTCCAGCTGCACCTTGCCCTTCGGGAAGGCGGCAAGAATCTCAAAGCTCTCGTCATCCAAAAGGGCGGCACACACTTCAAAATGATAGCACTTGGTGAAGGATTCGTCAAGGAGCCCTCGCCAGATCGCCTTTGCGCGCGCACGGTCAAAATTGAAGGTGCGGTCAACGAGCTTTACGGTAAAGGGCTCGGGGAATGCTTCAAACGCCGCAAGGTCGGCAAGTGTTTTTTCGGCACTTTTTGCGCGCACACCCGTCGAAGCGGACGAGAGGCAAAAGGCGCAGGAAAAGGGACAGCCGCGCGAGGATTCGTAGTAAACAAGCGAGGAGATCTCACGCTCGCTCTTGTAGTGGATACCGCGCTCGGCGAAGTGAGCATCGGGTGCACCCTCTATCACCGAGGGGAGCGCTCCCCCATCGCGGATCGCTTTAGCAACCGCAACGATCGCCTCCTCGCCCTCTCCCGCGATCACGCAGTCCACAAAGGGGAGCGCCGCGAAGCGGTCGGTGTCAAAGGACACCTCGGGACCGCCGAGCACGATGCGGCAATCGGGGCGCACGGCCCTCAGGTCCGCGGCAAGCGCGAGCATCTCTTCAATATTCCAAATGTAGCAGGAAAAGCCGTAAAGCGCGGCATCTGCCGCGACAAGGCGCTCAAGCACCGTGGCGGTGCGGTCACGGAGCGTGGCTTCCGTGATGCCGACCGCGGAAAAGCCCGCGTCGGCGAGCGCCGTGCGCAGGGCGCGCACGGCAAGATTGGTGTGCGAAAACGAGCCGTTCAGGGCAAACAATTCTATCTTCATCTTACGTAAACTGCGAGTTGTAAAGCGAGGCGTAGAAGCCTCCCTTTGTTTGCATCAATTCCTCGTGATTACCTTGCTCAATGACGTTGCCGTCCTTGATAACGAGTATCACGTCGGCGTGTTGAATGGTGGAAGGTCGGTGCGCGATGACAAAGCAGGTCCTGCCCTTCATGAGGCGCTTCATCGCCGACTGTATCTGAATTTCGGTGCGCGAGTCAACGTTGGAGGTTGCCTCGTCAAGAATGAGCATCGGAGCATCGGCAAGCATGGCGCGCGCAATGGTGATTAATTGCTTTTGACCCTTGGAGATATTCACGCCGTCGTCGGTGAGAACCGTATCGTAGCCGTTTGGCAGGCTCTCGATATACTCGTGAATATGCGCCGCCTTGGCGGCGGCAATGGCCTCCTCGCGCGTGGCGTTTTCCTTGCCATAGGTAATGTTATCAAAGATCGTGCCGCAGAAAAGCCACGTATCCTGCAGGACCATGGTAAAGGCACCGCGCAGTGACCTTCTCGTTGCCTCGCGAATGTCAACGCCATCCACCGAAACGGCACCCGCATTAACGTCGTAAAAGCGCATGAGAAGATTAATGATGGTGGTTTTGCCTGCACCCGTGGGTCCCACGATCGCGACCGTGGTACCGGGCTTTGCGTGGACGGTAAGGTCATGAAGTATCGTTTTCCCCTCAACGTATCCGAATTTCACGTGCTCAAAATCAACGTCGCCCTGCACGTCGGACAAACAAACGGCATGCTCGGCATCGGCTTTTTCGGGCTCCTCGTCAATGAGGCGGAATACACGCTCTGCCGCCGCGGTTGCCGATTGCAGCTCGCTGACGATATTGGCAAGCTCGTTAATGGGTCCCGAGAACTTGCGCGAATACTGCACGAACGCCGACACGCCACCAAGCGTGAGAACGAACACAGGCGCCAATGTCGGGGTGGTTTGCGTCAGCATATACAAAACGCCGCCGAAGACCGTAACAAGCGCGATCGAGAGATTGTTGATAAAGTTGACGGAGGGACCGATGACGGCACCGTGCCAATCCGCCTTGAAATACGCCTCAACGGCATCGTTATTGCGCTCATCAAAGCGGGAAACGATAACGTCCTCGCGCGAATAGGCGCGAATGGTGCGCTGACCCGAAAGCATCTCCTCGGCAAAGCCGTTCAGCTCGCCGAGCTTGCGCGAGCGCGCCTTGAACAAGGGGCGAATGCGCTTTGTTTTATAGCGCGTAAACAAAATAGATACGGGAATGGTGATGGCAAACACCAAAACCAACGCGGGCGAGATCGAGATCATCATCACCAAAGCGCCCACCACCGTGACGATGCTGGCAAGCACCTGCAAAATATCGTGCGAGAGCGAGGTGTTGACCGTATCAATATCATAGGAAATGTGGCTGATAATATCACCCGTTGCGTGGGTATCAAAGTACCCGACGGGGAGTGAGGTGAGGTGGTCAAAGACCTCACGGCGCATGGTGTAAATGATCTTTTGCGAGAGGCGCACCATCAAGACCGACAGAAGGTAGGAAAGCACGCCCGATACGGCATAAAACACGATCAGCAAAATGCTGTAAAGCCATACCGTGTCAAGGTCAACTCTGCCGCTACCAAGCTCAATCGCGTCGATCGCCTTGCCCGAAAGCATAGGACCCGCAAGCGCTAAAAGATTGGAGGAAAGCATCAAGGTGAGCGCCAGCACCACGGTCTTGGGATAGCGGAAGAGATACTTGCCCATACGGCGCAAAACGCGCGCCTTGTCACCCTTGGTTTGCTTTTGATCAACGACGGTGCTCGAGAGCGAGCGCGATTTTCCAAGTCCGCCGCCACCGCCGCCCATATGCATGTTATTCAAGGAACGCACCTCCCATCTGCGAATCGCTGATCTCCTTATACGCGGGGCAGGTCGCAAGCAGCTGCTCGTGCGTGCCCGCGCCGATCACCTTGCCGTGATCAAGCACAAGAATGTGATCTGCGTGCTTGACGGAGCTGACGCGCTGTGCCACGATCACGGTGGTTGCGTGCAGCTCCTCGCGAATGGCGCGACGCAAATTTGCGTCGGTC
Organism: Eubacteriales bacterium; assembly: GCA_045657225.1. Taxonomy (GTDB): domain Bacteria; phylum Bacillota; class Clostridia; order Oscillospirales; family CAG-272; genus Firm-07. The sequence goes on along the minus strand of JAZOSR010000068.1, from coordinate 9,956 downwards.
TTGTAATCAAGCGCCGAGGAGGCATCGTCAAGCACTAAAATTTCGGGGTTCGCCGCAAGCGCGCGGGAAATGAGAATGCGCTGACGCTGACCGCCCGACACGTTGGTGCCCTTGGCGGTAAGCAAGTGCTCGTACCCATCGGCAAAGGCTTCAATAAAATCAGCCGCCTGCGCGAGCCTTGCCGCGCGGTGCATATCCTCGTCCTTCACGTCACGCCCAAAGCGGATATTTTCCGCCACCGTGTCGGCAACGATAAAGTCGTTTTGCATGACAACGCCAAACATTCGGTGGAGCTTTTCGGGGTCCATGGCGTAAATATCCTCGCCGCCGATGCGGATACTGCCGCTGTCAATATCGTAAAAGCGCTGGAGGACCGAAATGAGGGTGGTCTTGCCCGAGCCCGTTGCGCCGATCACGCCGAGCGTGCCGCCGCGCGGCAGGGTGAAGCTGATGTGCGAGAGGTTATCCTTTTTGCCGTTATACGAAAAGCAAACGTCGTCAAACACGATAAATTGCTCGTCGTTTTCGGGGTGGCGGAGCGTATTTTCGCGGCGCGAGGTGTCGCCCGCCTCCAGCACCTCGGCGATGCGGTTGGCAGAGGCAATGCTTTTGGTGGACATGACAAAAATACGGGTCATGGCGGTCATCGCGCCCGACATCAACGTAAAATACTGAATAAAGGCGATAATTCTGCCCGGCATGGAAAGTCCGTCGTTGACAAGATAAGCACCGACAAGGATCACGCCCACAAGTCCGAGGTTTAAAAGCAGTGTCATCAGAGGCTGGGAAAGCGCCATGGTAATGCCCGCGCGGCGCTCACACGCCACAAGCTTTTGGTTCGCGCCGTCGTAACGGCGGCTTTCGTACTCCTCCTTTGAGAGCGCCTTAATGACGCGCACGCCCTGGCAGTCCTCGCGCACCACGCGCACCATACCGTCAACCGCCTTTTGCGTTTGGCTGTAAAGCGGAAGACCCTTGCGTGTCACAAGGTACACCGACCCACCGATAAGGGGGAGCGCCACGATCATAATGAGCGCAAGGCGCCAGTCGAGCACCAACGTGATGGCGATACCGCCAATAAGAAGGATGGGCATACGCACCGCCATGCGCTGTGCCATGCCGATAAAGTGGTGCACGTGATAGGTATCGGACGTGAGGCGGCTTTCAAGCGAGGGGACGGTAAAGGCATCCACCTGACGCGAGGAAAGGTGCATGGTTGCCTCAAACAGGTCGTGTCTGATGCCGCGCGATGCCTCGCGCGCCACCTTGGCGGCATTGCGGTTGGCAATGACGTTGCCGAGCATGGCAAGAAGCGCCGCGGCGACCATCGCGCCGCCCCACACGAGGATCCCCCCCACCTCGTGCCTCGGTACGACCACGTCAAGAATATGGCTTAATATGTAAGGAAGCACCAGCTCAAAGAGCGTGGCGATCACCTTGATGGTAAGTCCGAAAGCAAGACTGCGCCGAAGCGGCTTTAAATATTGTAATATCGTTCTCATTGCGTCAGCTCCTGTGCCTTTCTCTTTGCGTTGGCGCACGCGCGCTCCACGAGAGCCGAAAAGATCTCGACCTCCTCCTCGGTAAAGCCCTCGGTGATGATCTCGTTCCACTCTCTTGCCATATCCCGCAGGATCGGCAGCAGCGCCGTTGCCTTTTCGGTGGGGGAAACAAGCAGGACACGGCGATCGTTTTCATCGGGGGTCCTTGTCACGTACCCCTCTTTTTCAAGCTGCGCAAGACGGCGAGCCACACTGCTTTTGTTAACAAGCAGCGCGCCTGACAGCGTTTCCTGCGAAACGCCGGGATGGCGGCATATATAGTATAAATACGGACGGTCACAGGCGCCAATGCCCGTGCCCTCCAGCTTTGGCGTTCGCCAAAAGTTACCGTAACGCACGATTGCGTTCATTCTGTTTAATGCGTGCATAGAGTGCCCCTTTCTAATTGGTTGCGTGTGCAACTATTTATATTATAGCACGCCACGGCGCACTGTCAATAGAATTTGGCAAATTCAGCGCCAAAAATTTGCATATTTGAAAGGGGCGGCACATATAAGAGAATGAGGCAATTAATAAAGGAGGATTGAAGATGGAAAACCAACTCGAAATGCCAAAGCCGGAACACAAAAAAACACCGAAATTCGCACGTAAGCACCTGATCGTTGCCTGCGCTGTGCTGCTCGTCGCGGCGGCGCTTGCCCTCAATCTCACGCTGTTTGGTAAGACCGACGTAGCCCCGACCGACGCACCGTCAAACGAGCCGACGGACGACACTGCCACAAATGAAGCAGGCAGTTATTTTTCCGCCACGCAGGTAAGCCGCCAGCGCGCACGCGACGAGGCGCTTGAGGTTTTGCAGGGCGTGGTTGAAAACGAAAACGCAGACGAGGCAACCAAGACGGGAGCACTCCTTGAGATCTCCAAGCTCGCAAAGGAAATGGAGGCGGAGGCAAACATTGAGTCGCTTGTGCTCTCGCGCGGCTTTGCGCAGTGCGTTGCCATTATCAATGACGACACCTGCTCGATCGTAGTCAGCGCCGAGGCACTGGAGCCGAACCAGATCTCCCAGATCAACGAGATCGTTTTTGAGCAAGCAGGGATCAAGCCCGCAAACATCAAAATTATCGCCAAGCAATAACATAAAAAGGCTGATTCATTAGCGCCGAACAAAAACACACACGAAAAGCACAATAAAACAACCGCTTTCCTTTATGCCTTTAGGGGTAGAGGAAAGCGGTTTCGCTTTTATGAGCCTTCCCCTTGAGGGGAAGGGGGACCACGGTAGTGGTGGATGAGGTGTAGGCAACGCAGTTGCCGTGTGGTCGTTCTTACATTAATAAACGCCGCTTCGGCGGGTACACCTCATCCGTCAACCATTTGGTTGACACCTTCTCCTCAAGGAGAAGGCTTTGCCTTGCGCTTTCTCATTCACTGCATGAACTTTATATGCAATTCAAAAAATTTCAAAAACACTATTGCATTTTTTAAAAAAGTGTGCTATAATACCACAGTATGTATATTCTGCGCGGACTTCGCGCTATCTTGAAAATTGTGGAGGTTACGAAAATGGCAGTATTGGAATGGATCATGGGCGGCGTGCTCATCGCAATGGCTCTTTTCATCGTTGTAGCGGTCATGCTGCAGTCGAGCAAGGATAAGCAGCTTTCCGGCACCATTACCGGTAGCAGCTCCGATACGTATCTTGGCAAGGGCAAGGGCAGATCCAAGGATAAGCTCCTCTCGCTCCTGACGATGATCGTTGGCGGCTTGTTTGCGATCCTGGTCGTTGCTATGTACGTCATCGTTTCTTAATGATTAAAACGTGCAATATAAAAACGGGTGTTTGCCATTGGCAAGCACCCGTTTTTATTTTTTGACGCATACGTCACACGTGCCATCACGGATCAGGCGCTCTCAATTTCCTCTCTTGAGCGGAAAATAAGGGAGATGCACCAAATACCCGCAAGTGCCACAATGGTATAAATGATTCTGGAGAACAGCGAATCGACACCGCCGCCAACAAAGGCAACGAGGTCAAATTGAAACAGTCCGATCGCACCCCAGTTGAGTGCACCGATAATAACTAAAATCAATGCAATACGATCTATCAAATTCATGATTTTACCTCACTTTCAAGAACGGTGCTTTTACTGCAAATCGCTCTTTGCTGATAGTATTTGCAAAAAAAGTATCACCAAACACGGTAAAAATTTCCGATTTCTTTACATGAAGCAAAAAATGTGGTATACTATACGTGAAATATCAGTCATTTAAAAGGAGGTGAGCGTGATGTTAAACGACCGTGAGATCGGGGCATTGATGCCCTGCCACGTGCGCGTGCTGACCGAGCGGCTCGCCGCCGCTGGCAAGCGTGCCTATCCTGTTGGCGGTTGCGTGCGCGATCTTTTGCGCGGTGTCGCGCCAAACGATTTTGACATGACGACAAACGCCACCCCCGAGGAGGTCATCACCATTTTATCGGATCTGCGCGTTGTGCCGACGGGCATTGCGCACGGAACCGTTACCGTGATCGTTGAGGGGCACCCCATTGAGCTGACCACGCACCGCACGGACGGTGCCTACCGCGACAGCCGCCACCCCGAGGAGGTCAGCTTTACCGCCACGCTTGCCGACGATCTTGCACGGCGCGACTTCACCGTCAACGCCATGGCGTATGATATGGCAGAAAACGCCGTTGTTGACCTCTTTGGCGGCAAGGAGGACCTTGAGCGCGGCATCATTCGCGCCGTCGGTGACCCCGCCACGCGCTTTGGGGAGGATGCGCTCCGTATCCTGCGCGCCTTTCGCTTTGCGGCAAAGCTTGATTTTAAAATAGAAGAAAAAACGCTTTTGGCGGCAAAAGAGATGTCGGCAGGGCTGGCAAACGTCTCGGTGGAACGCATTTTCACGGAGCTCTCGGGAGCTCTTGTTGCCCCTGCCGCCGCAAAAGGACTTGCCGCCATGCACAAGGCGGGCTGTATTCCTTTCGTCTTTTTCGATACCGTCCCCGACCTTTCCCGTTTGCCGATGCTTGCCTCGCTCCCCGCTGAGGCACCCTTGCGGCTTGCCGCGCTTTTACACAAAAGCACGAGTGATGAGGCGCGCGCGCTTTGCCGCCGTCTGCGCACGCCAAACGCCTTTTGCGACGCGCTGTGCGCCTACCTATCGGCGCTTACCATGCCCCTGCCGACAACACCGTTTGAGGCAAGGCGCTTTGTTTGCCGCCATTTTCCGTACTTTGAAAATGCCATTCTCTTACACGGCGCGATACACGGGGGTGATACCGAAAAGGCACTTCACCTCACGCGCACGGTCTTTCGCGACAAGACCGCCGTTGAGCTGCGCCGCCTTGCCGTGAACGGGCGCGAGCTGCAGGAGCTCTCGGGTGTGCGCACCACCGCGACCGCCGCCATGCTCACGCGCTTGCAGGAGCACGTGTGGCAATATCCCGAAGAAAACAAAAAACCCGTTCTCCTTGACCTTGCAAGGGAGTTGGTGAGAAAGGAGTCCTTGCTTTATGGCTGATATTATTTTTGAAGAGTTTAGCTTTTTGAGTGCCGACGGTCACACCACCGTGCACGCCTATATCTGGCGCCCCACGAGTATTCAGCCGCGCGCCGTGATACAGCTTTCGCACGGCATGTGCGAGTATATCGAGCGCTACGACGAATGGGCACGCCGCTTTGCCGAGGCAGGATTTATCTTTTGCGGAAACGATCACCTCGGGCACGGACACACCGCCCCCGACGATGAGGAGCTCGGCTATATGGACGAAAACGGTGCCCTGCTTCTTGTGGAGGATCTGCACACCATGTCAATGCACATGAAGGCGCGCCACAAGGATCTGCCGCTTATTCTCTACGGTCACAGTATGGGCTCGTTTGCCGCAAGATATTACCTCTCGCTCTACGGAAATGAGCTTGATGCCGCACTGATCAGCGGCACGGGCGGTCCCGAGCAGCCGACGGCGCTTGGGCTAAAGGTGGTTTCTGCCATTCGAAGGGTAAAGGGTCCGCACCACCGCAGTAAGCTGATCACCGCGCTTGCCTTTGGCGCGTACAATAAAAAATTCAAGGATGAAAACGACCCCCACGCGTGGCTGACGCGCGATACCGAAACACGCAATCGATACGCAAACGATCCCTTTTGCCGCTTTGTGTTTACCGCCATGGGCTACCGCACGCTTTTCACGCTGCTGCGCACCGTATCCTCTAAAAAATGGGCGGGAACGGTGCCGAAAAACCTGCCGATCCTACTGTTTGCGGGCGACATGGACCCCGTTGGCAATTACGGCAAGGGGGTACGCGCGGTTGCCGAGCGCCTTGAAAAAGAGGGCTGCGACGTGACCCTTAAGCTCTACGAGGGCGGAAGACACGAGATGCACAACGAGATCAACCGCGACGAGGTGTTTGCCGATCTGCTTGCCTTCCTCGACAGCGCACTTTCAAAAAAGGAGACCCCAAATGAGCATTGAAAAAATCAAAGAAACAAAGGGGCGCATTCTCGGCGTTGACTACGGCGAGGCGCGCACGGGGCTGGCAATCTCCGATGCCTCGCGCTTTCTTGCCTCCGCCATTGGCAATATTGCGGGCGGCGGTCTTGAGCGCTCCGCCGAGGCGATTGCCGCCGCGGTCGCAGAGCACGGTGCCGTTGCCGTTGTGATGGGTCTGCCCGTCAACATGAACGGAAGCGAGGGACCGCGTGCCGCGCGCATCAAGCAGTTAGCGGCACTGATCGAGGAAAAAATGCCCCACGTACCCATCGCCCTGATCGACGAGCGCATGACGACCATGGTCGCCTCCCGCTTTCTCAACGAAACGGGCACACGCGGCAAAAAGCGCAAGGGCGTGATCGACCCGCTTTCGGCAGAGATCATTTTGCAGGACGCGCTTGACCGCTTAAAGCGCTGATGCTATGAAATACCAAGAGCCACACACCGTCAACATAAACGGCACGCCCTACCCCTTCACTCTCACAAGAAAAATCGTCAAAAACATCAATTTGCGCGTGCAACGTGATGGGAGCATTACGGTTTCTGCGCACCCGCGCGTGCCGCTTTCGCGCATTGAGGCTTTTTTGACCTCGCAAGTTGATTTCATTGAAAAAGCAAGAGCCTTCTGGAGAGAAAAGGAAGAGCGCATGCCGCCCCTTACGCTTACCACAGGCGAAACACTCCCCATACACGGAAAAACGCGCACCGTTACCGTGCATAAGGGCAAAAAGCGCGATTTTCTCTTGACCGATACCACGCTTATTTTGACCGTTCGCGACACGGAAAACGCTGCCGAGCGCGCCGCCGCCTTTGCCGCCTTTCTTGACTGTGAGGCGCGCGTGACACTGACTGCTGCTACCCAGCGGCTTTTGCCACTGTTTGCCCCCACGCCGCGCACGTGCCCCACGCTTTGTTTTCGCACCATGACCTCAAAATGGGGTGTCTGCCGCCCGACGCAAAACCGCGTAACGCTCAATCGCAACCTTGTCTATCTCCCCGAGGCGCTTGTCGATTACGTCGTTTGCCACGAGCTGGCGCATTTTCGCCACGCCGATCACAGCGAGCGCTTTTGGCAATATCTGACGTCGGTCATGCCCGATTGCCGCGCGAGAAAAAAAGCGCTTGATCATTTCCCTATTCCACATTTCGCAAAATGAGCATAGACTATCAGAAAAGGACCTTTTCAAGGAAAGGTCCTTTTCTTTTCTAAAAACCTGGGCACACTACCAAGAAAGGGGGGGATCATATGTTCTATTTGGTGGGTAACGGTATCGAAAAGCACGACACGTTGCCGCACGTGCGGCACGGCATCACCACAGGTCTTGTGTCAGTGGCGGAGCTTGAGGGCCTCGCACCGATGCTGGAAATTCCGCAAACAAGCGTCGCGCAATGTCGCGCGGAGGTGCGGTATTTCAGAAGCAGTGTGGAGGTCTATGACAAGTATAGCTTTGCCACCGTGAAGCGGACGGTGGGCGAGGACGGCGGCGATTGCTTTGCCCTGTTCGTGATGCGCGATTTCTTTCTTGTGGTGGACATCAAGGACAGCGACGGCAGTACACGGCAAAAATTTGAAAGTGCCCTGCGCCGATTTCCGCCCACGACCCTCACGCTTGAAAAGCTGGTATTTGCCTTTCTTGACGCGATGACGGAGGGTGACGCGCGCATGCTCGAGGATCTTGAATTTGATCTCGCAAAGCCGATCGAGGATCTGCTTTGTGACCGCGAAAACGAGGATTTTATTACCCTTTTGTTACAGCAAAAGCGGCGGCTTCTCGTACTGCGCAACTACTACGAGCAATTGATCGACATTGGCCGCGCGCTTGAGGAAAACGAAAACGACCTTTTCGGCGAGGGTGATCTTCGCTATGTTAGGATATTCACCGACAAGGCGGAGCGGCTCGAGCGCAACGTGCAGACCCTGCGTGAGCAGCTGATCGAGCTGCGCGAGGCACATCAATCAACGCTTGAGCGGCGGCAAAACGACACCATGAAGGTCTTAACCGTCCTCTCCGCCATTTTTTTGCCGCTTTCACTGATTACGGGCTGGTACGGTATGAATTTCACCGCCATGCCCGAGCTCACGTGGCAATACGGCTATCTCTTTGTCACTATACTGACTCTTGGCATTGTTGCTGTGCTGATCGGCATTTTCAAGCACAAGCATTGGTTATAATTGCAGTTTTTTGAATTTTTTTCGTTTATATCTTGCAATATTTGTCTCACCGTGATATAATATAGGCCTATTATAAGTTTTTTTCTTTGAAGGGAGGGCACAAAATATGCAATTTGAAAACGAAAATGTTGCAAATGCCACCGAACAAAAAGAGCTTTTGCGCGAGCTTGTTGAGGAATCCGCAAAAGAATATCAGATTCCCGGCGCCGCCTTTGATAACTACCATGTCAAGCGCGGTCTCCGTGAGCCCGACGGCACGGGCGTTATGGCGGGCGTGACGCGTATTTGTAACGCACACGGCTACGTCATCAACGAAGGCGAGAAAACTCCCGTGGAGGGCGAGCTTTACTACCGCGGTCACCGCATGTCTACCCTTTGCGAAAACTTCGTGAAGGAAAGGCGCTTTGGCTTTGCCGAGTGCTGCTATCTCCTGTTTTTCGGTCACCTGCCGACCGCTGAGCAGTTAAAAAACTTTTCGCGCCTGATCAGCAGCTATGAAAAGCTTCCCCCTCGCTTTGATGAGGATATTTTGATGAAGGCGCCCTCGCGCTCGGTCATGAACAAGATCGCCACGGGCGTTTACTCGCTTTACGCCTATGACGACAACCCCGACGAAACCACGCTTGAAAATATGCTCCGCCAGAGCATGGAGCTGATCGCGCGCGTACCCGTTATTGCGGCACACACCTATGCCGTCAACCGCAACTTCTTTGGCGGCCATAGCCTGAACCTCACCAATCCCCGCCCCGAGCTGACGACCGCAGAAAATTTCTTGCGTATGATGCGCCCCGACAAGACCTACACCGAGGAGGAGGCACGCCTTCTTGACCTTTGCCTCGTTGTTCACGCAGAGCACGGCGGCGGTAACAACTCGACCTTTGCCTGCCGCGTGCTGTCCTCCTCGGGCACCGATACCTATTCCGCGATCGGCGCGGCGATCGGGTCCCTGAAGGGTCCCCGTCACGGCGGCGCGAACATCAAGGTGCAGGAAATGTTTGACTGCATCAAGGCAGGCGTGCGCGACCCGCGCGACGATGAGGAGCTGACTCGCTTCCTCCTTCAGATCATGGAGGGCAAGGCAGGCGACGGCAGTGGCCTTGTTTACGGTATGGGTCACGCCATTTACACCAAGTCCGACCCCCGTGCCTGCATGCTCAAGCGCTATGCACAAGACCTTGCCGAAAAGAAGGGCTTTGGCGACGACTTCGCACTGCTTGAATCGATCGAGCGCTTAACGCCCGAGATCTTCCGCCAATATAAGGGAATCGATAAGCCGATGTGCGCAAACGTAGACCTTTACTCGGGTCTTATTTACCGTATGCTGAACATCCCCGAATCGATGTACACGCCTTTGTTTGCCATCGCACGTGTTGCGGGCTGGTGCGCGCACCGCATTGAGGAGGCCGAGACGGCCAAGCGAATCATTCGCCCTGCCTACAAGTGCATCTCGGGCAAGCAAAACTATATTCCTATGGATCAAAGATAAAACAAAAAAGACGGAGAATGCAAATTCTCCGTCCTTTTTGTATCAAATCCCACCATGCCGTGTCATGGAGAATAGAGGAACCCTGCATGTGCAAGGCGGCGCCCTATCCTTGGCTTTACTGCTTCCAACGTCCCCTATCCCTGTCGAGACAAGTCAATCGAGGAGGAGAGGGGGAGGCCTGCAAACCACCGCGGAACTCACTTTCGGGCTCCTTTAATCTACTGTGGCCCTTTATGCTCCATCATCACGAACATCGCAGGACCTACTTTTCTTTTGGAAAAGAAAAGCAGGCACCGTACTTTT
>JAZOSR010000067.1:0-39569 GCA_045657225.1 Eubacteriales bacterium | reverse complement strand
CAGTCGCCTACGGCGCCAGCTCCCTCCCGGAGGGAGCCATGGCTGACACCGCCGAATTTGTTGCCCTTTCGGATCTCATTTTTGAGGCGTTGCAATAAGAAACCGTAAAAGCACCGAGAAGCATTTGCTTCTCGGTGCTTTTGTTTTTGCCTCACTCTTCGGCACTTTCTCTTTTGGTCAAAATATATTCTTGACTTTTGATTAACACGCCCTCTTCTGTCGCAATAATTTCAATGACACCGTTCAAGCCATAACGATCTCTCAATTCTTTTGGTATCACAATTCTACCAAGCTTATCAAAACCTTTTAAAATACCAATTTTACTCATCATATTTCTCCAAAAAAATGAATTATAATCGATAATTCTTATCTTTAACACAATTATAGAGCAAAAACATGTTAAAGTCAAGTGAATTCTTAACATTAACACAAAAAGTGGAGATTTTATGAAAATTTACGATTTTAACGGCAGTAAAAACATTTGCGGTCAGCGCGTAAAAGAAGCGAGAAAGCAGCGCAACCTTTCCCAAGAAAATCTTGCGGCAAAGCTGCAAATAGAGGGCGTGATCGTGGAGCGCGACAGCGTAAGCCGCATTGAGATCGGCACACGCTTTGTTGCCGATTATGAATTGCGTGCCCTTTGTAAGGTATTAAATGTATCACCCGAATATCTTTTGGGGTTATCGCAATAAAAAAAGCGCGGATGGAAATTCCATCCGCGCTCTTTTCTATTTAACATGCAATGAAACGCACATCACACGCCCGAGTAAGCGTTAAAGCCGCCGTCAACGGGGATAACGGTGCCCGTGACGAACCCGCTTGCCTCGTCCGAGGAGAGCCAAAGGAGCGTGCCAAGGAGGTCGGAAACCTCACCAAAGCGCTTCTGCGGCGTGCCGCCGAGGATCTTGCCCGTGCGCGCGGTGGGGTTACCCTCCGCGTCAAACAGAAGTCCTCTGTTCTGATTGGTGACAAAGAAACCGGGAGCGATGGCGTTGCAACGAATGCCAACGGGGGCAAAATGCACGGCAAGCCACTCGGTAAAGTTGCTGATGCCCGCCTTTGCGGCGCTGTACGCGGGGATCTTGGTAAGCGGACGGAAAGCGTTCATCGACGAAATGTTGATGATGTTACCGCCGCCCTCGATCATATCGGTGGCGAAGACCTGCGTGACGAGGAACGCCGTGGTGATGTTGAGGTCAAAAACGAATTTAAGACCGCTCTCCTCCAGCGCGAAGAAATCCTTCACGCCCGAGAGGTCGGGGGTCATATACTCATTGTCGGTCGTAGCGCGCGGATTGTTGCCGCCCGCACCGTTGATAAGGTAATTGACCTTACCGAATTTGGCGTTGACCGCGACCTTTGCCGCCTCAATGCTTGCCTTGTCAAGGCAGTTGGTGGGAACGGCAAGGGCATTCTCGCCGATCTCGGCGGCGATCTTCTCGACCGCCTCACCGTTGATATCAAGAAGCGCGACCTTGGCGCCGCACGCGGCAAGAGCTCTTGCGAACTCACTCATCAAAATACCGCCCGCGCCCGTAACGACCGCGACCTTATCCGAAAGATCTACTTGAAAGGGAAGCTTCATTATTTTTTCTCCTTTTCTGCGGCCTCAAACAAGCCGCCAAGATAGCAAGCACCCATGGCGCGGTCAAAAAGACCGTAGCCGGGCTTGCCCTCCTCGCCCCACACGTTTCTGCCGTGGTCGGGACGGAGATATCCGTCAAAATTGTTGGCGACAAGCGCCTTTACGATGCCGTAAATATCAACGTCACCGCGCTCGGTCATGTGACCGTTCTCGTAAAAGTCGGTGTCGTTTGTATATTTGAGCTGGCGCAGATGCGCGAAATAGATGCGGTCTGCATACTTGCCCGCAAGGTGTGCGAGGTCGTTAAATCTGCCTGCACCAAGACTACCCGTGCAGAAGGTAATGCCGTTGTGCTTATCGGGCACAGCCGCAAAGAGGCGATCGTAATCTGCCTCACAGCAAATGATGCGCGGAAGACCGAACATATCCCAAGGCGGATCGTCGGGGTGAATGGCAAGGTTGACGTCAGCCTCGCGGCAAGCGGGCATGACGGCATTGAGGAAATAAACGAGGTTTTCAAACAGCTTTTCGTGCGTCATGCCCTCGTACTCGCCAAGCAGCTTTTGCAGCTCCTCGGGCGTGTAGCTCTCGTCCCAGCCCGGCAGATGCAGGTTCTTGGGGTCAAGCTTCATGAGAGTATCGTGGCAGTAGGCAAGCGAGGTCGCACCGTCGGGGTGACGGAAGGAAAGGTCGGTACGCAGCCAGTCAAACACGGGCATGAAGTTGTAGCAAATGCACTTGACACCCGCCTTGCCGCAGTTGATAATATTTTGCTTGTACGCCTCAATATAGCGGTCACGCGTGGGCTTGCCGAGCTTGATATCCTCGTGCACGGGCACGCTCTCAATGACCTCCATTTCAAGACCTGCCTTGTGGCAAAGATCGCGCATACGGAGGAGCTTGTCAAGCGGCCACACCTCGCCGACGGGCACGTCGTAAACGGCGGTAACCACGCCTGTCATGCCCTGAATTTGCTTGATATAGTCAAGAGAGATCGAATCGCTCTCGCCATACCAACGAAATGTCATTTTCATCATAATTTCAAAAATTCCTTTACGTTATTATAAGAAATATCGGTTGCAAGCGAAATGGCAGTACCCTCGTCATACTCGCCCGCCTCTACCTTATCGCCGATATAATCGGCAAGAATGCGGCGGAAGAAATCAAACCGCACGTAGGAGGAGAAGGAGCGGCTATCCGTGAGCATACCGAGATTGGTGCCAAGTGCCGCGTATTCCGCCACGGTATCAAGGTGACGGCGAATACCCGAGAGGGTGTCGTTGAACCACCACGCGGCGCCAATGAGCACCTCGGGGAACGCACCGCTGATAGCGGCAAGGGGTCTTACCGCCGCGTCGTTGAGGCTGTAAAGCACGGTTCTTGGCAGTTTGCCCTGCCCTGCCATTTTGTCAAGCAGGTGAGCCACGGCGTCGGTATCCACGGTGCCGCGGAAAACGTCAAAGCCGCTATCTCTGCCAATGCTCTTGAAGGTAGCACTGTTGATATTGCGGAAGGTGCCAAAATGCAGCTGCAGGACAAGATCGCGCTCGTGGCACGCCGCCATCAGCCACTCAAGGTCGGCGGGGTCCTTTGCCACGTTATCAAAGCCGTGGTCGGCGATCTTGCAGCCGTGCTCAACGAAATAATCAAGACGCTTTTCAAGGTGCTTTTTATCCACGCCCTCGGCAAAGCAGCGGTCGGGGCGGAAGGTGGGCGTTACCGCCGTGCCCCCATAAACACCGTGGCGCGCAAGCGCGCTGTCGGGGTCGTCGGTGGTGGCAATAAACTCAACCTTGAATTTTTCAAGCAAGGAGCGCACGTCGATCCCTGCAAGAACCTTATTTGCCTCATTCCAAATGCGTGCGGCAGAGGCGGCGTTCAGCGGCTCGGTAATGCCGAAAACGCTCTTCAGCTCCATATGTGTCCAATAGTAAAGCGGGTTGCCGATGAGCTTCGGCATCACGGCGGCGTAGGCATTGAACTTCTCCTGCCATGACGCGTTACCCGTAATGTAATACTCATCTACACCGCAAAGGCGCATAGCGCGCCACTTATAATGGTCGCCGCCGAGCCAAAGCTCGCCGATATTTGCGAAGGTCTTGTTTTCGGCAATGGCGTTTTCATCAAGGTGACAGTGATAATCAACGATCGGCAGATCCTTGATCGCCGCGTATATGCGCGCGGCACTGTCACTTCTCAAAAAGAGCGACTCATCAAAAAATCCCTTCATAGCTCCACCCTTTCTCCCTTGCTTTCATACATCGCAAGGATCATATTAATAACTGCCGCGCCCGCCGTGCCGTCGATGGCAAACCGGCGACCGCTTTTTACGCAATCGTAAAAATCAGAGATCAGTGTCACGTGACCGTTGCCGTAGCAGGTCTTACCCAGCACGATCTGCTTTTCCTCGTGAAACAGGCACTTGCCATCGACAATGACGCTGTGCGGCAACAAAACAAGCTCCTCGGCGGTGGTGCGCACCGTGATCTGCACGGGCAGGCTAGCACCCGCCGCGTTCGTGCCAAGGAAGGTAAAGGGTGCCTTGCCCGCAAAGGTCGCGACGGCGGTATCCTCCACCTCGATCTCGCCGCCAAGCGAGAGATTGGAAATACTTGCCGTCACTGCCGCGGGGTAGCCAAGCATCCATTGCATGAGATCAAGCGTGTGAAGCGCCTGATTGATCATCACGCCGCCGCCCTCGGTTGCCCATTTGCCGCGCCAATCGGCGGAGCGGTAATAGGAGGCGTCACGGTGCCATGCAACCGTGCCGTGTCCGCCGCGCACAGTCTTTCCCGCAAGATACTCCCTTGCAAACAGATTGGCGGGATTATAGCGGTTTTGATGACAAACGCCAAGCATGGCGTTGCTCGCCTTTTCTGCCGCGAGGATACGCGGAATATCCTCCCTTTTGATGCAAAGCGGCTTTTCGCAAAGCACATTTACGCCACGCGAAAGCGCCTCAACAATCATATCGGCATGCAGATAGTGCGGCGTGCAGATATGTACGCTGTCGGGCTGCAGCTTGTCAAGCATATCGCGGTAATCACCAAATACGGGCAGATCGAGGTGCAGCTCACGCAGCATGGTGTTTGCCTTTTCCTCGTCAATATCGCAAATGGCGGCGGGCATGATGCCAAGCTCTAAAAGTGCCTTTAAGTGCACGCGCCCGATGACGCCCGCGCCTGTGATTACGATTTTCATATCGTTCCCTCTTTTATGCCTTTTTGCTGCCCTCGATGCGCTTGTTCAGCTCGGCAAGATAAAGGTCGTCGTCGATCGGGAGCTCCACCGCCTTGCCAAGGAAGGAGGAAAGGAGCATGGCGTCCATGATCTCCACGCCGTTGATGCCCTCGGTGCCGTCAACGTAGAGGGGCTCAATGCCGAGCACGGCGTTGGCGAAGTTATTGATGATGGCAATGTGCTGCTCGTTCTTGCCGTCGGTCTCAACCTCCATAATGGTCTTTGCGGGACCCTTGAACTGATGCTCGGAGGTGTCGGAATACTCACGCGCGCCCTCGGCGAGCTTGGTGAAGATCAGCTTGTTATCCTCGGCGACGAGCTTACCGTTGTTACCAACGACCTCAAAGCGGTTGGTGCCGCCTGCCTCACCCGTGGTGGTGATGAACACGCCCGTTGCGCCGTTCTCGTATTCAAGATAAGCGGTCACCTCGTCCTCAACCTCGATGTTGTGCCACTTGCCGTAGTTGCAGAAGGAGTGGATCTTTTTGGGCATCATACCAACGACCCACTGAATGAGGTCAAGCTGGTGGGGGCACTGATTGAGCAGCACGCCGCCGCCCTCGCCCTTCCAGGTTGCGCGCCAATCGGAGGAATTGTAATATGCCTGGGTGCGGAACCACGTGGTGATGATCCAGTTCACGCGCTTGACCTCACCGATCTCGCCTGCGGCGATCATCTCGCGCATCTTGCGATAAAGGCAGTCGGTGCGCTGATTGAACATCATGCCAAAGAGCTTATCGGAGCGCTTTGCCACCTCGTTCATTTCCTTGACCTGCTTGGTGTAAACACCCGCAGGCTTCTCGCAAAGGACGTTCACGCCGTGCTCAAGCGCGTAAATGCTCATCCACGGGTGGTCGTAGTGGGGTACCTCGATCATCACGGCGTCGATCTTGCCGCTGTCGATCATTTCCTTGTAATCGGTGAAGATCTCACCCTTGAAGCCAAGCTCCTCGGTTACATTCTTGATCGCTGCGGGGTCGATATCGCAAATAGCAACCAGCTCGCCGTTTTCAACCTTGCCCTCGTTAAAAAACTTCTTGATGTAGCCCGTGCCCTGCTTGCCTACACCAACCATACCAAATCTTACCTTTTTCATGTTAAAAATTCTCCTTTAAATATTTGATGCTGCGCTCAACCTGCGCAAAGGGATCGTCATACTTGGTGGCGTCATCCTGCTCAACGAGATAGTACTGCACGCCTGCCTTTTTAAATGCCGCCATCACGTCCTGCCAGTTGATGTTACCGTCACCCACGGGGGCAAATTTCGGCTCTGCCATCTTCCACTTGCCATCCTCACCTTGCTTGAAGCCCGGCAGGAAGTCCTTGAGGTGCACACAGCAAATGCGGCCCTTGAGCTTTTCGATATACTCAACGATCGAAACGCCGCCCGCCTGCAGCCAGAAGGTATCAAGCGTAAAGTTGACCTCGGGGCATTTCTCGATCAGCTCCTCAAAGATCGTTTTGCCGTTTGAAAGCTTGATAAACTCAAAATTATGGTGGTGATAATAAAAATGTCCGCCTGCCGCCTTGATCTTCTCGGAGGCCTCCTTGATCTCGGCGATCGCCGCGTAGATCTCCTCCTCGGTCTTGCCGCGGAACTCGCGCATGCCAAGGCCGATATTCTCACAGCCGTAAAGCGCGTGGTCGGCAACAACGCCCTCGGGATCTGCCATCATGGCATCAAACTTGGTGTGGGTAAGCACGATCGGCGCGCCCAGCTCCTTGACCAACGTCACACGCGTGTCGGTATCGACCGTCGTGCCCGAGAACTGAAAGTAATCATAGCCCATTGCCTGCAGGCGCTTAACGGTTTCGATCGTTTCTTCCTTGGTCGTCGTCTGATTTTTCAGAGAAAACATGTTAAGTCCGAATTTCATTTTACAAACTCTCCTTTCTCATTTTCTTTATATCCGCACGAGGAAAGAACTGCCTTGAGGGCGTTTGCCGCGGCATCAAAGCTTTCGTCGTGCGAAGCAAAATTAAATTTGGTTTTCATTTCACTGCCGTCGATCTCGGCATAACCGTCAAAGACCTTGAGGTGCGGCTCAAGGGTCATGACGGCATCTCTGCCCGACGCGGCGATCATATTCGCCATTTTGGCGATCTCGCCGTCACCCTGCCCTGCGGGCACGAGCTGACCCGTGGCACGCTCCACGTCCTTGATATGGAAATAATCGGTTTTATCAAACAGGGCATCCAGCGCCACGGCAACGTCCTCGCCGCACTGAATGTAGTTGGCGGGGTCAAAGACAAAGCGCAGTCCCTTAATGTCTGCGTCGATCAGCTCGAGGACGCGCTCAAGCGTGTCGCCGTAAATATCCTTCTCGTTCTCGTGGCAAAGCACCACACCGTGCTCGTCTGCAATGGCAACCATCTCGGCAAGCGCGCGCTTGACCTCGGCAGGGCTTTCATACGCCTCAAAAAAGCTGAACATACGGATGCGCTTGGTGCCGAGGAGCTTTGCGATCTCGCAAACGCGGCGCACCTTCGCCATGTGCTCCTTCTCTTCAGCAAGCTTGACCTTGCCAAGCGGCGAGCCGACCGACCAAACGGCAATACCGTTTTTCGCAAGCTCCTCGCGGCAGGCGATCGCCTCCTCGTCCGTCAGCTCCGATACGTTCTTCTCGCCAACCTTTCTCACCTCGATCAGAGAAATGCCGTTGCGCTTCAGTGCCGCGATCTGTACGGCAAGCTCCGAGCCTGCCTCGTCGGCAAACGCACAAAGTTTAATCATAAAAAACCTCCTTGACAACCATAACATATTATGCTATTATAATTTTAGCATTATTTTACAATAAAACAAGGTAAAATCTTTATTTTTTAACTAAAAAACAGGACGATGTTAATATGAACAACATTTCTTTATTTTTTTACCGTCATCACACGCACGGAAACGCGTTTGAAATACGCCCCGCGCCCATCGCTTATTACGATCTGACGATCGTGCTCGGTGGCGAGATGACCTATACCGTAAACGGCAAAAACGTCACCTTAAAGGACGGCGATGCCGTCCTCATACGAAGCGGCTCGGCACGCGCAAGAAAAGCGAGCGTCAACCGTCCCAATTACGTCAGCTTCAACTTTCACACCACCACTCCGCCAGCACTCCCCGAATTTATCCACGGCGCCGTTCAAAGTGACGTCGCGCTCATGATCGCCGCATGCGACGAGATCATCGCACACAACCCCACGAAATACGAGCTCACCATGTCGCATCTGCTTGCCGCGATCCTCGCGGCGATGGAGGATCACTATCAAAACCGCAACATCAGCAAGCTGACGGCAGAAATTCTTGAATATCTCAATAAAAATATCGCAAACAAGATCACACTTGCCGACATTGGCAATCTCACCTTCTTCTCGCCCGTTTATTGCGACACGATCTTTAAGCGCGACACGGGCTCATCGATCATTGATTATCTTTTGGGGCAACGTGTGGCAGAGGCAAAAAAGCTGCTCATCGAGGGCGTTTTATCCCTTAGCGAGATCGCACGCAAGACGGGCTTTGAGGACAGCAATTATTTCTCGCGCGTCTTTAAAAAGCGAACCGGCTATACCCCCACGCAATATAAGAAAATGCAGAGAACAAAATAAGGCCCAAAGGGCTGAGTCATTAGATGCAGAAGAAGTGATCTCGGCACGAGAACTGTATTAAATACTGTGAGTGCCGAGAGCGCGTCTAAAAAACACACGGCAACTTTGTTGCCTACACCTCATCCGTCGCGTTCCGCGACACCTTCCCCTCAAGGGGAAGGCGTATAAAAAGCGAAACCGCTTTCCCTTACCCCAAAAGGATAAAGGAAAGCGGTATTTTTATATGCTTTTTCGTGTGTGTTTTTGGTCGGCGCTAATGAATCAGCCCCTTTTTATCTTCTCTTCAGCTTGCCGATAACCTTGCCCGCCACGCGCACGTCGTCAAAGTCCTTGAGTAAAATGTCACCGTATTCCTTATTGAGGGAATACAGGCGATCGCCGCCAAAGACCTTGAAAAACCCGTTGCCGTCAAGGATAAAAATACCAAGCTCGCCAAACTCCACCGTGTCGGTTTCCTGCACCAAGAGAATATCTCCGTCACGATAGCGCGGCTCCATGGAGTTGCCACTGATGCGCAGGGCAAAATCCGCCTCACGCGTGATCGAATTGTCGCTGACCGTAATATCCTCCGCGGTATCAGCATCAAGCGCGACGCCCACCCCTGCCGACACGGGCAGGTCAAAGAGCTTTAACGTGCGCTTTCCAAAGCCGTTGAGGTTATCTGCATAAGCGGCGGTAAGGCGCTTGGCAAGCGGCTCGGGGCGTGAAAAATGCACCTCACGCACCTTGCCCTGCGGTAAAGGGATCAGCTCAAGCTCCTTTTCCACCAGCGCGCCGACCGTTGCCCTGCCGCGCTCGTCAAGGGCACGGTAATTTTCAATAAATTTCATTTCCTGCTCGTCAAGCGTGTAGTTGTTGCTGTTTTCCTCGATACCGTACATGATGTAATCAAGTGAGCAATTCAGCGCCTCGCAGATCGCCACGAAATTGGAAAGCTTGGGGGATTCGCTGATGCCCGCAAGGATCTTGGAAAGCGTACCGACGGCAATACCCGTCCGCTCCGCCAGCTCGTCGTTTGTGATCTTGCGCTCGCTTTTGATTTTTTTAATACGTTTGATATAATCCATGAGAGAACCCCTCCGTTTTTCCATCTTTGGCAACATTTTAGCACACTTTTTCCGTTAAGTCAAGTGCTTTCCCAAAATATTTTTCCGTTTTTGGTGATTTTTTCAAAAACGGAAATTGTCGGAAGCACGCGGAAGTCGGGATTCTCCCCTTTTTCGAGCAAATTTTCGCGCTTTGTCAAAAAAAGGGGGAAGCGGCAGTTCCGACGGATTTTTTCGGTGCCCTTCCCTCTTTTTCACATATTTTATTGTCCGTTTAAGTCGATATATCGTCAAACGGTACGAGTTTTGCAAGATTGACGTTCTTGTAGCGCTTGTCGTTTGTGACCTCACGAATGAGGGTAAGATACGGCGGTAGCCCCACCGCCTCATCCTCTCGCGCCACCTCGATTTCCGCGATCGCGCGGTCCTGCCAAAAGGGATATACGTCGATCTCGACCGTCACGTCACCGAAAGGGATCGCATAGCGCGTTTTCTTGATCGGCGTGCTTCCCGCCTCCTTTTTTAAAAGGAGCGACTCGTATTCCCGCTCGGTGATCTCGCGTTCCTCCTCGACGGCGCGCATCATCGTCACACGGCGCTTGCGCGTTTCAATAAAGGTAACCTTCCCCTCCTCAACCACACGCCGTACACGGTGCGTTTCACCGTCGGGCGACACAAGATAGGTCTGCTCCATCTCGATCCTTCGGCATCCCGCCATACGCGCAAGCAGTGAAACGTCGGGATAGGCGATGAGGAATTTTCGCTCGATCTCATACCCCGCACTGCCAAAAAGCGAGAACGGAAACGTGCGAGGTACGGGTGCACAAAAGGTCATGTCGCGCCCGTCATCGGGGTGCGGAAAGGTAAGTGACGCGGCAAAAAGCGCGGGGGACGGTGCCTTCACGCGCGAGCCGTATTTCCCATCACCGACAAGCGGAAGTCCGCGCGAGGCAAACTGCACGCGGATCTGGTGGAAGCGCCCTGTACCAAGCGTTACCGCCACACGTGTGAACGTGTTCTCGCCCTCCTTTACCGTTGCCTCGGTGCGATAGGAAAGCACCGCCTCCTTTGCGCCGCGGCGCAGGGTGTTGACCACAAAGGCTTTCCCCGCGCGCACGTCCTTAAAAAGGATGTCGCGAAGCTCGCCCTCGTTTTTTTCGGGCACACCGCCAAGCACTGCCTCGTAACACTTTGTGAGCTTATGCTCGGCAACAGCACGCGACAAGGTCGCCGCCGCGCGCGGTGTGCGCGCATAGACCATCACGCCGCCAACGGCGCGGTCAAGACGGTGCACGGCAAAGACCTTGCCAAAGCGCTCGGCAAGAAGGCTCGGCACGGACTCGGTGGGCGCGTCCTCGGAGAGGACCCCCACGGGCTTGACGACCACAACGACCGAATTGTCGTAATATAAGATATCCATGCGCCCTCCTTTCCCGTCATTTCCCGACGCTTCTCAAAAAAATTATTTTTTCATCAAATCCATATACGCGCGTGCGTAGCGACTGCCAAGCTCCCGGAGCGACGCAGCGTTAAAATGAAGCTCATCGGGCTTCAGCGCAAGGTCGGCGGCAGGGACGAACGCGGCATTTGGCAGATCGCTTGCGAGCTTTTTAAGCACGCCGTTCATACGCGGCGCGCGCTCGCGCATATTCCATCGCTCTCCCGTTCTCTCGGAAAGCTCACCGATCAGGAGCGGCAGGTCGCCGCCTAATGCCGCGCGCAGTGCGGTGATCATTTGGGTAAATTTTTCAGCATACGCGTCAACGTCCTCGTCACTGCCGCAATCACTTTCACCCTGATGCCAAAGAATACCCTCAAGCTTCGCGGTGCGCGCGGCAAGCCCCGCCATCATCACGGCGTGGTCAAAAAGGATCTCCCCCGGCATCCACTGCGCGAGTCTGGTGCCGCCGTCGGCACAAGGGATCAGTCCCACGCGCCAGCCGAGCGTGCGTGAAATATCATCGGCAAACGAAGCGCCAAGCGACACGCCGCTGTGAAAATCGCCCGTGAATATCGCACGGTCGGGGTTGATCGGCTCGCTCATTTTCTGAAAACGCCCCATGCGGAGCATATAGCAGTTGCGGTTGACGATCGGCTCGACGTCGGCAAACTCGCCGCGCCCTGCCATATTTGACTGTCCGATCATTAAAAAGGCGTGTGTTTCGCCCTCGATCTTGGTAAGTCCGTCATTGATAAACATATGAATGCTCCCTTCCCCGTCGTTCCCGACACTTGGCAAAAATTATTTTTTGATCAGATCCATATACGCGCGTGCGTAGCGACTGCCGAGCAGGCGCAAGGACACGGAGTTAAAGTGAAGCCCATCGGGCTTCAGGGCAAGATCCGCGGCAGGCACCAAAACGGCGTTTGGAAGCTCGCTCGCCAACGTTTTAAAAATACCGTTCAGGCGCGGAGCGCGCTCGCGCATTCCCCAACGCTCATCCGTTCGCTCGGGGACCTCGCCGATCATAAGCGGCAGATCGCCACCGAGCGCCTCGCGCAACGTAGCGATCATTTTAATGAAATTTTCGGCATAAGCGTCAACGTCCTCGGCAGAGGAACAATCGCTCCCGCCCTGATGCCAGAGAATGCCCTCTATCTTCGACGTGCGCGCGGCAAGCCCCGCCATCATCACGGCATGGTCAAAAAGGATCTCGCCCGGCATCCACTGTGCGAGCTTTGTGCCGCCGTCGGCACAGGGGATAAGCCCCACACGCCAGCCAAGTGTGCGCGACACGTCGTCGGCAAACGAAGCGCCAAGCGACACGCCGCTGTGAAACTTGCCCGAAAAGACCCCACGGTCGGGATTGATCGGCTCGCTCATTTTTTGCCAGCGACCCATGCGGAGCATATAGCAGTTGCGATTGACGATCGGCTCAACGTCCGAGAACTCACCGCGCCCCGCCATATTCGACTGTCCAAGCATTAAAAAGGCGTGTGTTTCACCCTCAATTTTTGTCAGTCCGTCATTGATAAACATGATGTACCTCTTATCTGAATTCGGTCACGCCGTCGGCAAGAAACGCGCGGCGGCGAAGAATGCGATAGCTCTCCTTGGTAAGATCACCCGACAGAATCCCCGCTTTTTCGCGCAGGGCGCTGATGAGCGCCTCGGGCGAGAGATACTTGCCCTCTCCCGCGGCGAGCACGGCATTGAGGTAGATCACACCCGCTGCCTCCCGAACGGCAAAGCGCAGAACCGACGCGCAAACGTCAACCTCGCGCTCGCCTGCCTTGCCCTTTTTAATGACCGTAAGAGGTCCGTTTTTCAAAAGCGCGCCGATCCTTTCGGCAAGCGCCGCGTCAGCCCCCGTGGTCTTGATCGTATAATCATATTCGGCGAAGGCAATATCCGAGAATTTGCGCTCGGCGGGATAAACCGCAAGCACGGCAAGCTCGTCGGTGAGCTCGGCGTTCAAGCGCCGCATGACCTCCTCCTCCGACATCTCGCGCTCAAGGCGGATATCGAGCATCTCGCATTCGCTCTCCGCACCGACAGGCAGTGGCATACCGAACACCATTTTGATATGCGGATTGAAGCCCTTGGTGTACCAAAGCGGAAGCCCTGCTCTTACCAGCACGCGCCCGAAGGTGCGCTGGAGGTCAAGGTGCGAGATGTATTGCAGATTGCCCTTCTTGACAAAGCGGACACGCAGGGTGCGTGGCTCGTCGAGCATGGGCAGGGTAAATTTCAACTCATTATCCTTCATCACTCACGTGGCACGCGGGGCAAGGCGTGCGCTCTCCTCCCAATCGATTTGCGCCGCACCCCGAGCATTTTTCGCGGCAAGAGGGGGTGGTCACCTCGCCGTACGCCTTGTCGCGCTCGCGGCGCAAAAACGCCTTGGTGACACCGCAGTCAATAACGTCCCACGGCAACACCTCGTCAAGTCCGATCTTGCGGTTGGCGAAGAACGCGGGGTCAATGCCCGCACGGTCAAAGACCGAAAGCCATTTGTCGTAATCAAAGAACTCGTCCCACGCATCCAGGCAAAAGCCCTCCTCTACGGCGAGCGCGAGTGCCGCGCCAAGGCGGCGGTTGCCGCGCGCAAGCACTGCCTCAATGTGGCTGACACGCGCGTTGTGGTGCTGATAGCGCACCTTGCGGTCGGTGATCTTACCACGAAGATATTCCTGCTTTTCCTTTAACATCTCCATGGTATCCTGCGCCTCCCACTGGAAGGGGGTGAAGGGCTTGGGAACGAAGCAGGAAACACTGACGGTCACCTGCGGCGAGCGTCCCTTGGGGCGCTCCTTGTTCTGATAAAATTCATGCACCACGTCGGTGGCGAGCTTGGCAATCCCCTCAAGGTCCTCCGAGGTTTCGGTCGGCAGACCGTTCATGAAATAGAGCTTGACGTTGGTCTTGCCGCCCGCAAATGCCACGTTGACGGCGCGCATGAGGTCCTCCTCGGTCACGTTTTTGTTGATCACGTCACGCAGGCGCTGTGTACCCGCCTCGGGCGCGAAGGTGAGCGACGAGGTGCGCACGGAGGCAATACGCTCCATTAATTCCTTATTAAAGCTATCGACACGAAGCGACGGAAGCGACAGACTTACCATATTGCGGTCGGTCCACTCAAGCAGACTGCGCGTTAAGGGCTCAAGCTGCGTATAATCGCTGATCGACAGCGACATGAGGGAGATTTCCTCATAGCCCGTCGCATCGTAAAGGCATCTTGCCTGCTTATTTAAGACCTCGGGCGTTTTCTCGCGCACGGGGCGGTAGATCATGCCCGCCTGGCAGAAGCGACAGCCGCGAATACACCCGCGGTAGACCTCCAGCATAATGCGGTCGTGCACTGCCTCGATGTAAGGCACGATGAGCTTTTCGGGGAAGTACGCCTTGTCCATATCCGCCATAATGCACTTTTCAACACGTGCGGGGATATCATCGAATTTCGGCGTGATGGCGGCAATCGTGCCATCCTCATTGTAGGTCACGTCGTAAAGCGAGGGCACGTAAATACCCTTGATCGTGCGTGCCGCCTCGTGAAGGAACGCGGAGCGGGTATAGCGCCCCTCCTCCTTCATACGGATATAAAGCCTTGTGAACTCAACAAGATTATCCTCGCCCTCGCCAATGGAGAAGCAGTCAAAGAAGTCGGCGAGCGGCTCGGGATTATAGGCGCAAGCACCGCCGCCGATCACCACGGGTTCGTCCTCGCCGCGCTCGGCGGCAAGGATCGGAATGCCCGCCATTTTCAGCATCTGAAGCGCGGTGGTGTAGCACATTTCATAGCCGAGCGTGATGCCGAGAATGTCAAAATCCCTGACGGGATCGCAGGACTCGATCGCGAAAAGCGGAATATCATATTCCCTCATTTTTTGCTGCATATCGACCCACGGGCAAAATACGCGCTCGCACCAGATGTCGGGGTCGTTGTTAAGCGCACCGTAAAGCAGGCGCATACCGAGATTGGACATACCGATCTCGTAGGTATCGGGGAAAGCAAAGGCAAAGCGCGCCTTTACCGCCGCCTTATCCTTGATGACCGAGCCGTACTCACCGCCCGCATAGCGACCGGGCTTTTCGACCGATCGCAAAAGCATATTAATCTTTTCTCTCATTATTACTCCTATTACTTACGCATTACTCACGCAAAATCAAATAAGCAGACAGCACGTGCCCCACGGTTGAGAGCAATGCCATCAACGTTACAAACAACGGTGAAAACAACACCAATCTACCAAAAAACGCCAGTGTCGCGGCAAGCCCCGCACCAAGCAGGAGCGAAAGCGTTTGCCACACACCGCCACCGCGCACAGCACGACGGATGCGACGGCAAGCGGCAATGGTACGCGCCGTATCCTTTGCGGTGCCGAGTGACACCACGGAGGTGTCTACACGGTCGGTGCGAATGTCCATTTCGTCAGCGTGTGCCTTCATGACACGCACCATGGGATAAGTATCGCCAACCAATGCTTTCAGCATTTCATCATAAATACCGGGATCCTTCGTGCGGATCACAAGACCAACGCCCTCCTCCTTTAGCAAGGCGAGCAGCTCCTCCATATCATCCTTGAAGCGGTACTGCGCCACAAACAGCGCCGTCAGCCTGCCGTTGATGGCGACACAAAGCATTTGACGCTTGATCTCGTCATACCGCCCATCCTTTTTGGGTGAAACACGAATACCGTACTTTTGAAGATACGACACGTCACCAAGCAAAATGGGCACGTTTCCGTCATTCTCGCGCACGACCGCCGCGACACCGCGCTCGCCCACATCTGTAAGAGTAACGGACGCGGGCTCCAGCCGCATACGCTGCGGCACGTGCACCGACTCGCTAAGGGGACTGTCGATCGCGTCAAGCAGAGCGCGAATGAGGATCACGCAGCGCTCGGCGTCACAATTTTTTACCAGCTCAAACTGTGCGTAATCAAGTCCCTTGAAGCAATCAAGCTCCGAGAGCACGACCTCGGTCTTATCGCTCGTTTCATGCACGGGCATCTCGCCAATGATCGCACCCTTGCGCTTCAGACGAAGCAGCGTACCGAAAAACATCGGCACCGAAACGTAAAACACGGAAATAGCGGGAGTTGCCAGCAAAAAGGTCACGAAGGCCGCATGACAAGCACCCGTAAGTGAGCTATCCCTGAAAAAAACGAATAGCGAAGCAAGAAGCGAAAGAGAAAGCGCAAGCAGCAGATGCGCGCCGTAATAAGCACTGCGCTCACTCTTTTTTTCGGTATTGGTAAAATAGTTGCGCACAAAGCCGACGGGGCGCACGTACCATTCCTCCCCTTCCCTTCTCTCAGAAAGGCTAAGGCGCGCGTTGCCCTCCTTGCCGCCCACCGAAATGCGCGGAAGCAATGCATACTTTTGCTGCTTGGAGGAGATCACACGAAAGGCGCTGAATTCACGGTAACAATTAATAAGCTCGGACACGGCGAGCAAAACGATCACAAAAAGCGCGGGAGAAAGATACAGGCGCATTGCGCTGTTTGCAGGCGCAAAAAAGAGTCCCACATGATACACGACCGTCGCCAACACGATCACCGAGGCAAAGGAATAATCGATCACGGAAAGTCGGCAGATGGCAAAAAATCCCTCAAGCAAGGGACGCCGAAACAAAAAGATCGCCACGTCAAAGAGCAAAAGCCCGATCAAAAGATATGCGATCGGATAACGCGAGGTGTCGCTTGCGCCAAACAAGGCAAGCAGGGAGGTTGAATACTCATAAACAAACATAAACGCAAGCAAAAACAGTGCCACGACAAAATAGATAATAGCGCGCTTGCGTTGCTTGGCATAATATTTGCAAAGATCAATATCCTGCGTATGGGAGCCGTATTCAAGCCGACGCTTGTTTTGCCTTGCGCCTCTTGGAAGACGAAGCTGACCGTTAATACGGCGCTCGTGGTAATCGCGTATCTTTTCAAAGCCGATCACCTTGCCAAGCTCATCCTCATAATCAAGGTCAACAAGAAGCTTGAAATCCTCCTCGGATTCCTCAAGCGTCTGCTTAAAGGCACGTCGCTTTGCGGACATGCTTTTAATGGCGGGCTTGGGCATTTCGGTTTCGTCCTTCGACATACGCCTCGCGGAAAATGCTGAAAAGAGCTTGATGCGCTCCTCGTTCTCGGAGGTATACTTGTTGATCCCTGTGCGCTCGTCGTCGCTGGGCAAAATAATGCGTTGACCGTCACACTCAAGCGTAACGTCGTTGGGATCGATCTCTCTTTCGGGCGGCTCCTCCTCGGGGGCGGGCTCACCCATGATAACGGATTGGGTAGCAGAGCTGACAAGCTCCTCTACCGTTTGCTCCATGTTTTTTTCCTCTTCGGCGGCGTTCGGCTCGACCCACGTATGACCCGCAGGACCGCTTACCTTACCGAATATATCCTGCAAAAGCCCCTCTACGGTAATATTGGCGATCTCCTCGCGCTCACCCTTTGTTGCCCTTGCATAAAACGGTACCTTCGTCCCTTCTTTCCCGCTTTTCTGCGGCTTTTTCTCTACCTCATCACCGGCGGACTCGTTTGTTTTTGAGGGGGCGATCTTTTCTGCTTTTGCCGCCCTTGCAATCGATTTATAGGCATCGCGCTCATTGATCTCACCCGTTGCGCGCCAATAAAGATCGGCACCCTGCTCCTTTGCAAGATCGGCGGCACGTTGCTTTTTTTCCTCAAGTGCCGTATCAAGCATCGGCACCGCTTCGCTTGTTTTTTTGATCTCGCTGAGCTTGGGGAGCTTTTTGGCATGGCGGCGCTTCTCGCGACTCTTCGGTTGCGGGGGCATGGTCTGCTCCGACGGCTTTTCCTCGGGTGCATCAACCGTCGCGGCAATCTCATTTTCATTTGCTTTCGCCTCATCGACCGATGCGGGAATATCGGCGGATTCGCTCTCCCCCGCAAGGTCCGTCAAAGCGGCCTCGTCTTTATCGGCGTGCTCCTCCGTGACGTCAATGACCGCAGGCTCCGCTCCGTTCTCCATGCCCTCAAGCACCTCGGAAAGCAACATCTCATCGTCTGTTAAGGCTTCCTCTGCGTCAACCTCGTCGTTATTTTTTTCAAAAAAGGCATCGGGTGTGCTTTTATCATCGTCCCCCTGCAATCTGCCGTTGATATGCTCACGCAGCTGCTGCAGTACAAGGTCGGATTCGTTCATATCGTATTTACGCTCATCGCTCATCTCCGCTTGCCTCCTTTCATCATTTTTATTCAAAAGCCTATTATCGCTTGCCGCGCTGTTGGTACGCCGCCTCGCACAGCAAAATGGCTGCCGCGTTTGATACGTTAAAGGAATTGACCTTACCGTACATAGGGATCGAAACGGTAAAATCGCTTTTTTTGCGTACCAAGTCGGACACGCCCTCACCCTCACTGCCAAGCACGATGGCGGCGGGGATATTCATGTCAGCCTGTCTGAAATCAATGCCGTCCGCCTCGGCGGTAAAAATCCAGAGTCCCGCTTTTTTAAGCGCGTCAACGGTAGCGGCAATATTGGTGACCTTGGCGATCGCCATATGCTCAATAGCACCTGCCGACGCCTTTGTCACAACGGGAGAAAGACCTGCCGCATGGCGCTTCGGGATGATCACGCCGTGCGCGCCGCAGCACTCGGCAGAACGAATGATCGCACCGAGGTTATGCGGATCGGAAATGCCGTCCGCGATCACGACAAGCGGCTTTTCCCCACGCGTTGAGGCAATGGCAAGAATATCCTCGACCGTGCAGTATTCCTTTTCCGCCGCCATGGCAATAATGCCCTGATGGGGCAAAAATCCCGCGATCTTATCCATTTTTTGTCGGTCGGTATCCACCACGGGAATGCCGCGCGCGATCGCCTCGCCGACAAGGGGGACAAGTGCGCCCTCCCGCTCGCCGCTTTGCACCAGAAGTTTATCGATGGGGCGACCCGATTTCAGAAGCTCGCGCACCGCGTTTCTGCCGATCACAGCGCCGTTTCCAACGCGCTCCTCACCCTGCTCGCCGTTCAAAGAACGGGGGGGACGGGGTGACTTCTCGAAATGTCGATTGGCGGGACGTCCTTCGCGATTGTATTTTTTATTTTGCATACTTTACCTCACACGCGAGCACGCGCTCGCTATACTTATAATTGTTAATTCCATATTATATCATATTTTTTTCATTTTGTATAGACCTTTTTGAGATTTTGAGGGAAACGGGTATAAAAAGCGCCCTTTTGCGCAACTTAAAGAAAAAGGCAAAATAAAAAAGTGAGGATACGGTATGAGTAAACCTTTGATCAAAAAGATCAGCGCAAGAGAAATTCTCGATTCGCGCGGCAACCCCACCATTGAAGCAACCGTCGTTGTCAGCGACGACGTTGTGGGTGTTGCCAGTGTGCCGTCGGGCGCCTCAACGGGAAGCTTTGAAGCACACGAGCGCCGCGATAAAGACCCCACACGGTATGGGGGAAAGGGCGTTTTGCAGGCGGTTGGCAGCATCAATAAAAGCATCGCCCCCGCGCTTTACGGTGTCAACGCGGGAGAGCAGGCAGAGCTTGACCGCATGCTGATCGCGCTTGACGGCACCGCCGCCAAGCACAAGCTCGGCGCGAACGCAACGCTTGCCGTTTCTCTGGCGGCGGCACGTGCCGCGGCGTGCTTTTATCACGTGCCGCTTTACCGTCATATCGGCGGCATTCGCGCCACCACCCTGCCCGTTCCCATGATGAATATTTTAAACGGCGGCGCGCACGCCGCCAACAATATTGACATTCAAGAGTTTATGATCGTACCGATCGGTGCCTCGCATTTTGCCGAAGCACTGCGCTGGGGGAGCGAGATCTACCACGCACTCGGCGCGCTTCTCAAAAAGCGCGGTCTTTCGACGACCGTGGGTGACGAGGGTGGCTTTGCTCCCAACCTTGACAGTGACGAGGCGGCGATCGAGCTGATCACAGAGGCGATATTTGCCGCAGGCTACAACGACACGACCGTCAAGATCGCGCTTGACGCGGCGGCAAGCGAATGGCAGGAAAAAAGCGGCGCTTATCGCAAGCCGAAGCGCGGCGTGACACTCTCGCGTGAAAATCTCATTGGCGAATGGGTAAAGCTCTCGGCTGTCTACCCCATTCTTTCGATCGAGGACGCGCTCGGTGAAGAGGATTTCGAGGGCTTTAAGGAGCTGACATCGCGCATTGGACACAACGTCATGCTGGTGGGTGATGACCTTTTTGTGACGAACACGTCCCGTCTGCAAAAGGGTATTCGCCAAAAGGCGGCAAACAGCATTCTCATCAAGCCAAATCAGATCGGCACGCTGACCGAAACACTGCAGGTGATCGGTCTTGCCTCAAGCGCGGGCTATCGCCACATTCTGTCGCACCGCTCGGGTGAAACCGAGGACACCACCATTGCCGATATTGCCGTGGGAACAGGTGCGGGATTTATCAAATCGGGCGCACCCTGCCGCAGTGAGCGCGTGGCAAAATACAATCGACTTTTGCGCATTGAGGCTTCGCTTGGCAAAAACGCTACTTTTCCAAAATAAAAAAATAGCGCGGTGTGAAATTACACACCGTGCTATTTCATTTGCATCATTTTTGAGCTTCCTTCAATTCCTTCAGCTCCGCGAGGAACGTATCAAGGTCCTTAAACTCGCGGTAAACCGAGGCAAAGCGAACGTAAGCCACCTCGTCACGCGCCTTAAGCTTTTCCATGATCATCTCACCAAGCTTTTTGGAGGGGATCTCCTGCACAAGGCTGTTTTGAAGCTCCGCTTCGATCTCGGCGGCGATCTCCTCACCGTTGATCGGACGCTTCTGACACGCCTTCATAATGCCCGAAAGCATTTTCGAACGGTCAAAAAGCTCCTTGCTGTTATCCTTTTTGATGACCAATATCTGCATGGACTCCACCATCTCAAAGGTTGTAAAGCGCTTGCCGCAGGAAAGACATTCGCGGCGGCGGCGAATGCTGTTACGCTCCTCAACGGGGCGAGAGTCGATCACTTTACTGTCAAAATAAGAACAATTGGGGCATTTCATAGGGCTGCAAGTCGCGCAAAGCGCTCACCTTTCCGTTTACTTGCGGCAATGTCAAAGCGCTTGCCGCCTTAATGTTCTTTAATTATAGCATAATATTTAAAAAAAGTAAAGCAATATTCACAAAAAAACTTGTGTTTAATTTGTAAGCAAGCACAACTCCGCTTCCCTATCCTCAATAATATCGTCCACGTGGCAGGGAGCGACCTCGTTTTCCACCAATAACAAATAAAGACGGTACGCCTCGTCAAGATTTCCCCCGAGTGTAACGACTTTCGTTCTCTCGCCGTCACACACCTCTATTAAAAAGCAACGTGTGCGTCTTTTTGTTACGTAAAAACCGTATTTGAGCGAATACGCAATATGTTGGCGCGTGTCTTCGCGCAGCAGCAATCTGTTTTCCATTTTTTATCCTCAACTTCCTTGTTTTTGTTGCATGTTGTACGCCCTCTATTATAGCACAGCAAAATTCGACGCTTTTTTCATATTTTCTTCGCTCGCGCACCGCCTTTTTGCTTGCGTTTGTGCATCATGACAACAAAAAGATAAAAATCCGCAACAAATCGCCGTTGAGTGTTTTAAATATTCAATTTTGCAAAGTAAATTATACGTACAGTTTACACTTTTGTCGCATTTTTCAATCATTCTCACAATCCTTTCCACCTTTGCTATTTATTTTCCATTGCGCATTTGCCAAATTAGTGGTATAATGTTATCAAATCCAAACACCTTTCGCCCACGGGCGCAAAAAATATTCATTTTGGATCATTTTGCATAAATATGGGAAAATATACATCTAAAAACCGCAAAAAAGCCTTTTTGATCTCTCCGCTTTGCCGCCGCGTGCTTGCCTTTGGCATACCGCCTATTTTACTTTCTCTCATCATAACGGCATGGCAGATCACCGCCGCCGCGCCCCTCACCGTGGCGCGCGCCGCCTATTTTGGCGGTATGCTGGAGCATCACGTGGCGGCGATCGCCATTCTCACGGTAGGTGCTTATATTGCCGAATATGCTTCACGCACTACAACAGACTGATTGTTCACGCAAGACCAAACTTAAAAGGGTTGGGATCACACGATCCCAACCCTTTTGTTTTTCATGAAAGACAAGATATGCGCTCCCGCACCTCCACAAGCGAAAGCCTGTCCTTTGCGTATGCCGCGCGTAACAGCTCGGCGGGAATGCAGGTGTCGTATTTATCAAAGATCGGCAGCTCCGAGGCAAAAACAAGCTCCTCCTCGGTAACACCGCGCGCTATGATCGCCTTCAATTTTTGGACAAAGTGCTCCCTTGTGTTTTCCATACGGAATTTGATATAACAGCAGCCCTCAAATTCAATGCCCGACACACCAAGCTCACGCGCGTTTGCCGTGAGCAAACGGCGCAGGGTGCGGAAGGGTCTTGTCCCCAGCCACGGGAAAAGGCACCACGTAGAGCCGCCAAGCGAGAGAAGCATGCTTGACGTGACACCCGTATTGCGCGCAAGATGTCTTGCGACCTCAAGGCGGTGGCGCGCGTTTTCCTTGAGGTAAGGATAAACGGTATCCTCCGCGAGCACCCTTTGCATACGCTCAAGTATGCGCGTGTGGATCTCGCCGT
Source organism: Eubacteriales bacterium (assembly GCA_045657225.1). Lineage (GTDB taxonomy): Bacteria > Bacillota > Clostridia > Oscillospirales > CAG-272 > Firm-07. Next base: position 17,044 of record JAZOSR010000067.1, on the reverse strand, counting down.
AATCCCCCGGCCACGACACCTCCATTTTACCGTTTACCGCATGGACGTATACCAATTTTCGCTGAATATCAAGCTCCTCGACCTCCCAAACGCGCCCCGCAAGCGCAAAGCGCTCGCCAACGGGCGGTGGCGTGGTAATGGTACCGATCTCCTCGGCACCCTGCCCCTCCTTGTCGGCGGCACGCACCGTGAAATCCTCGCTGTCCTTAAAGACGGCGTAGAATTTAAAATCACGCAAGAGTCGCTCGCCCGCAAGCCCCACAATGAGTCCGTGCTCCTCGGTCATTTCAAGATAATCGTTTTCGATCATGGAAAGGAGGAGTGTGCGGTAATCCTCTTTTCTCACCGCCCCGAAGGGAGGCAAGGAGAGCACACGCGCGGCAAGCGCCTTTGGCGTTAGCTCACCGCAGGTGGCAAGCATACTGAGAGTTTGGTGAAAAAGCAAGCTCATGGGCATCTTTTTCTCGCGCGGCGGCTCGATAAAGCGCTCCTCAAGATAAAGCTGCACAATGGCAATGGCGCGAAGCAGGCCCCACGGAAAAAGCTGAGGCAAGGGCGTGTTTGGAAGTGGGTCCTCCTCACGGAATACCATCACCATCTCGGGCGGATCGCCTCGTCTGCCCGATCGTCCAAGGCGCTGTAAAAAGGAGGAAACAGAGGTCGGCGCGTCGCTTTGCAGCACGCGCTCAAGCCTGCCAATATCAATACCAAGCTCCATGGTAACCGTGGCGCAGGTGACGGCGTGTACCTCCTCATTTTTCATCTTCATTTCCGCATCCTCGCGAAGCGAGGCGGAAAGATTGCCGTGGTGAATGAGAAAGACATCGGGCTCGTGGCGGCGCGCGGCGATCTGCCGCAGGGTCGCGGTCAGATACTCGGTTTCCTCGCGCGAATTGGAAAAGACAAGTGCCTTTTTATCGCGCACGCAATCGTACATATATTCGTATCCAACGTCAATGCCCCCCTCCCCTTCGGGGTCGGTCGGCTTGTGGTCGTTCTCTTGCGCCGCGTCGTCGTTTTGATAAAAGAAGTGCTCGACACCAAGGCGCCAGGCAAGCCCCTTTGCGGCAACGTCGGGCACGTCCACCTCAATGCCACTGTCACCCGCAAGCCACGCGGCCGCAAGGCGTGGCTCACCGACGGTGGCGGAAAGCCCCACGCGCCGCGGTTGACGACCGATGAGGCGCGCAATGCGCGAAAGCTGGCACTGTATCTGATTGCCGCGATCCGTACCCGTTAGGGTATGCACCTCGTCGATCACCACAAAACGCAGGTCACCGAAAATGCGAACAACATCGTTTGAACGGTTGATGAGCATAGATTCGAGTGACTCGGGCGTGATCTGCAAAATACCGCGCGGATCGGCAAGCAGCTTTTTCTTGCGAGAGGCGGCAACGTCACCATGCCAGTGCGTGACGGCAATACCGCTTTCGGCGAGCAGCTCCTCCATACGGTAAAACTGGTCGTTGATCAGGCTCTTGAGCGGTGCGATATAAAGCACCGCCACCGACGAGGCGGGGCGCTCGTAGATATCGGCAAGGATCGGGAAGAATGCCGCCTCCGTCTTGCCGCTTGCGGTCTGTGAGGTCAGCAACAGATGGCGGTCGGTATCAAAGATCGTGCGAGCCGCCGCGATCTGCACACCGCGCAGGCTCTCCCAGGAATGTGAAAAGATCCACTCGCGGATAAAGGGCGGAAAGCGTTCAAAAATACGGTCAGCCTCGCTCACGGTATGCCTCCTTACAAAATAATATCATCGAGTGTAACAGTGGATTTTGTACCGTTTTCCGCACTACGTTCGGGGGATTTTTCGCTATTTTGCAATGCGGCACCCTCGCCGAAGCGCGAAACGATCGCGTCAAAATCGGTATTTTCGTTTTGCATTAAGATATTCAGCACCGTCATATAGTCACGCAGGATCTCGCGCGGTGTCATGAGGCTATCAGCACCCGTGCGCGAAAGGCAAAGCTGAAGAAAACGAAACTGATCCCGCTCGCTCACGCGAGGCGCGACACCGTAGCGCTCGGCGTAAAGTGCCGTCACGCGCACGATCAGCGCATAAAGCTCGTCGTCCGAGAGGCGGCGCAAGCGGATCACGGGGCCGATGAGGTTCTTAAACTCAACGTCAAAGAAACGACTGTCACAAAGACGACTGCGCAGTGCCTCGTAGCTGAAAAGGCCGCGGCGCGTATCCTCAAGAAATTGCGGTGTACCGCCAAGCACGAGCAAAAGCCCCTCCGCCTTGCCCTGGAGGGCATCGTTGAACATCGAGAGGATCTTCTCGTAATTGTTCTCGCGGCTGACACGGTGCGCGATCTTGTAAAGGTTGACGCACTCGTCAATAAAGACCACGAAGCCGCGGTAACCGATCTTGCGCGCAAGCACGGCAAACAGCTTGATAAAATCGTACCAGTTATCGTCATCAACGATCACCGACACGCGCATACCAAGTGCCGCACACGCCTCGGTCTTGGTCGCAAATTCGCCGCGCAACCAGCAAAGGCAGGCGGACATACGGTCATCGTCCCCCGCAAGATACGCACGGTAATAAAGCGACACGACGCGGGCAAAATCAAAGCCGCCCACCATAAACTCGACCTCACGTAGGGTATCGTTAATGCGCGCGTGCAGCCTTGCATCGGCATCGGGGCACTCCCCGATCTCCATTTGCAATCCCGTGATCCAACGTGCGATCACGCGCGGAAGAGCCCCGCCCTCGGGAGATGCTTTCGATGCCATGTTCTTCATCAGCTCGCGATAAGTGGCAACACCGCTGCCGTTCGTGCCGTAAAGACGGCGCTCGGGCGAGAGATCGGCATCGGCAGTGAGGAAATCGCGCTCAAGCGCGTAACCGCGCACAAGCTGCATCAGAAAGCTTTTTCCGCTACCGTATCTGCCAATCAGGAAGCGCATGGCGGCGCCACCCTCGCTGATATTTTCAAGATCGGATAAAAACGCGCCGATCTCCTCGCGTCTGCCGATCGCCACGTAGGGCGCACCCGTGCGCGGCACAACGCCCGCGGCAAGAGAAGCCAACAGTGCCGTTAAAATACGGCGCGGTACGCGCACATCCTCTCGTTTTTCCATCATGTTAATATACCCTCCGCTATCATTTGTTCTCTGTAATCCTCAATCAGCACATAGCCGCCGTCACACTCCTCAAGCAGTATATCGCCAAGAAAATCGGCGGCAAGGGCGTTCACGCGGTCAGCCATCGCATCAAGCATCTGCCCCGTGCGGCGTGCAAAAGCCCGCTGGGCGGCAATATCACCGCGATCGGCAAGCAAAAGGAGCTCGGCAAGGTCGCCAAGCGCCGCCGCAAACGCGCTCTTCTCCGTATCGTTCGTTTTCTCACCCACGGCAATTGCTTCAGGGGCGCTTTGCTCCGCGGCGACGGTTTCACACATTCCCTCGGCAAATTGCAGATTTTGGGGCGTTTTCCCTACCCCGTTTGTGGGTATTTTCTCATTTTCGGCGCTTTGCAACATGTCCGCATCCTCGCCAAACGCCTCGACAAGCCGTTTGGTCGTTTCCCACGACACGCGCTCGATCTCTGCCGCGCGCTCGGGCGAAATTTCGGTTTTCGGAAGATCATAACGCATCTCGTATGCGGGTGTTTCGACCGTGTGCACCTCGCGCCGCGGCGCGCGCTTCGGAATAGCTACCGCCAAATATTCATCGAGTCTGGCTTTGAGCTCTGCCGTCATTCCGTATACCGTTAGGCGGGATTTGATGCCAAAATAGGCACGCAAGGCGTTTTCACAGTATTTGAGCGCATCGGTTACGATATACCGAAACTCGTGGGTGTGCGAAAAGGAGGAGAAATCGACCTCAATATGCTTTTTTTGGCGAACGGTGCAAATTGCCCCCGCAAAGGTATCGCGCGTAATGGTGCTAAAGGAATCGCGCCGCTCCGAGGCGGATCTGTGCTCCTCCTCCTTTAAGGCAAGCGCTACACGCACCGCACCGTGCAGGACGGTATCGAAAAGTGCCTTTGTATCCTCTCGGTAAAACTTGCTCCTTTGATAGTCGTAATTACTTGCAAAAAACAGAATCGCTTCCTCGGTCGTAGCGGCGCTCGCGCCACCGATATAAAATTCCTTCAAGCGGCACCCCGACACCAGCTCGCGAAAAAGCGCGGGCGGTAGCTTTGGCGGCGGCAAGCGGTAAAGCAAGGAATAATCAATAAGCCATTCTCGCACCAGCACGTCAAGGTGTCTGTAGCGGTCACGGTAAGAAAGCCACAAGCGAAGCATATCGCCCTGCGCGCGGGCGTGATCGTCAAGGTCCCCTACATTGATCAGCTCATAAAGGTAAAGAAGCAAATATGAGTAATCTACGTCAAGTAAGGTTCCGCGGCGAAAATTGGTGCGCCACCAAAGGTAGGTCGCAAGCTGGGCACGGTTCATTTGCGAATACTGCGGCATGTAGGAGAAAAAGGGCTCGATTGGCACCTCACGTCCCTCTTTTTTAAATAAAATCCTTGCGTGCTCGCGGAATTTCTCGTAGTACACATAGTCGCTTTTCCAAGGATACACGCGCACCTCGCGAAGCAAAAGCCCTTCGGGTGAAAACACACACTCGGGCACCTCGCGCTTCTCGCTTAACGGGAAGACCGCACGCGTCAAGGGCTGATCCGCAATCGGCGCGTCGCCCACCGCCTCATCCTTCACCGACACCGTTTTCGGCTCGCTTTTCGCGCGCGTGTCGCGCGGCTCTTGCCTGACCGCCGCGCTCTCTTGTCTGCGGCGCGGAATAAGGTCCTCGAGATTCCAAAAGCGCGAGGCATCGGGCAGATCGTTTAAATTTTTGGGCACGTGTATCACCTCTTTTCCGTACATTCTGTAATATTCTATTATATCATAAGGAAGCCTCCGTGTCAATCCTTACGTCCGTTTCATGACCTTGATTTTTTGTTCGTTTTCATTTCATAATTTTGGGAAAGCGCTTGCTTTTTTGCGGGGAATCCTATATAATATATGTGACTTGAAAACAAAAGCAAAAAGGAGGTGAGCCGCGTGCAGATCGTCAATTTAAAGGATAGCAACAAAAGAATATCCCTCGATGAGGGATGCGGTCTTTGCCTTGGGCATTTTGACGGTGTACACATGGGTCACCGCGCGCTGGTTGAGGCACTGAAGAAAATGAATGCCGAAAGAAAGCAAAAGCTCCCCCTTGGCATCATGTGCTTCACCACCCCGCCGACAAAAACGCTTGATCAAACGCCAACGCCGCAGCTTTCGACCCTTGCGCAAAAGCTCGCTCTTTTGCGCGAATGCGGTCTTGACTTTGCCGTCCTTTACGATTTCCCCTCCATTAAGGACATGCCCCCCGACGACTTTATCCGTCAAGTGCTGATCATTGACTGTAACGCAAAAATGCTGGTGTGCGGCTTTAACTATTCCTTTGGCGCGCGCGGCGCGGGACACCCCGAGGATCTTGAGCGCTATTTTGCCACGCAACCGGGGCGATCGCTTCACGTGCAGCCCCCCGTGACGATGGGGCACTACACCGTCAGCTCAAGTCTTGTGCGCACAATGCTGCAAAACGGACACGCAGACGATGCGGCAAGACTCCTTGGCAGACCCTATTCTCTGAAGGGGAGAGTGGAAACAGGCAAGCAATTGGGGCGCACGCTGGGACTTCCCACCGCCAACCTCACCTTTGCCACCGATATGCTGGTACCGCGATACGGCGTGTATGCCGTGACCGTAAGGATCGGCAAGTGCGTGTTTGAGGGCATTTCCAACGTCGGTGTCAGACCGACCGTGGGTGACAAGGATGCCGAAGCCAACTGCGAAACCTTTATTTTTGACTTTGAGGGCGATCTTTACGGCAAGGAAATTGAGGTGTTGTTCCTGCGCCATATACGCGAGGAAAAACGGTTTGACAGCCTCGCCGATCTGCAAGCACAGATCAAAAGAGATATTAAGACCGCCAAGGAATTGGTTTTTTCGTATCTATCTAAGGATCCCGTTTAAGAGCATGAGAAAGCAACGACAAAGACTCGTCGTTGCTTTTTCTATTTATTTTTGATAATTTTCCATTTTTGAAGAATATAATTCCAATTACAAAAGAAGCGATGCGACTTTGATTCTAATTTTAAATTTCTCCGCCTTTTTTACTTGTATTTCAAAAGATAAAGTGATATAATAAATTCATATATAAATGAAAAGAGGTTTTCTCTCCACATGAATATCATCATTGTTGGCGGCGGAACGGTCGGTTCTGCCATTTGCGCGCAGCTTGCGCGTGAAGAGCACAATATCACCGTCATTGACGAAAGCAAAAAGGCCCTCGCGGAGCTTTCCGATAACCACGACGTTTTCGCCATTACAGGCAACGGTGCCGACATTTCAATCTTGCGCAAAGCAAATGCCGACAAGGCAGATCTGCTGATCGCCGTATCCGCCATGGATGAAATCAACATTCTTTGCTGCGCGGTCGCCAAAAAGCTTGGCACAAAGCATACCGTCGCACGCGTGCGCAACCCCGAATACGCGGAGCTTATGCATTTCTGGAAGGAGGACATGAACCTTTCCTTCACCATCAATCCCGAGCTTGCTGCCGCTGAGGAATGCTATCGCTTGCTTCGTTTCCCCTCCGCGGCAAAGATTCAAACCTTCTGCAACGGCAAGGTAGAGCTTGCCGAGCTTGTCGTGCAAAAGGACTCCGCGCTTTGCGGTATGACGCTGAATGACCTGCGCAAAAAGCTCAATATCAAATTCCTTGTTTGCGGTGTGCTTCGCGGCAACGTGGCGTACATCCCCACGGGTGATTTCCGTGTGGAAGAGAAGGATACCGTCTGCATTACCGCTCCCGATAGCGAAGTCAGCAAATTCTTCAAAAAGATCGGCGCACACACAACCCCGATCAAGGATGTCTTGATCGCGGGCGGCAGCCGTACCACCTATTATTTGCTTCCTCTCCTCAAAAAGGCGGGCATTGCCGCCACTGTGATCGAGGACGATCGAGAACGCTGTGAGGAGCTGGCAACCGCACACCGCGCCACGGTCATTTGCGACAACAGCTCCAATCAAGATGCTCTTCTTGAGGCGGGCATTGACCGCACGGACGCGTTCCTTGCCCTCTCCGACGTTGACGAAGAAAACGCCATTGCCTCCATGTACGCAAAGACCCATGATCTTGGCAAGGTCGTGACCATGATCAGTCGCACCTCCTACATCGACTTCTTCAAGAGCGCGGGGCTTGACAGCATCGTGTCGCCGAAATCCTCGACGGCAGCATATATCCTTCGTTACGTCCGTTCGATCTCGGGCACGAAGGATTCGGATATCAAGGCACTGCACAAGATCCTTGACGATCGCGTCGAGGCACTTGAATTCTCGATCAAAAACGACATTCCGGGCGTGACAAATCTACCTCTCAAGGCGCTTCGCCCCCGCGCGGGTGTGCTGATCGCCTGCATTGTACGCGGCGAGGAAATCATCATCCCCTCGGGCGACGACGCCATTTTGCGCGGCGACACGGTAATCGTGGTGACGACGGGGGACCGCACGAAGAACATCAAGGATATTATTTCCTGATCACAAATAAACAACGAAGGAACACTCATGAATTATCGTATGCTTGGATACCTTCTCGGTATCATTTTGCTGATCGAAGCGGCGCTGATGGTGCTGCCATTGATCGTTTCGCTCATATACGGTGAGTCGGTTTTGCCGTTTTTGCTCACCATGGCGATCCTCGTGGCAGTCAGTGCGCTTCCCGTCATTTTCAAGCCAAAAAACACGCGCATCTACGCGCAGGAAGGCTTTGTGACCGCGGCGGCATCTTGGGTATTGATGTCGATCTTCGGAGCACTGCCCTTTATCTTCAGCGGTGCCATTCCCAACTTTATCGATGCCTTTTTTGAAACCGCCTCGGGCTTTACCACTACGGGCTCATCGATCCTCACTGAGGTTGAGAGCCTGCCCAAGGGCATTTTGTTCTGGCGTAGCTTCACCCACTGGGTCGGCGGCATGGGCGTGTTGGTCTTTATGCTGGCAATTCTCCCCGCCAATAATAACCGTGCCATGCATCTGCTGCGCGCCGAGGTTCCCGGCCCCACCAAGGATAAGCTGGTGCCAAAAATGCGCCAGACCGCACTGATCCTTTACGGCATCTATATGGTGCTGACCCTCAGCTTGATCTTGGCTTTGCTTCTCACAAAAATGCCGCTTTACGACTCGCTTGTCAATGCATTTGCCGTAGCGGGCACAGGCGGATTTTCCGTCAAAAACGCCTCGATCGGCGCTTATAATAACCCTGCCGCCGAATGGGTCATGGCTGCGTTTATGATGATCTTCGGCGTCAACTTCAACCTGTATTTCCTAATGCTTTTAAAACGCTTCAAGGACGTCCTCAAGAGCGAGGAGCTACGCGTCTTTTTGGCGATCTGCATACTTGCCACAGCGGGCATTACCATCAACACGCTCAGTTATTTCCCCACTGTCGGTGATGCCATTCGCACCGCCTTCTTTCAGGTTACAACCATCATTTCAACCACGGGATTTTCGAGCACCGACTTTAATCTGTGGCCGTCCTTTTCCAAAACGATCTTAATGCTTTTGATGGTGCTTGGTGCCTGCGCCGGCTCAACGGCAGGCGGCATGAAGATCTCGCGCGTCATGCTTGCCGTCAAAAATATTTTTCGAAACGTGCGCCAAATGGTACGTCCCCGTTCGGTCAACGTCGTGCGCATGGACGGCGAGGCGGTAGACCGCGATACATTGCGCGCCACCACCAATTACGTCACTATTTATTTTGCTATGATAGTGATCTCCACCCTCATCATTTCGCTTGACGGTTTTGATTTTGAAACCAACTTTTCGGCAGCACTTTCCTGCCTTTCCAACATCGGTCCCGGCCTTGGCAAAATCGTGGGCCCCATGGGTAATTTCTCGCAATTCTCGCCCCTCTCCAAAATCATGCTCTCGGCAAATATGCTGTTTGGCCGCCTTGAATTTATGCCAATGCTTGTATTTTTGTCCCCCGGCGTGTGGAGGAAAAGATAAAAAACGCTCGTTACCCAATGCCATAATGAGCAAGCTATAAAATCAAAAAGAGAGGACATTGCAAAATGCTCGTCCTCTCTTTTTGTTACCACGCATAACTTTTTAAATTTTTTTGTTTAGTTTGTAAATACCTCTTGCAATTTGATTTTCTTTGTGCTATAATACTTAAGTCGTCACAAATCATACGGAGAAGTACTCAAGTGGTCGAAGAGGCGTGACTCGAAATCTCGTAGGCCGTTAACGCGGCGCGTGGGTTCAAATCCCACCTTCTCCGCCAATCAAGTGCACAACACGTGAAAACGTGTTGTGCACTTGTTGCATTTATAACCTATGTCCTAAGCATGTGAAGGAAGGATAATGGGAGGGATAATATTTAAAGTCAACAACCAATTTTTTATTGAAGAAAATATTCGGAAGCTGTTAATAGCTATAACACGCGACAACAAGATAAGATTTTACAAAATCCTCGCGTGTATTTTTCGCCTATCAATCGTCCTTTTTACTCTGTTTAAAAACTTGATTGGTATACACATCAGCTCCTGCAATAAGAACTCCCTGGGTAATGGCACAAAAAATTGCAGCCATGCATTCTGTAAAGCAAGTGATGTGACTATTTGCAAGCACCCATATTGTAGCCATACACACACATGTAAATCCAAGAATCAAAGGAATATGCTTATCCTTGACCTTACTTCTTTTTAAGATGATACCTATGATATAAATCACTGGGATCAACACAAGTAGCTCCGGTTTAACATAATGCTGAATATCCATATCGATCTCCTTTCATATTCTTAAAACGACACTTAACAAGGTTGTAATGATGCCACCCGCCAATGCCGATATAATGGCAGTAGCAATTTGTTGTAACCGTTTGCGCGGTTGCATCTCGATTTCTCTGATTTTTTCTTCTTGCTTAGCAAGATGCAGATTTGTATGCTTCAACTCAGTAGCAAGTATAACAAGAGTTTCATTCATAGAACGAAGCTCCTTTTGCAACTCATGCATTTCAAGAACATCTTTTTCAAGCGTAAGTAATCGTTGCTCGTGACTTTCAATTTTAATTTTCAACTCATCCATACGAAAATTTCTATGAAATCCTCAAGAAAACACATCACTGTCATCAATGCTCAGGGGGCTCGTTATGATCCGGAACAAGTCCATCTACTTTCACTGTAAGCTCAAGCACAAGCTTGTACAAGTCACGTATCTGTGCATACATTTTATAGATCAGAGTCATATCTTGCTCAAGATAAGCCACCGTGTCTTGGTATACCTTAATGGCATTTCTCAATTCTTCCATTTTGTAATCTCCTTTCTTTGCGAATTTCCTGTTGCACCTTCAGTATAGCGCTCAACCTTGACAAAAACCGTACACTTTAAAAATAATGCCGACAATTTTTTGTCGGCTTTTTTCATTTTTCCCAAAAAACTTTTTTAAAGCGTACGGTTTTTGTCAGGGTTAATGTGTATGCTTGTTTTCAGGAGGTGAAAAGTATGTAACACAAAACAAACACACAAAAAGGAGGAAAAATGATTTCTGTTTTAGAAACGATCAAGCAATTGACCACTGCAACTGAACCAACACAATTACGTACTTCAGGCAGATACGGCATATCTACAGAAACAGCAACTTCAAGAAAGCTTTTCCTGTTCAGTACACCGATTTGCCGACAAAATACCAAAGAAACGGTAGACACGCATTTCATAAGCGAAAAAAATATTTTCACTTTTTGGGGTAGTAATGCCCAAATAAGCATCTTATCAACTCACGCATTACTCGAAGGGCAATGGGGCACGGTGCGATTGGAATGGGAAAAAGCACAAGAATTTTTCCTGTTTAACGGCGGGAAATATCTGCGATCATCCGACATGCAGATTTATCCCACCTTAAATGGCATCATTGTACGGCAAACAGCAACAAGCAACGCAAAAATAAAGCTTCAAACGGATATAAAAAGCAATATTGATGTGCGCCAAAACGGACGGTACTTTGCGTATATGCGAGAAAAATTCGTTCCGTATTTCACTGTAAATGCAATGTTCGCCACACAAAAGCTCAATTTTCACACAGTCGAGCTTCATTCTGTCAAACACACCGAGAGTTGTTATGATTTAAACATCAAGACTTCCAATGAAGGCACACACTGCTTTGTATGGGAAGCAAACATGTACGAGCCAAAGCTTTGGCAAGACACCACTGTGGAAAGTAAGCACGCAAAAAAAAATAACGCCTATGGAAGCATTGCCTTTCTCGGGCGCTCTGTGGATTGCGGAATCCAGTACCTCTACACGCGCCCCGACCTTTCTAAAATAAAGGAAGAATACCGTCGTGACGTGGTGCAGGCAATATGGCACGTGCCTTACTATATGGTAAATGGCAATTCATTTCAGCTTTCCGAACCGTTTCAGCGTTTTTGCAGCTTCGGCTCCAACTGGAGCAACAAGGTAGGCAGCGCGAGCATCGACACAAGAAGCAAAATTCAAAATGGCTTTGTCAGCTTTGATCTGACCGACCATCTTGTTTCTTCCGATCACGCGCTAAAAAACACACAAGGTCTGGTCCTTCGTCAAGCGGCAAATGAGGGATGTTCCGTTCTCGCAACGGCGGACAACTATTTTACGCCGCAAATCTTAGAATTAACATATTACAATTAAAGGAGAAAATTATGAAATTTACAAACAAACCCCAACATATGGTGGATAAGAAACAACCCAAAAGAAAGGCAAATGTAAAACCGTACGGCGACAATTGCCGCATTGAGGATATTCAGAAAAACGCCGTTAAAGAAGAAGCAATGGGAGAGCACGCAAGCGTGTATACCAACACTGACGGCAGTAAAACAATGGTGCTTTGCAACGCCCCCCTTCATTTCAAGTCAAAGGACGGTGTTTACTGCAAATTTGATAACACCCTCGCGCTTGATGAAGGCGAAACTCCCGTATACCACAACAAGGCGGGAGATTTCAGTGCACGATTTGCAAAAATGCCAAAGAACGAGCTATTCTCTATCAGTCAGGGAGACTATTCCCTGTCCTTTCAGCCCGAAAACAGTGCTGTATGCGCAGCAATGCCAAGCAAGACCAAGCTCAACCATCTCTGCTACCCCGCCATTTTGGAAGGCGCAGATCTCGAATATAGCGTTGAAAGCAACGGCGTCAAGGAAAACATTGTTTTGCACGAAAAGCAAGACGAATACCGATTCCGTTTTATTGCCAAGACTGAAGGTCTTAGCATGGAGGCGAAAGAGGACGGTAGCATTTCGCTGTATGACACACAAGCCGATCCCCGACAGGAAATTTTCTACATTCCCGCCCCCGTTATGTATGACAATGCAGGAGTTGAATCGAAGGCAGTATCTTACACGCTCGAAAAAGCAGAAAACCATTATATGCTTGAAGTGACGGCAGACGCAACCTGGATCAATTCCCCCGAGCGCGTATTTCCCGTAAGGATTGACCCGCAGGTGAAAAAATCGGGGAGCTTTACAAGCACAAGCAGCTTGTTTCAAGTAACTCCCGAGTGGGAATCACCCGGTGACTGCAGCGGATACACGGCGCCCAATCAATTAGCGCATTATCAAATCTCTTGCCAAGAAAACATTACTTATTATTTGCGACTCAAAGCACTGGCACCCCCGAAATCACTTTTCGACTATCAAAATGCCCGTGTAACACGCGCCGCCTTGCTGTGGAATATTGATAGTGCCACAACAGACTTTTGTTTTGACATCAAAAGGAACAATAAAACGGTAGAGCGCTATACGCACGAGGGACAAGAAACACTTGTACTTGATATTACAGATGCCTATAACAGCATGCTGATGAATGGCACGAGTGAAATTACCTATCTTTTAAAAGCTACCGAGGTGCAGGATGGTGAGATGCTTCTGCAAAAAAGCGAGGATGCATGGGAACTGGTGTTGGATTACATTCCCCTTAACGAAGCAGAGAAAAACGGTGAAGTTCTTGATTTCTCGGCAGGCAACGCGGGAAACGGCAGCATTCACCTCACCACCGGCAAAACGCTCTTCACGCATACCGACACCACGGCAGGAAGCGCGCTGATGCCCGTTTCGATCTCGCACGTATATAACAGTTGCAACAAGGGTGAAGAAAACGGCTCGATCACCTCAAAAACCGGAAGCTTTCCCGCAACTCCCACCTACGGTATGGGCGAGGGCTTTAAGCTAAACGTACAGCAAACGCTGGTGGTACCCGGACGCAACGTAGGATACCGTGGCAAGGAAGACGAGAAAATCCACTACCTCAACGCCACAGGCGAGGATGTGGTATTTGAGCAAAAGTACTATTACCTACAAGACGGCATCAAGCATTTTGTGGAGGAAAGTGCGCTGACAAAGGAGGAGAACGAGCTTTATACCGACGAAAACGGCAATTACGCTACCCTCGTGGATGGCAACCAGCACGTTGTATATGGTGCCCTGATGAGCAAGGACGGCTTGCGCTTGGAGCTTGATGAAAACAAAACGAAATATTTTGATTCGTATAACCGAGAACGATATTATTGGCAAAACGGTGAAAAAATATCTATAACAGCAACCACAAATAATACGTTTTGCTATAACGGCTATGAGGTTAAGGATAATAACTCATGTTATGAGGTCAATCCTATATACGCATTTGAAACTACTTCCGGTAAAACTATCACTTTTACTGATTCTAATGGTGACAAGAAAAACCTCGCAATGGAAAATAAGAAATATGAGAATCGAAAAATCCATCAATCAGACACCGGCGAATATTTTGTTATCAGCGATTATAGCAATACTCCAAGCACTGATGACATCATACCCGTCTTCACTGACTTCAAGAAAGAAGAAATGATTGATTTTTCCTCCGAAAACTTTTCGGAAGAATTAATGCAGGCCGATGCCTCTATTTCTGAACTGAACAGTACAATAGCCGAGCTTTATACATCCAAAGAAAACACATTAAGAGAAATACGCTGTATTTACAAAACCACTTATGAAGATGCAATCGATAGCGCGCAAGAACAATACGACACTGCAAATGACTATCTGATGACTTACAATAAAAATACTGCACCAAACGGCGAGTTGAAAACAATTTACGGCAATCTGTATACCTCCAGTAACACATTGGAAACAGAAAAAAAGAAATGGGAAAGAGTCAATGAAGAAACTCAGTTGAAAAAACTGTACACCCTACGTGAACGCATTGATGAAAAAATCAATCTCTATTGCAGTATTAAAGCAAAAAGAAAAAAAGAACGCGATAAGCTGGCAGAGCGCGAGAAATCCCTTCCCTGCGACGTCATTTACGACGAAAGCGGCAACAAGCTTGCCTTTGACTTTTACGGTCGCTTGGTTGCGATGCAGGATGCGTGCGAAAACACCGTTGCCTTTGTGTATGACAAGAATCACAAGCTCACCAAGATCGTCACCGATGAAGAGCGAGAGATCGTGCTCGAATATAACGATAACGATCACCTTAGTACTCTGACCGACGCGTCAGGCCGCGTAACCAAATATCTGTATGACGAGGAAACCGGAACCCGACTTGAGCGCATTGAGCTGCCGCTTTACGACACGGAGCATCCAAACGAGGTACTGACGTTTGGCTACACCGAGGACGGTCGCCTTTTAGATATTTGCGACAACGCCGGCAGGGGTAAGGAAATTGTATACGGCAGCGGCAAAATCACCGTTAAAGACTACAGCAAGGCACGTGAGATCTCCGCTGACGGTGTTACAATGGGCGAACGAACCGAGGGTGAAACCACGACCATCACCTACCTTTCCCCTCTTTCCACCACGGTCAAAAATGCGCAGACCACCACCTACTACGGCTTTGACAATGCGGGGGGGCTGATCTCCTCGTTTGAAATGGACCGTGCAAGCGGTACAGTCGGCAACGTCAGCAGTGTTTGCCGTGAAAAAAACAAGGTTCACACCGCCACCGCGACAAGAGAGCAGGAAAATCTTCTAAAACCGCTTGATACCATGTATCACGAAAACTGGGGCATGTCACCAAACAACAGCTTTACCTTCTCGGAAGGCATTGCAACCGCCACGGGCAACCCGGACACGAACCTGTATCTCTCGCAAACCGTGGACCTCACCGAAATTCCGCAGGGCACGCGCCGTTTGCTGTTTTCGGTGTGCGCAAAGGCAGCATCCGCGCAAATTGATACTAAGCGCGTCATGGGTGTGGAGGAAACCGATTGGGAGAAACTCATCAACACCAATCTGTTTGACGAAATGGCAGAACGCAAATTCGGCATCAAAGCAGAGGTCGTCGACAGCATGGAAAGCAGCACCACCTATTGCGCCTCGTTTGATTGGTATAACACCGATTGGCAGATCTGCACGCTGCAGATTTCTTTGCCCGAAGACGTATCTCATATTTTCGTCAGCATGCAATACGACTATAACATCGGCAAGGTTGAGGTAAGAGATATGCGACTGGTCGTCGACTACGGTACCGTAAAAACCTTCAGTGAGGACGAAAGGCTGCTGACACAGGAGGACAAGAATTATTTTTACCGCTATACCTACGATGAAAACGGCTCTCCCATCCTTGTCTTGCAGGTGCCCTCCGCTACCGCACACAAATATGGCTGTCAAGGCAATTGCAGCAATTGCGAAGGGGCAAGCAATTGTAAGCGCACGGTCAACAAATACGGCTACGATGAGAAAAAACGTCTCCTCTGGCAAGAGAATCATAACGGCATCATCACCGCCTACACCTACGGCGAGAAGGGTGAGGTGCGAAAGACCGTTACCCACCATGAGAGTGACCCCTCCTCTCGCTACTGTGAGGAAAGCATCTTTGACGAGCACGGCAGAGAGTGCGAGGTGCTTGACCCCCTTGGCACGCACACGCAAAAGCTGACCTACAAGCAAGGCACCGATCTGCTTGAATGCCTGACCGACGCGGCGGGCAACACCACCGCTTACGGCTATCACCACCTGACCGACGAGCAGATTTCGCTCACCGCCGACGCAGACGGTGTTGAGCATACCAACCGCAAGCACTATACGGCAGGCTACCTCACGCGTCTTGACAATGAGGCAGGGGTATGTTATAATTATACATACGATGGGTTCGGCAGACTCACCAAGGTCACCTTAAACGGTGATGAGCTTGCCACCTACACCTATCCTCCGGCAGGAGATACGGCAAACGTACAAGCTGCCACCTCTATCCTGCCCGACGGCACTACCCTCACCACCGAAACCGACCGTGAGAGAAAAACCGTCACGACCAAATGCGACGATGCTGCTTTTAAGGTTGCCACCTATGATGCAGACGGACGCTGCACGGAATATACCGAGTCCCTCACCAACGGCACCGCGAAAGCACACACCTTTACCTACAGCGCTGCCGAAAGCACTCACAAAGCGGGGGACGTCACCCACACCGTCAAAAAGGACGCCGACGGCAAGGCAACCGAGAGAACCTATACAGCCAACGATCAAGCATTTCAGTCGTACGCCTACGGCTATGAAAACGATCGTCTCACTGCCACTGTCTTTAACGACGCTCTGACCGAGGTACACACCTACGACAAGCTTGGCAGAAGCAAGGAGACCAAGCTGACAAACGCAGCAAACGTAACGCTGCTCTCGCAAACCACGTCCTACCTCAAGCACGGCAACAACACCACCGACGCGGTGGCAACGCTGACGCACAAGGATAACAGCGGAGAAGCCACCGAGGAGCGCTACCGTTACGGTGCAACGGGCAACGTGGAAAAGATCACCGAAAACGGCATCGAAGCCGTTCGTTACACCTATGACGCCCTCGGGCGCTTGGTACGTGAGGATAACAAGCCCCTTAACACCACCACGCTGTTTGTCTATGACAACGGTGGCAATATCCTGCGTCAGTGGGAGTACGCCTATTCCCTTGCAGATACCGAAAAGCTCACAAACGGGGCAGAGGTGCGTTACGTCTACGGCAACCCTAACCGCCCCGATCAGCTGACAGGCTTCCACAGAGCAGCAACAGAATGCGACTGCCCCGAGCAGCAAACGGGC
>JAZOSR010000066.1:0-8803 GCA_045657225.1 Eubacteriales bacterium | reverse complement strand
TGATCGTGGTTTACGACGACGTGACGCTTGACATCGGGCGCCACCGTGTGCGCGGCAAGGGCAGTGACGGCGGTCACAACGGCATGAAGTGCATCATTTACCAACTGAACTCGAACAATTTTCCGCGTGTGCGCGTGGGTGTTGGCAAGAAGCCGCACCCCGACTTCGATCTTGCGGATTTTGTCCTTTCGGCATTTACCGCCGAGGAAATGAAGACGCTTGGCGGGTCGTTTGACACGGTGAAAAAGGGAATTGAGCTGTTGCTCGCGGGCGACCTCGCGGCGGCACAGCAGCTTTGCAACAGCCTTTAAGGTCTTTTATAACGGAGTGAATGTGTTATGCTGATACCAAGTGCTTTGACGGGTGAGCGTGAATATAAGCAGCTGGCAGAGGATCTTGCACGCGCGGCGCGCGGCAGGGCTCTGCCCTTTGCCGCTTGCGGTCTTTGCGACGGTGCGGCGGACGCGGTGCTCGCGGCGCTTGTGCTTGACGGGAGGGCGCGCGGGCGTGGCGCGGTGCTGGTGGTCCTTTCGGAGGAAAAGGAGTGCGTGCGCTTACAGCGCTACCTTTCGGGGTACGGTCTTCGCGCCGCGTTTTACGAGAGCCGTGACCTGACGTTTTACAACATCACCGCCTCGCACGAGTACGAGCACGGGCGCTTGGCGGTGCTTTGGGGGCTTGCGACGGGTGCGCTTGACGTAGTGCTGACCACGCCCGACGCGGCGCTTTCCTTTACGCTTTCGCCCGAGCGCTTGCTTGCGCGCACGCTCTCGCTTGATATGGAAAAGATGCTGGAGCCGAGTGCGCTGGCGAAATCGCTTACCGACGCGGGCTACGTGCGCGTTGATATGGTGGAGGGCGCGGGGCAGTTTGCGCTGCGCGGCGGTATTATTGATATTTATGCTCCCAATCTGCACGCAACGACCCCCGACGGCGAGCACGTGACGCGTGCTACCCCCGTGCGCATCGAGCTGTTTGGTGACGAGATCGACCGTATGGGGCTTTTTGACGTGGAAACACAGCGCATTCACACCATGATCACGGCGTGTGAGCTACCGCCCGCGCGTGAGGTGCTCCTTACCGACGAGATCCGCGAGGAGATCAGGGCGGCAGTCGCGGCACAGCTGAAAAAATGCAAGGACGAGCGCGCCGCAGAGGAGCTGCGAGGCGAGCTTGCCGAGCTTGAAGGCGGTGGGGACCTTCGCTTTGCCGACAAATATTCATCCCTTGTGCACGCCGAGAAAAAAACACTGCTTTCCTACCTTAGTGCTCATACGCTCACGGTTTTGCGCGGCACAAACGCCGTAAAAGACCGCCTGAAGGCATCGCTTTGGCACTGGGAGGAGCGAGTGAAGGATCTTATTGAGGGTGGCACGGTCGCGCCGCGCTACGCCGAATACACGCTCCCTGCCTCCTCGTTTGAGCGTTTTCTTGACGAGTGTGTGGTGCTGCATCTTGACTCGATCGCCGAGGGGCTTTCGGGCAAGCGGCTTGGTGGGCTTTACCAATTCCGTACCAAAAACACCGTCGCGTACGGTGATCGCACCGATCTGCTTTTCGAGGACCTTGACAGTTATCTTGAATCGAATTACCGCGTGCTTCTGCTTGCTGAAAGCGAGTCGGCGGCACGTGACGTATATGGGGAACTGACGAAAAAGGACTACGCCGTGGCACTTGCCGACGGGACGAGTGACGCGCTACCGCCCGCGCGCAGCATTCTTGTTGATTGGCGCGAGCAAAGCGCGGGCTTTGAGCTGGTGAGCGCGGGGCTTGCGGTCCTGTCGCTTTCCGAGCAGCTGCGTACGGGGTCACTGACCCTTAGCGGGCGCAGGCGCAGTGCGAAAAAGCGCGATTCGCGCCGTGCGGTCCTTTCCTTTGCCGATCTCACCCCGGGTGACCTTGTGGTGCACGAGCAGCACGGCATTGGACGCTATATGGGTATGGAAACACTGACCATTGACGGTGCAACGAGGGATTATATCAGCATCCAGTACGCGGGCAGTGACAAGCTCTTTTTGCCCTGTGACCGCCTTGACATGGTGTCGCGCTATATCGGCGCGCACGGTGATGATGGGCTGGTGAAGCTCTCGCGCTTTGGCGGGGGCGATTGGAAAAAGGCAAAGGCGCGCGCGAAGGCGGCGGTGAAGGATATGGCAAAGGACCTTATCAAGCTTTACGCCGAGCGCTCAAGACGGCAGGGCTTTGCCTTCCCCGCCGACGATCACTACCAGCGCGATTTTGAGGCGGCGTTTGAATACGAGGAGACCGAGGGTCAGATCTCGGCGGCGGACGATATCAAAGAGGATATGATGCGCGCGGCGCCGATGGACCGCCTGCTTTGCGGTGACGTGGGCTTCGGCAAGTCCGAGGTGGCGCTCCGCGCCGCCTATAAGGCGGTGCTGGCGGGCAAGCAGGTCGCCATTCTCGTGCCCACCACGATCCTCGCGCTTCAGCATTTTCAAACCATCAGCGCGCGTATGCGCGCCTTTGCGGTGAGCGTGGATATGCTCTCGCGCTTCCGCACCCCGAAGCAGCAGCAGGAGACCCTCAGGCGCGTGGCGCGCGGCGACCTTGATATTGTCGTCGGCACGCACCGCCTCATTTCAAAGGACGTGAAATTCAAGGATCTCGGGCTCCTTATTGTTGACGAGGAGCAGCGCTTTGGTGTGGCGCAAAAGGAAAAGCTAAAGCAGCTGGCAGGGAACGTTGACGTGCTGACCCTCACGGCAACCCCGATTCCCCGCACGCTCAATATGGCAATGAGCGGCATTCGCGACATTTCTATTCTTGACGAGGCGCCGGGCGATCGCTTGCCCGTGCAGTCCTACGTCCTTGAGCACGACGAGCTGATCGTTGAGGAGGCGATTCGCCGAGAGCTGCGCCGCGGCGGTCAGGTCTTTTACCTGCACAACACCGTCGAGCACATTCACGAGGTGGCGGCAAGGATCTCGGGGGCAATTCCCGAGGCGCGCGTCACGGTGGCGCACGGACAAATGGACAAGGACGCCCTTGAGCGCGTGTGGCGCGATATGATCACGGGCGAGATCGATATACTCGTGAGCACCACGATCATTGAAACGGGCATTGACGTGCCCAATGCCAACACGCTGATCGTTGATAACGCACACCGTTTGGGGCTTTCTCAGCTCCATCAGGTGCGTGGGCGAGTGGGGCGCTCGCCCCGTCGCGCGTATGCCTACTTCACCTATCCCGCAGGGCGCGCGCTGGACGATATACAGCGCAAGCGCTTGGAGGCGATCCGTGAGTTTGCCGAGTTTGGCGCGGGCTTTCGCATCGCCCTGCGCGATCTTGAGCTGCGCGGTGCGGGCAACCTCCTTGGCGCGGAGCAGCACGGACACCTTGACGCGGTCGGCTATGATCTTTACGTGAAGCTCTTAAACGAGGCGGTGCTGGAGGAGCGCGGCGAAGCGGTGGTGCAAAAGACAGAGTGCATCGTCACGCTCTCGCTTGACGCTTGCTTGCCCGATCGCTACGTGCCCTCTGCCTCACAGCGCATGGCGCTATACAAGCGTATATCCCTCATTGAGAGCGAGGGGGACCTTGCCGACATGACCGACGAGCTGTGCGACCGCTACGGCGAGCCGCCCCGTGCCGCCTCCAATTTGCTGCAGATTTCGCTGATTCGCGCGCTTGCCGAGCGGGCAGGAATCACGCAAATACGCCAGAACGGTATGGATATTGCCATTGCTTCACCCGCGCTTGACGTTGACGCGTGGATGGAGCTTTCCTCTCGCTTTGAGGGCAAGCTTCGCATGATGATCTCGGCAAGCCCTTATATCCGCTACCGAGTGACGAAGGGGGCTGATGTTTTGAAGGAACTGACCGACATGCTCACTTTTCTCTCGTCGAGGGGTAGACAAGCGGAATAAAATAGTGTATACTGTTACTGTTTTACAACACGTATAATCGAAATTTAAAGGAAAATAACCGAATGAAACGTAAAATTTGCATGGTGCTTACCCTCCTTTTAGCGCTTTTAATGCTGTTTGGAGGATGTGCCTCACACGGACAAACGCTTATCAAGGCGGGGAGCGAGGAGATCTCGCTCAACGTCTTTCAGCTCTACCTCTCGCGCATGAAGGGCTCGCTTCACGCGGCGGGGCACGACGTTGGCAACCCCTCGTATTGGGCGTCCTATATCTCCACCGATAATACCACCACCGCGGATTATTACACGAAGCAGGTCTTTGACGGGCTTCGCCACATTGCCGCGGCGATGATCATTTACGAGGAATTGGGACTGGAGCTGCCCGATAAGACGATCGATGAGATCGACGCGTGGATCGAGGAGCTGATCGAAAAGGACGGCGCGGGCTCAGAGGCGGAATTGAATGCCATTCTCGGCAATTACGGCGCGAACGTGACGGTCTTTCGTGACGCCTGCATCCTTGAGGCAAAGCTTGCGCAGTTAAAGGAGCATTTTTATGGTGTGGGTGGCGCG
Organism: Eubacteriales bacterium; assembly: GCA_045657225.1. GTDB lineage: Bacteria > Bacillota > Clostridia > Oscillospirales > CAG-272 > Firm-07. The sequence continues at coordinate 4,341 of JAZOSR010000066.1, read as the reverse complement.
CTGATCAACGATACCGCGCTTGAAGAGTATTATCAGGCGACCTATTACCGCGGCTATCAGATGCAGCTGGCGAACTACTATTACGAGCACGAAAAGGACGCGGACAAGATTGCCGTGCGCTATACCGACGATAAATATAAGACCGTGAAGTATATGAGCGAGGCGGAGATCGACCGTGCAGTTGCAGGCATTGAGGACGAGGCCGAGCGCGCCGCCGAGCGCGCAAAATACCAAAAGGTCGCGCGCGAGGGCGAATATGCGACCAAGTACTCAAAATCCGCGTACGGTGCGGAGCTGCTCCTTTACCGTGACGGGGAGCGGGAATACGTGGCGTATTCGCCGAGCGGCGTGATCAATTACACGCTTGAAAAAGGTGAAAAGAAGCAGGTGGAGTACACCGAGGCGGAAATGGAGGCACGCTATCAGCAGGCAATGAAGATTGCGGCGGAGTGTGCGGACGATGAGCAAAAGTTCCTGCAGGCGATCGCCGATTTCTCCGATAACAGTGAGTTTAATGCGCAATACGCCCCGAACGGTATGTATTTCTCGGTCGATTCTTACGCGACGGACAGCATTTTCGGCACCTTCTCCGCCGAGCTTGTGAAAATGGAAGTGGGCGCCACAAAGGTGCTGGTAAATGATTCGGGCTACTATATCATCATGCGCGCAAAGCTTGACACGGGCGCGTGGGGGCAGGAGACGAACAAGCGCTGGTTTTCAAACCTGCGCGCCATGACCCTTGAATATATGCTGCAGCGGCGCACCGAAAAGTACCTTGATCAGGTGACCTTTGACGAGGCACTGCTCGCGACGGTGGACATTACCTCGGTGGGTACGAATTTAAGATATTAAAAAAGCACTTGACAAACGACGCGTGGCGCTGTATACTGTATTTGAAAACCGCATAAAAATCGGGGGTGCTGCCAAATGAGGCGGCTGAGATAAACGAAGTTTAAACCCTTTAACCTGATACGGATAATGCCGGCGTAGGGAAGATACATGAGGAGAAGTATATTTACCGCACGGAGATTTTCGTGCGGTAAATTTTATTTTTCGGAGGTTTTTATGAAAACGAAAGCACGTGAAAAAACAAGGCGTCTGACCGAAAGTGCGCTGCTTGTTGCCATTGGCACGGTTCTTAGTGTCTTTACCGTGGCACAGCTGCCGTACGGTGGGTCGGTCACGCTTGCCTCAATGCTCCCCATCGTCCTTATTTCCTACCGCCACGGCACGCTGTGGGGACTTGGCGCCGGCGCGGTCTTTGGTGCCGTGCAGCAGCTTTTGGGGCTGTCAAACCTATCTTACTTCACCACGTGGCAGTCGATCGTGGCGATCGTGCTGCTTGACTATATCGTTGCCTTTGCCGTGTATGGGCTTGGCGGTATCTTCCGCCGCACGGCATTGCCGCAAGGGGTGTCACTCGCGCTTGGCGCGCTCCTTGCCTCGCTTCTTCGTTACGCCTGCCACGTTGTGTCGGGCGCAACGGTCTGGGCAGGGCTTTCGATCCCCACCGCGGCGGCGCTTGCCTACTCCTTTATTTACAACGCAACGTACATGGTGCCCGAAACGGTGGTGCTGCTGCTTGCCGCGTTTTATCTCGGGTCGGTGCTTGATTTTGGCAAGGGTGAGGTTACACGCATGGCGCGCGTGAGGGGGCAAGCGGGCGCGCCCGTCTTGCTATCTGCCCTTTCGTGGTTTATGATCGCGTTTGCCGTTGGGTTTGACGCGGTGATGGTGTTCACGCGCCTGCAGGATGCCGAAACGGGCGAGTTCAGCGTAACGGGGCTTGACGTGCCGCAGTTTGCGGGCAGCTACCTGATGGCAATGGTGATCGTGACGGGTGTTGCCGCGGTCGTGGTCGGTGTGATGCTGATCGTGTGGAAATATTTGCTGAATCGAACAAAATAAAAACTGCCAAGGGTGGGACCCTTGGCAGGAGATTTGTGGCTCTTTTATACGGTCGTCCTCTCGCGCCGCAGTGCCTTAGGCGTTTTGCCCGTTGCGGCGGCGAGAATGCGCCGCAGATAGGAGGGCGAGGAGCAACAAAGACGGGCGGCGATCTCCTCCACCGTCATGTCCGTGCTCTGTAAAAGCTCAACCGCGCGCCTTGCGCGCAGCATATTCTTGTAAGCCATCGGTGTGCATCCGATGGCTTTTTTAAAGGCGGCGTAAAAGCCCGATTCACTCATGCCTGCCATGCGTGCAAGCGCGGGAACGTCAAATTCGCCCGTGGGATCTTTTTCAATAAAATCAAGCACGCGGCGAAGTTCCGGCAAAAGGCTTGGCGTTGCGGCAGGGCGCAAAAGAGGTGCCGTTTTGCCGTATAAGTGATAAAAAAGCGCAAGCGTATCCCAGGTTTTGGCGTTTTCCTTTATGGCGGTGCTGAAATCGTTGGGCGAAACGTCAAGCGGAGAGAGTGCCGACACGGGCAGCTTTTGGAGCGCAAAACGCGCATTTTCGGCGTGACATGAAAAGTGAAAGGCAAGCGAATAAAAGCGGCAGGTGGGTGAGCCGTGCCACACCGAGGTGTAGGCAACACCCTTTGGGATATACAAAAGCTCGAACGGGGCGAGCTCCACGACCCGCTCTCCTTGCGAAAAGCGCGCGTGCCCCTCAAGGATCATGGCGAAATAATTGTACGGAACACCAAGAGGAAAGTGGTTGTGCGTGCCGTCCTTATTTTCAAATAAATGTAGATTCAAGCTGTCAAGACCAAAGTGAGAAAGCTGCATAATATGCCTCCGTTTTAGAGAATAGTGCCCTTTTTATGCAGTATAGCATATTTTTATTTTTCTGTCAATCTGTTATACTGTAAATAAAGTTTGATTCCCGAAAGGACTATGATATGAAAAATCCGAGCATTGTATTTACCGAGATCAACAAGGCGGAGCTGATCGACCGCGATCCGCGCCCGATGAGTGCCAACTCTGTGTGTATCAAAACCGTGATGACAACGGTGTCGCCCGGGACTGAGCGTGCCAATATCGTGGGGTCACCGAGCGTTTCGGGCATCAAGGCACCGTCCGTGAAATTTCCTCGATCGGCGGGGTATAGCATGTCCGGCATTGTTGAGGAGGTAGGAGAAAATGTTACCGATCTTGTGGTGGGTGACCGCGTGATCGGCTTTTGGAGCAAGCATACGGCACATAACGTCCTGCCAAAGGCGCAGGTGGTGAAGATCCCCGACGGTGTTTCGGATGTGGTGGCATCGCAGGTCTTTATTGCCACGTTCCCGATGGCGGCGATCCGCAAGTGCCGTCTTGAGGTCGGCGAGCCGGCACTTGTGATGGGGCTTGGCCTGCTTGGGCAGTATGCGGTGCGTATTTTGCGTGCCGCGGGTGCCGTGCCGATCGTGGCGGTCGATCCCGTTCCCGAAAAGCGCGCACTCGCGCTTGCAGGGGGTGCGGATTACGCCTTTGACCCCTTTGAGGAGGGCTTTGCCGACAAGGTGAAGGCGGTCACGGGGGGCGGCGCCGCCGTGGCGATCGAGGTCACAGGTGTTGGCGGCGGCATGAACGGCGCGCTTGACTGCATGAGGCAGCACGGGCGCATGGCACTGCTCGGCTGCACGCGCGAGCAGGATTTTACCGTTGATTATTACCGCAAGGTGCATTGCCCCGGCATTACCCTTGTGGGTGCGCACACCAACGCGCGCCCCGAGCATGAATCCTACCCCGGCTATTTTACGCACCGTGACGATATTAAAGCGATTTTGAGGCTGCTTGAGTGCGGGCGTATGTCCTTTGACACGCTCGGCAGCGAGGTTCACTCGCCCGCCGATTGCGCGGCGGTCTACGATCGCCTTATCAACGATAAGAATTTCCCACCCGTGGTGCAGTTTGATTGGACACTGCTCGAGTGAAAAGAGGTATAACGGTATGAGAAAAATTAAGGTGGCACTGATTGGCTGTAACCTTTACAGCCACGCGGTGCAGGCGTACGATTCGGTCAAAAATAACCCCGACGTGTTCGAGATCGTCGGCTATCACCTGCCCGAGGGCGAGGAGGCGGCTGCCACCAAGCGCGTGCCGTGGCTTTTCGGGTGCCGTGAGATGTCCTTTGAGGAGATCCTTGCCGACCCCGAGATCGAAGCGGTGATCGTGGAGACCGAGGAGCTACAGCTTACCGAATATGCAAAGGCGGCGATTGAGCACGGCAAGCACGTGTATATGGAAAAGCCCGGTGGTATTGACCCCGCGGCGTTTGAGGCGCTGATCGGTGCGGTGAAGGCATGGGGTAGGGTCTTCCAAATCGGGTTTATGTATCGCTACAATCCCGTTTTGCGTGACCTGATCGCAAAGGCAAAAGGCGGTGAGCTTGGCGAGATCGACAGCATTGAAG
>JAZOSR010000065.1:0-3198 GCA_045657225.1 Eubacteriales bacterium | reverse complement strand
AGAGCGAGAACGGCGTACACCGCTTGGTGCGCGTCTCTCCCTTCGATGCCAACGGCAGACGTCAGACTTCGTTCGCATCGATCGAGGTCATGCCCGAGTTTGAGGATGTGGATGCAGTCGTATTGCGCGACGAGGATCTCGAGATCCCGGCGCACCGTTCGAGCGGTGCGGGCGGTCAGCACATCAACAAGACCGACTCCGCGATCCGCATTCTCCACAAGCCCACGGGCATTGTGGTCGGTTGTCAGACCGAGCGCTCGCAGCTGCAAAACAAGGAAACGGCGATGAAGATGCTCAAAGCAAAGCTCATGGAGATCAAGCTTCGTGAGCGCCTTGACACCATTGAGGAGATCCAGGGCAACAAGGTGAACATCGAGTGGGGCAGCCAGATCCGTTCCTACGTCTTTATGCCCTACACGCTCGCAAAGGATACCCGCACGGGCCACGAAAACGGCAACATTGACTCTGTGATGGACGGCAACATTGACGGCTTTATCAACGCATACCTGAAAATGAACGCCAAGCAGGCATAATTGTCTGTAAGTTATATCCCAAAAGGAGGATATCAAATATGGAAAAGAGAAGATTAAGAGAGATATTAGGTATCTCGGCAGTGCTTTCGGCGCTTTCGCTTTGCATTACCTTTATCGTTCTTGCGGTGCGTAAAAAGAGCGTTTGGCAGGCAATTCTTGCCCTTGCCGCCGCAGAGGGTGCGGTGGGTGCCGCAGTGCTTCTCACAAAGGAATACGTGAAAAACAGCACAAAGCCCGCCCTTGACGACGAGGAGCTTGATGACGAGGAGCTTTTTGACGAGGAGGAGTGCGAGGAGGCAGAGCTGCGCGTGCGCAGCGTGCTTGGCGGCAGACGTGACGAGGAGAGTGCAGGTGCGCCCTCCGCACGCCGCGAGGTCCCGCGCGATGAGGAAGCGACCGAAGAGGATTTTCTTTAATTTGACATTTAAAGCTCCGTTTTTGAGAGGGAGATAACATGAGAGAGTTTTTCTTGAGAATCGTAGCAGTTGTGCTACTTTTGATAATGCTGGTCTTTTGCCTTTGGCGTTATGAAAAAATGACCTCGCTTACCGATATTGCCGCGGGAATGGTTGCCTCGATCAAGGATCTGCAGGCTACCTTAACGGGCGGCGGTGCCTCGGGCGGTCCTGCGGGTGGTCCTACGGAAGGCGGTCCTGCGGGCGGTCCTGTGCTGCCTCCTGCTGATACGGGTGGCAATTACGGTGATTACGATCCTACTGCTCCCGTTGATGAGCAGCTGCGTACGGCGATCTATAACGGTATGCTCAATATGAGCGAGAGCATTGATCTTTCTACCATCGTACCGACACGCGAGTCGCTTGCGGCTGCTGTGGCAGACATCGTTTATTCCTCGCCCGAGCTTTTTTACGTGGGGTCGGGGTATGCGATCCAGACGAGGGGCGATGACGTAATGGGCATTAAGCCGACCTACACCAAGACCCCTGCCGAGGTGGCAAATATGCGTGTGACCTACGAGGCGGCACTCGGTGAGATCGTGGCGGGCGCACCGACGGGATCGGATTTTGACAAGCTGCTTTATCTGCACGACTATTTCGTGCTGAATTACACCTACGATCACAGTCTGACGATCCGTGACGCATACACCTTCTTTGCACAAAAAACCGGCGTTTGTCAGGCGTATATGTTAGGGCTTATTGCCGCCGCGGAGCGACTTGGCATCGAAACGATCCCCGTGACGAGCGATGCGATGATGCACGCGTGGAATATGGTAAAGCTTGACGGTGCGTGGTACCACGTGGATCTCACGTGGGACGATGGCGGAAGCCTGCCGAACAGCATTTCCTACCGCTATTTTCTGCAAAGCAACAATGGCATTGTAGCCATTGATGCAGACCGTGATGAAGCCAAGCGCCACAGAGATTGGTCTGCGGCGGAGGTTGCTGACAGCACGCGCTTTGACGCGGCGGCTTGGCACCTCACGAAAGCACCGATCGCAAAGTACGAGAGCACCTATTACTGTACGGTGAGCTCTACGGAAAATAACGTTCTCGGCTATATTTATGCGGGCAGTGACCCTGCGGCGATGTCGGAGCTTCTTGACATTCGCGGTGAGGGTTGGCTTGCCGGCACGAATAGGCGTTATGCCGATTGCTATTCGGGTCTTATCGTGTACGGTGGATACTTGTATTTCAACTCGGGTAATACCATTCATCGCATTCACGTGAGTGAATCGTCGACGGTAGAGGAATACTATCCGATTGGTAGTCTTATGGGCTTGCAGTGCATCTACGGCTTCTACGGCGTTGAGGGCGGAGCGCTTGTTTGCTGTATCGCAACGGGACCCGACGATACGTCGCCGCTTGTGGAAAGATATGTACTTGGATAAATAAAGCACGCCTGCGGCATCGGTCGCAGGCGGCTTTTATATGATAAAATGGAGGATTTTATGGAACGGTTTGGAAAACGAAATTGGCGCGTGCTTTTGCTCTTCGGCTTGGTGGGGCAGATCGCGTGGTCGGTTGAAAATATGTATTTTAATCTGTTTGTTTTTGAGAGCATTGCGCCCAATCTTGATGCCATTACCTTAATGGTGCAGCTTTCGGGCGTTGCCGCGACCCTGACGACCCTTGTGGCGGGCGCGCTTTCCGATAAGCTCGCGAATCGCCGTGCCTTTATTTCCTGGGGGTACGCGATATGGGGTGTGACGGTGGCGCTTTTCGGTATGCTTGACCCCGCGGGTGTCGCTTCGCTTTTCGGCCTCGAAATGACAAGGGCGATTACCGTGACACTCACGCTTGCGGTGGTCGGCGACTGCGTGATGACGCTTTTTGGCTCGACCGCCAACGACGCCGCCTTTAACGCATGGGTGACCGATAACACGCGAGAATCCTATCGCGGCAGGGTAGAGGGCGTGCTTTCGATCCTACCGCTCGTTGCCATGCTGATCGTGGCGGGCGGCTTCGGTATGCTTGTGGAGGGTATTGGTTATCGATTACTCTTCCTTTTGCTTGGCGTGGTGATCTCGCTTTGCGGCGTGCTTGGCATTTTTATGGTAAAGGATAGCGAAGCACTTGTCAAAAACGGCACATTGAAGGACATTTTTTACGGCTTTCGCCCCCACGTGGTGAAGGGAAACCCCTCACTGTACCTCACGCTTCTTCTCATGTGTGTGTACGGTGTGGCGTGCCAGATATTTATGCCTTAT
>JAZOSR010000064.1:0-13256 GCA_045657225.1 Eubacteriales bacterium | reverse complement strand
CACCTCAAAGGTGAAGTCCTCCCAAGGCATATTGACGGGCTGCTTGCCGATGATGATCTCGTCAACGTGCATGAGAAGCGGGAAGTCCGCAAGGTCAAGCTTGCCGTTCTTTGCGGCAACGCGAACGGCTCTTGCCACGCGCTCTGCAACGACGAGGGACTCAAGCGTTACGCCGTTCAGTTCTGCCTTTGCCTCGTCAATGTTAAGACCGCGGCCGAGCAGAATGCCAACAAGACGGGTTCTGCCGCCGTAGACCGTAACGTACAGGTCGCCGTAGCCAACGCTCATATTTTCAAGCGTAGCGGCACCCTGGTAAGCGAGCAGACGGTACATTTCCTTAACTGCCTGACCAAAGACGGCTGCCTGGGAGTTGAAGTGCAGCTCGCTGTCAAGACCAAATGCCTTTTGGTTAAGACCGATCGTGAGGGCGATGCCGAGCGCGTAGCCGTTCTTGAGTGCCACGGCACTCTCAATGCCAACGACGTCGGTGGAGGGGCTGATGTGATAGTAGTCGGTCTGCATAAGGGACTTCATGTACTTAAGAGTTTCAATATCCTTACCGCAGAAGGAAACCTCGGTCTGGTCGTGTGCGACAAGCTCATAGCTGGTGCAGGGACCGCCGATGGCGTTAATGGAGCGCGTAAGACCCATTTCCTTCATTTTCATTTCCCACACGTCGGGGTAGGTGAGCAGCTTGCCGTCGGCAGTGTCCACAAGACCCTTGGTGACGCTAAGGACGGGGGTCTTTTCCGCAACCTTGGGAAGCACGAAATCGCCAAACCAGTCAACGCCAAAGCTCGATACGCCGCCAATGACCATGTCAGCGCCGTCAAGTGCCGTTTGAAGCTCCTCGATCTGATAATAGGAAAGACCTGCGGGGAATTTTTTGTTGAATTTAGGGTGCTGATCGGTCTTTTTGCAGGCATCAATGATCTCGCGGTCAAGATGCGTGCCGACAAGACGGACCTCGTTGCCGTTTTCGCGTGCGGGGAATGCGAGCGCCGGGCCCATCATGCCCGCGCCTACGATCGTAATAATTGCCATGTTAAAATCTCCTTTTTGAAAAAGTTCTTGCATTTTTTTGGAATTGATGTTATCATAACACATAGAGTATATAACAAATGGGCACAAAAATCAATATATGGAGAGAAAATTGAAAAATGTGTCCCAAAATGAAAGAACTTTTTCACGAGGTAACTATGGAACTGACAAAACGGCAAAAGCACATACTTGAATATGTCGGCGAGCGGCATTTTTCCTCGATCGCGGAGCTTGCCGCCGCGGTCTATACCAGCGAGGCGACCGTGCGGCGTGACGTGCAGAAATTAGAGGAGCTTGGGTGTGTCAGCGCGGTGTACGGCGGCGTGGTGGCAAGAGAATACCAAAAGGATTCGGTGCCGATCACGCTCCGCTACGGCGAAAACGCCGCCAAAAAGGAGCAGATTGCCGCAAAGGCGGCGGCGCTGGTTGCGGATAACTCTACCATTATCATGGATTCCTCCTCGACCGTTGAGCGTATGTGCAAGCATTTGAGGGAGCGCGAGGGACTGGTGGTCGTGACCAACAATCTGCGCGTTTGCGAGGAGCTAAAGGACAGCACCGTGCGCGTCGTTTGCACGGGCGGGACGCTTTTGCCGAAGCACGACTGCTTCGTCGGTGCTTTTGCCGAGGATTTTATTCGCCGTGTAAATGCCGATGCACTTTTTTTCTCGGCGCAGGGCTTGACGGATAACGGTGAGATCAACGATGCCTCAGAGGAGGAAATTTCGCTCAGGCGCGTGATGCTTTCGCGTGCCAAGAAGCAATATTTCCTTTGCGACACCTCCAAGCTCGGTAAAAGCTTTGCCTTTACGCTTTGCCATCAAAGTGAGATTACCGATACGGTATTTGATACGTAAAGGCAGAGCACACGGTGCGTTTTTCGCACCGTGTGCCCTTGTTTTATAGATTTCTGAAGTGCTTGATTCTATGAAAGGTCTGGTAATTTGAGTTGTGAAAGGAGTCGGCGCCGTTCATGGCGGTGCGGCAAAGATAAATCATATCCTCTCCCTCAATCTCAAAATCAACGTACTGGAAGCCGATTTTTTGGGGGTCGCTGTCGCGGTAGTCCTGAAGATCGGCGACAAGCTCCCACTCGCGCGTGTCGCGAGAGCGCATTAGGGAAAGCAGATTGCGCTCGGTAACGGGATCGTCAAGGCGGCGGCAGATGATGGTGTAGTAATAGTTGCTTGCCGCGTCTTTCTTGACCATAAATTTGGAGAGGTTGCCCGCAAAATCGATGGCGTGCGAGTAAGCAAGCGGCAGGTCGGGATCGTTTTCTACGCGGTAAACGAGGATCTTTTTTTCCTCCACTTGATAGCGCATGAGGTTATAAAGCTGCCCGTCGGGAGCTACGGCGAGCGTGCCCTCAAGATTCCCCTTGATCTTGCCGACGGTGGCGACCCCCTCCCACGTGGGATCATGGGTAACGGGGGGCGTAAAGTGCCAGCTTTCGGGATCAAGCAGATCGGCATTTTCGTCGCAGGACATGACCATTACAGCGTGATAATAGGTCTTGTTTTGCCACGTGCCCCACTCCAGCGTGCCGTAAAGACGGCCGTTGTGGCAGATCATATTTTGCGGATTTTTGTGCACACCCGCATTGCCGTTTTTGCCATTGGAGCCGCGAAGGAGCGACACGGGCGCCGAGAACGTTTTACCACCGTCGGCCGATCTGCCAATCAAGAGGTCGCCGTATTCGGTGGAGCAGGCGAGCATGTAAAGCTCGCCGCGGTGGATGAACATTTTTCCCCAAAAGCAGGGCATCAGCTCGCTTTGGTAGTGCCACGTTTCGCCCTCGTCATCCGAGCGGAAAATGAGCGTGAGATTTTGCGGATGTCCGCCCGCGAACAGGTCCATGGAGGCAAGCAGGAAGCCGTCGGGGTGACGGACGAGCGAGGGGGAGCAAAGGAACTGACCCGAAAAGGCGTACGCCGCATCCTCGGGGTGCAGATAATTAACGACCGTGCCAACGCACGCGCCGCAGCGCGCGAGGCGTACGCGGCTCTTTTTGCCGTTTGCCTCTACGTAAAATTCGTAATCGGTATCGGGTGAAAGCCCCTCAATATCGCAAGTCGTTTCGGTTGTGGCGGCATATTTGATAAAATCACCCTCGTTGCGTTTTCGGTAGAAAATGGTATAGGAAACGTTGCTAATGGGTAGCCATTCAAGGTGAATGCTTTGAGTGTCGGGGGCGATGCGACAAATATAAATATCGCCCACGTCCGTGAGAAACGGGCGGTAGGGGTGATAGCTCCAGGTATTGATGCCTTTCATATAGCTCTCCTTACAATAGACCTTCAAGGTAGTCGCTTGCCAGCTTCATTTGACGAATACAGTCACGTGCATAGTCGGTCATTTCCTCGTTTTTGCGGCAGCGCGCGATATTTTCGGTCGGTATGCCGCAAAGCCCCATGTGATATTTGGCGGTGAGGGGGTAGGGAAGTCCCGCCTCGGTGAAGCCGAGCGAGCCGATAAAGGACTGCACGAGCGCCGCCTTTTCGGGCTCCTTGTCAAAATTTTTGCCAAGCCAAGCGTAAAGTGCGGGGTGGAAGTTGCACATGATACCGCAATAGCCCTGTGCGCCGTTTTGCATGCTTTCAAGCAGCGTTTGGCAGTTGGCATTGAGGAGCTTGAAGCGACTGCCCTTTAGCTGCTTGCAGCGTGAAGCGATCACGGCGGCATCACAGTAGGTGTCCTTCATGTAATAGAATTTACCCGTTTTCACGCACCAATCAAGAATTTTTGGCGTGACCAGGCGCTTGTAGGGGTAGGGGCACTCGTAAAAGCCGAGCTTCACGTCATCGGGGAGCATGGCAAGCAGGCGCTCGGCATTGGCAAGAAAAACGTCGTCCCCCTCGTTTTGGGGGTCAAGACGGTTGGTGATGAGAATGAGGCAATCGGTGCCCGATTCCCATATGGCGTTCAGCTCCTTTGCCTGATCCTCGATGGTGTCGCTGATGTGACCCGAGGACACGACGGTAAAGGGTCTGTTATGCTGCTTTTCAAGCGCCTTGGCGCGCGTGTATACCGCGCGGTTGAGCGCCACGCGCTCCTCAAGGGTGAGATAAAAGATCTCGCTTGATTGACAAACGGCAAAGATGCCGTCAATACCGTTTTCAAAGTACCAATCAACGTATTTTGTGGCGGTTTCAAGATCGACGCTGCCGTCCTTTTTGAAGGGTGTGATCATGGTGGTGAAGATTTCCATAGCAAAGCTCCTTTTTGCTTGATGCTATCATTATAACAATTATGGTGGTAATGTGCAATGTGCGCGAAGGACAAATTTTTATGATTTTGGGACATTTTGTTGCCATGCCTTGAAAAATATGCTATACTCAATTGGGGGTGACGGTATGAAAATTCTTTACAAGCAACAGGTAAGCAGAGAGGATACTTTGGCAAAAATCGGCATCAAGCAGTGCTATTTAAAGTATTTATCCGTCGAGAGTGATGCAAAAATCATTAGCGGCAAGAGCCACCATCACAACGGCTTTGAGATACACATTGTGGAAAACGGACATCAGACCTATGTGGTATCAGGTAAGATTTATCACGTTGATCGGGGAGAAGCTTTACTGATACCGCCGCGTGTGGCGCACCGTGTGCTTGAGAGTGCGCCCGCCGCTTCAAAATTTTCAATCACCTTTGAGATAGAGGGACGCTCACTTGCCGAAACAGTCACGCACGAGAGGCTGTTCTTGGTTGATGCGCGTGTAAGAGACACGCTCGCTCATGTTGCTGCTGAGCATGAAAGGCGCTTGTCGCTGTCGTTGCCCTTAGTGGAGATGGGCGTTTTTGAGATTGTGGTGCGCATCCTTCGTGCATGTGGTATGAAGGAGGAAGCCGTCGCACAGGAGCGGGGACAGGATCTGCGGTATCTGCTTGCCGTGCAATATATTAAGGATAATATTGAGACGGCTTTGAGGGTGACAGATGTTGCACGCTATTGCTATCTTGGAACTAAGCAATTAACGCGCATTTTTTTGACCGAGACAGGAATGGCGGTTGCGGAATATATCCGTCGGGAGCGCTGCTTTCATATTGAGCGGCTGCTTGCCGACTCCACGCTCTCGCTTTGTGAAATCAGCGAAAGAATGAATTTCGGCAACGAGTATTATTTTCATGCCTTTTTCAAGCGCTACGCGGGCATGAGTCCGGGAGCGTATAGAAGATCGGTCTTGCAGTCATAGCAAGAAGCACCCTGCCTTTACGTGGCAGGGTGCTTCTTTCATTGCGGCGTGATCGAGAAGAGCACCGTTTCAAATTCGTCGAGCGTGAGTGTGAGAATGTTGCTCACCGTGTTAATAAGTGGGGCGCCAAGAATCGTTTTTATACGGTAGGTTTGCGGGAGGTGAACCGTCTTTTCGCCACCCGTTTTGGCGTGAATGCCAAGAAAGCCGCCGCCGACGTAAATAACGTCGTCCGTGTCGATATAGGTGTGAACGCCCGCGCTTTTATAAAAGGCAAAGATCTCCCCGATGCTTGGTTCGGTGCGCTCGGGACTTGCCGTGAGGTAGGGAATGCCGTATTCCTCACATAGCGCCATGGCGCGCTTTGCCGCCACCGACGGCGTAGCGGCGGGGAAGACGGCGGCTTTGTAATTTTTGAGGATCGCTTCGGCATCCTCGACCATGTAAAGGTCAAAGGGCACGCCCGTGCTGCTCATGATCATGCGCGTGTGCTTGGTGGCAAGCGAGATGGGGGCTGAGGGGCGCGTTTTCAGCAGTGCGCGCTCGTCGGCAAAAAACACGACCTCGGCGGGAAGGATAGGCGCGGTTTTTTGCACCGTCATGGCATATATTTCGTGCATCCGCGATAATTCTGCCATTAGCATATCGTCGCGATACCAGCCGCCCCACATATCAAACCACCAGATGCCAGAGCCGCGCGTGATCTGGTGGGCAAACGACTTGCGGAGCGCTTCCACCGAAAGTGCGGCGGTGGCGGGACCTGACCACACGGTCGGCTTGCCGCCCTCGGTCATGGGATAAATGCCATCCTCAATGACGCCGGGGCGCGATTCTTGCACGCTTTTCGTGAGGTGTGTGCGAATGTCGCATTCAATAAAAGCAAGCTTTCCCCGACGCTTTAGGGAGTCGATGGGCATCATGTCAGCCCAGTCAATGCCGAGGCGCCGCCCGTAGGTGTAGGCGTTTGGGGAGGAATAAAAATCAATGAGGGGGGAGTCGATCACCTCGCGGAGCGCGAGCGTGCCCCAAAGCGAGGAGCCAAGCTCAAAGGAGTAGCCGTAAAATGCGCCGACCACCTGGCTATGATCGGTTGTTTCCTTTACGGCATTGGCAAAGGCAAGCAGGGTCTTGGCGGTGCCGATATTGCAAAATGCGGCATAACGCTTCGCGTTTTCGCTTGTTATAATATCGTGCTCGTCGCCGTCAAATTCCTCGGCTGTGGGGAGTATGGCGTTCTCTTCGCCATAGGTTTCTTTTGCCCACGCGCGGTAAAACGGTTCTGCCGCGGGGCAAAGACTGCCGAAAAGGTCGTGATGAAACCACTCCTGCGTTTGTCCCGCGCAAAGCTGCCAGCCCGCAATGCGGGGGGCGTAGTCGCTTGTCTTCACGTGCTCCACCAGCTCGGTGAGCAGTGCCGCGCCGTCGCGTCGAAACGCCTCGGAAAATAAGATCTCGCGCTGTCCGCCCTTTTTGGTGTCAACCACGTCATTTGGGTGCTCGTTTACCCACCAACGCGGCATGCTGACGTGCACGCGCGGGAAAATATAGGCGTTGGGGCATTCGTGAAGAATGCCGCGCACCGCCTTCTCAAATTCGGTATAATCGGGCTTATCTCTCGTGTCAAACACGCCCGCGCGGAAGGGCGCAAAGCCTGTGACGGCGCTATTGATCGGCAAGGAGGCGAAGGACACGTTCACAAAGAAAATACGGTAGCCCGCGCGGATAAAATCACCGTAGCAGGCGCGCTCCTCAAAATAGGTCGTGTACGCCATGGTGGGCACAGGTTTACCCTCAATAAACAGGGTGGGCTTGCCGCTGTGCGTTTTGATCAAGCTTTTCAGCATCATGTGATCTCCTTGTCTTGCGATACCGTCATTTCTTATTTTATTGTAAAATATGACCTTCAAAAAGTCAAGTTTTCATAGGCGCTTTTCTATAGAATGTTTGTGGTAAACGAAGAGTGAAGGTGAAAATGTGTGGAGCTGTGTGACCGTGAAAGCTCCCTTGCTTTATAAATTTAAAAGCACCACGGCGGCAATACCTGCTATAATGGCAAGATAATGATTGCATTTAAGCTTTTCCCGAAACAATAATTTGCCGCAAAGAAGGGAGGCAAGGATTGTTCCCGCGGAGATGATCGGAAAGAGCACGGAGGCGTTTTCAAGGCCTGCCAGCACGAGCGCCGCCCTGAGAGCCGCCTCTTGTGCCCACGCGTGTTTCGTCCACGTAGTCAAGACCCATCACAATGCGGGCAAGCATAGCGGTATCAAGGAAGAGGTCGCGTATCAAAAGTCCCTCGGGAGGTCCGTCTATACCGCGGATAAAGGGGTGCGTGTAGGTCGTACCCGCAACGCCGCCCACGTCCTCGGAAAGGCCGCCTTGTCCGCGGCTATCTAAGAAAGCGACCGCAAATCCTTGCGCAACGTATCGGATAAGGTCTGACCAGCTACCGCAATTTCCCGAAAGACCGTGGAACAGAAGGACTGCGGGGATCTTGCCCTCAAAATGCTTTGGGCGGGCAAAGTGCGCATAGATGCGCGCGCCCTTGGTGGAGGTGAAATGCAGGTCAAAGCATTCCATCACCGAGCAGGCGAAGGGAACGGGTGTGAAGGTGGCTTGCGGATCAATGGCGTCAAGCTCGGCAAGGGATCTGTCCCAGAACTCGTCAAAATCGGCGGGGCGGGGGTTTTTGCCCTCATAGGATTTCAGTCGTTCAACCGACATATCTACCAATGGCATGGTAATTCTCCTTTGCGGTTACTTATTTCTTTTCCACTACCACAAAAAACGGAGAGGTGGGAGAGTTGAGGATGCGAATGAGTGTGCAGCAAATGACGTGACGGTCAAGCGTGGCGAAATAGTCAAGCACCATTTTGCCTTCCGCCTCGCCCTCGGCGTGACCGGGGTAGACCGCGACAAGCAGCACGCCGCCGTGGTCAAGGAGCTCCACCGCCGCCTCAATGGCGGGCATAGTGGTTTCTCGCATGGTGGTAACGCTCTTGTCGCTCCCCGGCAAATATCCGAGATTGAACATTCCCGCCTTGATCGGACCCTCTACGTACTTTTTAACGTTATGGTGTGAGTCAAGGATCAGCGTATAGTTTTCGGGGCAGCCTTCGTTTTTCAGGGTCAGCGCGGTGGATTCAAGCGCCTGCTTTTGCACGTCAAAGGCAAAAACCCTGCCACCGTCCCCTACGGTTTTTGATAAAAACGCCGTGTCGTGACCGTTACCCATGGTAAAGTCAACGGCGGTATCGCCTGCGCCAAGATGGTTCAGAATAAAGGTCTTCTGCATCCCCAGCAGGTCGATCATGCTTCCGTATTTTCCTGCCATATCTTACAGGAGCGGCTTAATGGTGCGCGCAAGCGCTTCGCCGTAGAACTTAAAGCCGATGTCGTTGGGGTGCAGACGAAGATCCGAGAAGAAGTCGGAAAGGTGCGGCACGAATCCGTCGCAATCAATGACCACGGTATTCGGTTGTGCCTCGGCTGCCGCGCGAACGATGGCTTTTGCCTCCTCAAACGTGCCGAGCACGCGAACCTTATCCTCGGTATCCTTGCGCCAAATGGGCATCATGGCAAAGATCTTGGCGTTGGGGAACGCCTCGCGCAGACGGCGGTAAAACTCGCCCGCGTCGCGCTCCATGACCTCGCGTGTGGATTTGCTGAAATCGTTTGTGCCGTAGGCAACGGTGATAAAGTCGGGGTCAAAGTCAATCTCACCGTCAATAATGCCGGGATTGAAGACCTCGCCGCCGATTGCCTGGTCAACGAGGGTGGCGTTCAAGAGGTCAGCCGTAATATTGGCGTAAGACAGCGAGGAGAAGAGCGCGTCGTAGCCCTGCGTGATCGAATCGCCGAACGCGAGCATGCGGTACTTCTTTCTCACGGTCTCTGCCTTGGTGGCGCCGATCAGCTCCATGTCCTTGATCTGCAGGGAATAAAGGTTGGGCATATAAAGCTCAACGAGGTGCGTGCCCTCGGGCAAAGAAAAGGTCATAGTGCCCGCGTCGTCAACGACGTCGGTCTTGCCCTCGTGTGCGACCAGAACGCCGTCAACACACATATCAACAAAGTAAAAATGTCTGCTGGATGCCTTCTTGGTGCGAAACGAAAAGGTGATCTCGTCAGCATCGGTCGTCATCGAAATGCGCACGCCCGAGGTGGCAAAGGACTTGCCGTAAAAATCGGAATTGGTGTCGTGGTAATATGCGGTCTGCTTATCCGAAAAACGGTGGAAGGAAAGGTAACCGTCCTCCTCCTTGATAGAGGCGGCACCGGTAACAAACATTTTCAGTTGGTCATTTGTGAATTTCATCATAAACTCCGTCCTTTTTATTTTTTATCGGGCGCGCCGTGTAGGTCGGCACGCAAAAATTTTATAGCACGTTCTACGCTGTCCTTGGAGTTTTTCCAAGGCTCCGCGTCGTAGCGATAGTCAAATTTCTTGCAAAACCAGCTGATATCGTCCGTCAGGGTCGCAAGATAGTTTTTTACCACCTTTGTCACGGTGTCGGTGTATTCACCCAATTGCTTTTTGCTAAAGCGCAAGGCACCCTTTTCGAGTAGCAGGCGCGTGTGGGGCAAGCAATAATAGGGCTGTGCCTCCATTTTCTTGACAAAATTTTCGTTTGATTCATAAAGATAAACCACGGTTTCTGCCATGTGCTGAAAATGAAAGTCGATGCGGCGGCACACGTAGCAGGATTCCTCAAGCGCGCCGATGCGCTTGGCGGGCTTTTTGTCTTGCCTGTTTAAAAGCGCCGAGAAAAAGCCGGTTGAAAGGTCATCTGCCAGCTCCTTGAGGTGGCTTTCGAGCGTCAGCGCCATTCCAAGACGGTTTTTGCGCACAAACATCATGTCGTAGTGGGTGCGGCAAAAGCCCTCCTTGTTTGTTTGAATGCGCACGTCCGGCTCCATCATCGAGGCACCGAGAATGAGGTCAAGCTCATTTTCCTCAAATTTTCTGTAAAGCGCGCACATCGGACAGCCGCAGCTGTGATCTGCCGCCGAGGCGTCAAAGGCTTCGTTGACGGGTATGGTATAAATTTGCTCCATTGCGTCACTCCTTTTTTTATTACCATATTATTATAACGCGTTTTTCAAAGGATTGCAATACGTTGCACGCCGTTTTTACAAATTTTGCCTCTTTTAGATAAGAGTTTTTGCATAAAGTTTTCACGGCGACACAAACTAAAGGTGAAGAAAAGCGACGCTTTTCAAACAAAAAAAGAGGGGGAACGGTATATGAATAAGGCGGCAATGACGGCGGCAGGTCTGATCGCGGGTATGGTAGTTGGCGGCACCGTCGGCATGGTGGTCGGCGGCAAGAAGGAAACGAAAAAATTTGTCAAAAAATCGGCAAAAACCGCGCACGCTATGGGGGATATGATCAATAGCATGCGCCGTTGATGGGTGAACTTCATTTTGCACAGATCAAAAACACACTGCAAAAAATAATGAAAAAAGCACTTGCGTCGGCAAGTGCTTTTTTGTTACGCCATACCCTCGTTGATCACGGCAAGCGCCGCGGCGGCGTCCTTGCCCGTCAGCTGCGGCGTGTCGCCGAGCGGATAGGGGATGCCGAGGTTTTCATACTTGGCTTTGCCAAGCGTGTGGTAGGGCAGGGTTTCAATTTTTTCAATATTAGAAAAGCTCTTCAGGAATGCGCCGAGCGCAAGCTGCTCCTCGCGGCTGTCGGTATAACCCGGCACGATCACGTGGCGAATGCGCATAGGGACGCCCTTTTCATTCAGGTATTCGGCAAAAGCCAAAATCTGCTTGTTGGTATGTCCCGTCAGCTCGCGGTGCTTGTCCTCGTTCATGTGCTTGATGTCAAGCATGACGAGATCGGTTACGGCAAGCAGGCGGTCAAGCTTTTCAAGGAATGCTTGGCTGTGCGGCTGAAAGGTCACGCCCGACGTATCAAGGCAGGTGTGAACGCCCTCTTTTTTTGCCAATTCAAACAGCTCGGTAAGAAACTCAAGCTGCATCATCGGCTCGCCGCCCGTGGCGGTGATACCGCCCGTTTGGTAAAACGAGCGGTTCCGCTTAAATTTGGCAATCAATTGTTCGGCGGTATACGGCTCACCTGCATCCGATGCCCAGGTATCGGGATTGTGGCAGTAAAGGCAGCGCATGGGGCAGCCCTCAAAGAACACCACAAAGCGAACGCCGGGGCCGTCTACCGTGCCAAACGTTTCAATTGAATGAATGTGTCCCGTCATTTTAGATCGAGCCGTGGAAGGTTCTCGAAATAACCTCGTCCTGCTGTGCCTTGGTCAGCTTGATAAAGTTAACGGCGTAGCCGGAAACGCGGATCGTCAGCTGAGGATAAAGCTCGGGGTGCTTCTGTGCGTCAAGCAGCAGCTCGCGGTCAAATACGTTGACGTTGAGGTGGAAGCCGCCCTTCTGAATATAACCGTCAAGCAGAGCCATAAGGTTATTCTCGCGCTCCTCCTCGGTCTTGCCGAGTGCGGAGGGAACGATGGTGAAGGTGTTGGAAATACCGTCCTGAGAATCAAGGAACGGGATCTTGGCAACGGAAGCAAGCGATGCAACTGCACCGTTCTCATCTCTGCCATGCATGGGGTTTGCACCGGGAGCGAATGCCTCGCCGCACTTTCTGCCGTCGGGGGTAGCGCCGGTGTTCTTACCGTAGGTAACGTTAGAGGTGATGGTGAGGATCGAGGTGGTAGCAATACCGTTGCGGTAGGTGTGCTGCTTACGCAGGTAGGTGATGAACAGGCGAAGAACCTCTTTTGCAAGATTGTCTACGCGGTCGTCGTCGTTGCCGTACTTGGGGAAGTCGCCCTCGGTCTCAAAGCCGGTGGCAATGCCCTGCTCGTTACGAATGACCTTAACCTTTGCGTACTTGATAGCGGAAAGGGAGTCAGCAACAACGGAGAAGCCTGCGATACCGGTTGCGAACCAGCGGCGGACCTCCTTGTCGTGGAATGCCATCTGTGCGCGCTCGTAGCAGTACTTATCGTGCATGTAGTGAATAGCGTTGAGGGCGTTGACGTAAGCGCCTGCAAGCCATTCCATCATTGCCTTGTACTTCTCCATGACCTCGTCAAAGTCAAGGTACTCGGAGGTGATGGGCTGGAACTTGGGAGCGACCTGCGCGCCGGACATCTCGTCCACACCGCCGTTGATGGCGTAAAGCAGGCACTTTGCAAGGTTGGCGCGTGCGCCGAAGAACTGCATTTCCTTACCGATCTTCATCGAGGATACGCAGCAAGCGATGCCGTAGTCGTCACCGTGAATGGGACGCATCAGGTCGTCGTTCTCGTACTGAACGGCGTGGTGCTCGATCGAAACCTTGGCGCAGAAGCGCTTGAAGCCCTCGGGGAGTCTTGTGGACCAGAGAACCGTGAGGTTGGGTTCGGGAGCGGCGCCGATGTTATTGAGGGTGTTGAGGAAACGGAAGGAGGTCTTGGTGACCATGTGTCTGCCGTCCACGCCAACACCGCCGATTGCCTCGGTAACCCAGGTGGGGTCGCCTGCAAAGAGGGCGTTGTACTCGGGCGTTCTGGCAAAGCAGACCATACGAAGCTTCATGACGAAGTGGTCGATGATCTCCTGTGCCTCTTCCTCGGTGATCACGCCGTTTGCGATATCGCGGGTAGCGTAGATATCAAGGAAGGTGGAGGTTCTGCCAAGCGACATTGCCGCACCGTTTTGCTCCTTAACAGCCGCAAGGTAAGCAAAGTAGGTTGCCTGAACGGCTTCCTTAAAGCTCGAAGCGGGCTTCGAAATATCGCAGCCGTAGCTTTCAGCCATCTTCTTGATCATTTCAAGCGCGCGGATCTGCTCGGAGAGCTCCTCGCGGTCACGAATGACCTCTGCGGTCAACGTGTCGGGGGTGGAATCCTTTTGTGCGTTCTTGTCCTCGATGAGGCGGTCAATGCCGTAAAGAGCGGCACGGCGGTAGTCACCGATGATACGACCGCGGCCGTAAGCGTCCGGAAGACCCGTGATGATGTGGTTGGTACGGCATCTTCTGATCTCGGGGGTGTAGAC
>JAZOSR010000063.1:0-54480 GCA_045657225.1 Eubacteriales bacterium | reverse complement strand
TTATGATTAAATTCCGGTGAATGTCCCAAATCTGCAGCAACGTCCAGTCGCCATCCGTCTGCACCGCGTTTGTGCCATTTTTCAACTATGCCGTCCTTTGCGGTGAAATAGTGTCTGCATTCGGGGTTTGAGTGTTGGAGTCGGGGCATTATCTCAATACCCCACCAAGCCTCGTATGAATCGGGAAATTCTGTGAAATTGTACCATTTTGCATAGGGCGAGGTTAAGGAGGAGTACGCTCCCTCCGTGTTGTAGCTGCCTCGTTTGTTGAAATAGCGGCTGTCGTCGCCCGTGTGGTTAAACACACCGTCAAGCATCACGCCAATATCGCGGCGGCGACACTCCACAAGGAGCGCGTGCAGTGCCTCCTCGCCGCCAAGCTGCTCATCAACCGTTTCGTAATCGCCCGTATCGTACTTGTGATTGGAGGCGGCGCGAAAGATGGGGCTTAAATACAAAACTCCCACGCCAAGCGACTTCAAATAATCGAGCTTATCAATGATGCCCCATAGTGTCCCGCCGAAAAACTCGTTGTTGGCAACGGGCGCGCCGGGGTAAGCGCCAAACTGCAGGAGCTCCTCATGCCAATGTTCGTGGTAAACGTCACCCTCGCGGCGCTTGCCGCCGCGGGGCGCAAAGCGATCAACAAAGATGTGATACATCACTCGACCGCGAAACCAAAGGGGCGTATCATAATCATTTTCTGACACAAGTAAGCGAAAACGACCGGACGTGTGGGGGAAAAGCGTAAAATTCACGTTATCCGCCGTGCTTGTGAACAGGGTATCGGCACCGCGCAGAAAAAGCACCTCGTAATAAAAAAGCCCGTGTGACTCGGGCGCACAGAGCGCGGCAAGAGAAAGGGTGAGGCGATAACGGTCAACACCGCCCCTTGTATCATAAAAGGAAAACGGCATATCCTTATCCTGCTCACCGTCGCGCGCGATGCGCAAGACCACGCCGAGAAAGCCGCCCGCGCGCGGAACGCTTGCCGTGAGCACCAAGGTGTCACGGCAATAAAACGCGCCCCGTTCGGTCACATCCTTGCCATTTACCGTCCGCTTGAGGGTAGGTGCCGACGGTGCCGGCAAATTGTGAAAAACCATTATTTCTTACCCGTCAGGCGCTCAATTCCCCATATACGCTCTGCATACTCGTTGATACTGCGGTCAGCGGCAAAGTGACCTGCGGCGGCGATGTTACAAAGCGACATACGGTTCCAGCGCGACTTATCGTGATATGCCTCAAGTGCCGCCACGTGCGCTTTTCTGTAGGACTCGAAATCGGCAAGGCAAAGATAGGGGTCTGCCACACCCTGACCCGCCAGCAGATAGCTTGCAATATCCGAGAAATTCTCCCCCGCGAAGCCGACGTTCAGGTAATTGACGATGCGCGCAAGGCGCTCGTTATTCGCGTAATACAGCGCGGAGGTATAGCCCTTTTGCCAAAGCTCCGCGACCTCGGCGGCAGTGAGCCCGAAAATGAACATATTCTCCTTGCCTGCCGCCGCCTGCATCTCCACGTTCGCGCCGTCAAGCGTACCGATGGTGATGGCACCGTTGATCATCAGCTTCATACAGCCCGTGCCGCTTGCCTCCTTGCCTGCCATGGAGATCTGCTCACTGATCTCGGCAGAGGGAATAAGGATCTCGGCGGTGCTGACGTTGTAATCCTCAAGGAATACCACACGCAGCTTTTCGGCAATGCGCGGATTTTGCTCGATGTCCTTTTCGATCATGCAAAGCAGCTTGATGATGCGCTTTGCCATGGCGTAGCCGGGCGCCGCCTTGGCACCGAAAATGAAGGTCTGCGGATACATATCGAGATTTGGATTTTCCTTCAGATCAAGATAAAGTCCGATGACGTGCAGGGCGTTTAGGAGCTGGCGCTTGTATTCGTGCAGACGCTTGATCTGTACGTCAAAAAGCGAATGCGTATCCAGCTTTTTGCCGCATTTCTCAAAAAGGTACGCGGCAAATTTTTTCTTGTTGCCATGCTTGATGTCGCGAAGCGCCTGCAAAACGGCGGCATCCTCGGCATATTTCATAAAGTCGGCAAGCCGCTCGGGCTCCTTGCGGTAATCGGGACCGATGCACTCGTCGAGCAGTGCGGCAAGCGAGGGGTTTGAATACACAAGCCATCTGCGATGCGCGATGCCGTTGGTGACGTTATCAAAGCGCCCCTGATACATACGGTAAAAATCCTTGAATACGGTGTTCACCAAAATATCGGAATGGAGCTTTGACACACCGTTGACGGTGTGCGAGCCGACCACGGCAAGATTTGCCATACGCACCTGACCGTAAGCAATAATGCTCATCGCGGAGATGCGATTCCAATTACCGGGATACAACTCCCACGCCTCGCGGCAGAAGCGCTCGTTGATCTCCTTAACAATCATGTGAATACGCGGAAGCTTTAAGGCAAACAGATCCTCGTTCCATGTTTCAAGCGCCTCGGGCATGACGGTATGGTTGGTATATGATACCGTGCGCGTGACGATATCCCACGCCTTATCCCACGAAAAATAATAATCGTCGATCAAAATACGCATCAGCTCGGGAATACAAAGTGCGGGGTGCGTATCGTTGATGTGCACCGCCACCTTCTCGGGCAGATTATCAAGCGTGCCGTAAACCGCCATATGATCGCGAATGATGCTCTGGCAGGAGGCGGACACCAAAAAATACTGCTGGGAAAGGCGCAGGAGCTTGCCCTCGGTGTGATTATCGGAGGGGTAAAGGACCTTGGAGATGATCTCCGCGTTGTTGCTGTCCTCAAGCGCGCGCGTGTACTGTCCCTGCGAGAAAAGACCCATATTAAAATTGGCAATATTGCGCGCGCGCCAGAGGCGAAGCTGGGAAACCGCCTCGCTGTCAGCACCCGAGATCATCATATCATAGGGCACTGCCTCAATATCCTCGCCGCCCTCGTACACGATCTCAAGTCTGCCGCCTCGCCACTCCTCCCTCACGCGGCCGCCAAAGTGCACGGTGTAGGTGCGATCGGTGCGCGGCACGAGCCAGACCTCGCCGCCGGGGAGCCACACGTCGGGCAGCTCCACCTGCATACCGTCAACGATCATTTGCTTGAAAAGCCCGTACTCGTAGCACAGCGAAAAGCCCGTGGCGGGATAATCAAGCGAGGACAAAGAATCCATAAAACAAGCGGCAAGTCTGCCAAGACCGCCGTTGCCAAGTCCCGCGTCGGGCTCACATTCGTAAAGCTCGTCAAGGTCAAAGCCAAAGGCTTTGACGGCGCGACGGTAGGTATCCTGCAAGCCGAGGTTGCCAAGATTGGTTTTGAGCGACCTGCCGAGCAAAAACTCCATGCACATATAATACACGCGCTTTGCGCCGAGCCTGTTGACCTTTTGCTTAAACTCGCCGCGCTTTTCCGTGAGAATATCCTTGACGGTCAGCGCCGCCGCCTTGTAAAGCTGCTCCTTTGTTGCCTCGCTCGGCACGCAACCGAAATGGCGCGCAAGCTTTTCCTCGATATTTCTTTTTACTTCCGTTGTGTTGGGGGTATAGTTCATTGATTACGCTCCTTTGATCGTTGGTTATTTTAAATTTTCATACATGGCAAGATATTTTCTCGCCGATGCGTCCCATGAAAAGTCGGTACGCATGATCTTGCCGATCAGCGCGTGGCGCTTTTCCTCATTTCTCCAAAGCGAGATCGCAGCACACGTACGCTCAAAAAGCTCATCGGCGGTGTAACCCGCAAAGGTAAAGCCGTTGCCATGGATCTTGCCGTCCTTTTCCCAATATCCCTTGATCGAGTCGAAAAGTCCGCCCGTTTCACGCACCACGGGAATGGCGCCATAGCGCGAGGCGATCATTTGCGAGAGCCCGCAGGGCTCGGTCCTTGAGGGCATGAGGAAAATATCCGCCGCCGCGTAGATCTGCTTGGCAATATCACGGTCGTATTTCATCATGGCGCGCACCTTGTCGGGAAAGCGGTGCGAAAGCTCGGTAAAATAATGCTCAAAGCACGCCTCGCCGCAGCCGAGCACCACGAGCTGCACGTCATTTTCCGCAAGAAGCCCGTCAAGCATCCTTGTCATAATATCAAAGCCCTTGTGCGCGGCAAGGCGCGAAACGACGGCTAAAAGGGGCACGTCGCGCCGCACGGGCAAGGAAAGCGCCTCCTGCAGCGAGCTCTTGTTCCCAGACTTTTTTTCTCTTGTCCGCCAGCTGTACGGCACGGGGATCGTGCTGTCGCTTGCGGGGTTATAATATTGATAATCAATACCGTTTAAGATGCCGCAAAGCTTGTGGGCGTGATCGCGCAAAATACCGTCAAGGCGCTTGCCGTATTCGGCGGTACAGATCTCCTCGGCATAGCGGGGGCTGACGGTGCTGACGGTGTCGGCACAAGTGATTGCCGCCTTCATCAGATTGATCGAGCCGTCGAAATCCATCAGCCCGTATTGCTCCATACCAAGCGCGAACACGTCACCGAGAATCCCGAAATGATACTGTCCCTGATACTCGATATTATGGATCGTGAAAACGGTACGTATATCCCGATATGCCGTCTTGCCACGGTAAAGCTCCTTCAAATACACCACGGAAAGTGCCGCCTGCCAATCGTGCGCGTGCAGCACGTCGGGGTAAAAATCAAGCCGCTCGATCGCCTCCAGCACCGCCATGCAAAAATACGCAAAGCGCTCGCCGTCGTCAAGCTCGCCGTAAAGCCGATCGCGCTTGAAGTAATACTCGTTATCAATAAAATAGTACGTCACGCCCCCCTGCTTCAGGGACTTGATGCCGCAGTAAAGCTCTCGCCACGCAAGCTTTACGGTAAAGACCGCCTCGTCCTTCATTTTTTGGCGCCACGTGTGAGAAACCTGCCCGTAAAGCGGCATGATGACACGCACGTCAACCTCACCCGCCTTGGCAAGCGCCGCGGGCAGTGACCCCATCACGTCGCCAAGACCGCCCGTGGCGGCAAAGGGCATGACCTCAGCACCCACGAATAATATTTTTTTCATACCGTCTCCTTTTTAAACCATAATGCCCTTGCCGATATAAAACGGCATGGTGGTGTGACCGCAAAGCTCGCGACCGTCCTTGATCACCACGTTTTTATCGGTGATCACGCACGAAAGACGCGCGTTTTCGCCCACCAAGGTATCCTGCATCAAAATACAATTTTTTATCACAGTGCCCTTTCCGATCTTGACACCGCGGAAGATGATGGAGTTTTCAACCACGCCCTCAACGACGCACCCGTCCGCGATCATAGACCCCTTGACCCTTGCGCCCTGTGTGTAGCGCGTCGGACTTGAATTACGCACCTTGGTGTAGATCGGCAGACCGCGGCGGTAAAAGAGTCCCACACGCGCGTCGTGGTCAAGCAAGCGCATGGAGCAGCTGAAATAGCTCTCAAGCGAGTTGATGCGCGCAAAAAATCCGTCATAATGGTATGCGAAAAAGCGATCTCTTGTGAGATTGCGCAAAATAACGTCCTTATAAAAGCTCTTTTGCCCGTGCGAGATCGCATCCTGCACGACGCGCTTTAAATACGTGCGATTGGCGATCCATATATCGGCACACACCCGCACGTCGCCCGTCTGCCCGCTGTACTCGGCAATATCAACCAATCTTCCCTCGCCGTTCACCACGGGAATTTCGGCGTGCGAATCAAGCGCTTGCATGGCGGTATTCACCGACGCGGTCACGAGCGTAAAATCGGCACGGCGCTTCTCGTGTGCCTCAAGCGCGAGCGAAAGATCGACGTTGCAAATGGCATCACTGTCAGAAAGCACCAACACGTCCTCGGTAGAGCGGTCGATAAAATTCATCACGCCCATCAGCGCCTCAAGGCGTGTAGAGTAAACGCGCCCCGCCACCGCGTTATCGTAAGCGGTAATAAAGGGGGGCAGGATCTTAATGCCGCCCGCGCGGCGCGCAAGGTCCCAGTCCTTACCGTTGCCGATATGGACAAGCTACGACTGATAATTATAGTGCGTAATGACACCGACCTTGGTAATGCCCGAATTGACCATATTGGAAAGCGCGAAGTCGATCAGGCGATAACGACCCGCAAAGGGAATGCTTGCCATCGTGCGCTGAACCGTAAGCTCGGGGATCGCAGAATCGTGAATGTTGGAAAAAATAATGCCTGCCGCCGTCATTGCTTAACACCTCCCTTATCCGAAACGATCTCGCCATCCTCGATCGCTTCTCTCTCGCCGACGGTAACGCCCTCTCCGATCACGGTGATGCCCTTTGCCTCGCCGCGCGGCTTGCCGACCGTGGCATTTTTTGAAATTTGAACATTGCGGTCGATCATCGAATAACAAACCCTCGCGCCCGCCTGCACGGTGACGTCACCCATCAGGACGGAGTCCTCCACCACAGCGCCCTCAAGCACGCGCACGTTCTCGCCGAGCACCGAGTTTTTCACCGTGCCGAGAATCTCGCACCCCTCGGTGATCGAGGCGTTTTCCACCACCGCGTCAGGACCTACGTATTGCGGCGGCGCGTTCTCGTGCCTTGACAGCACGCGCGTAGCGCCCGTGCCGAGCTGCAGACTCGGATTTTCGCCAAGGAGATCCATGTTCGCCTCCCAAAGCGAATCAATGGTGCCAACGTCCTTCCAGTAGCCGACGAAGGGGTACGCCATCATCTTCTCACCTGCCGCGAGCATGGCGGGAATCACATTTTTGCCGAAATCGTTTTGCGAGCTCTTATCCGCCTCATCGGCAATGAGATATTCAAAAAGCTTCTCGCGTGTAAAGATATAAATGCCCATGGATGCCTTCGTGCTGTCGGGCTTCTTCGGCTTTTCCGTGAATTGATAGATCCTGCCATCCTCCGTCGTGCTCATGATACCGAAGCGCGACGCCTCCTTCAGCGGCACGTCAATGACGGCAATGGTGCAAGCGGCGCCGCTTGCCTTATGTGCGGCAAGCATTTTACCGTAATCCATACGGTAAATATGGTCGCCCGATAAAATGAGCACGTAATCGGCGTCGTAGCGCGCGATAAACTGCATGTTCTGATAAATGGCGTTGGCGGTGCCGCGATACCAATCGGCACCTCGCTTGCCCTGATAGGGGGGCAGGATCTTCACGCCGCCGTAGCTGCGGTCAAGATCCCACGGCAGACCCGTGCCGATATATTCATTTAATACGAGCGGCTGATACTGCGTTAGGACCCCGACGGTATCAAGTCCCGAATGCACGCAGTTCGAGAGCGTAAAATCAATGATGCGGTACTTGCCGCCGAAATTGACGGCGGGCTTTGCGGTCTTGTCCGTCAGGGCATAAAGGCGACTGCCCTGCCCACCCGCAAGCAGCATGGCAACGCATTCTTTTTTCTTAAACATGCTAATCCTCCAATCATTGTTATTGTCAAAATATACGTGATACGATACACAAAAATACCAATTATCTCTTTTGCCGTTTGCCGTATTTTCTCTTCAAGGTAAGGATCACAGCGCCAAGTGGCGGAAGTGTGAGTGTCGCTGACTGCGGCATACCGTGCATTTGAATGTCCTCGGTGCGCACCTCGCCGTTTAAGGTCCCCGCACCGCCAAATTCCGCGGCATCACTGTTCAGCGCCTCGCGCCACACGCCGCGCACGGGCAGACCCACACGAAAGCCCTCGCGCAAAACGGGCGTGAAATTGATCAGCACCGCGACCTCTCTTCCCTTTTTGTCAATGCGGCGGTAGGAAATCACGCTCTGCTCGGCGTTATCGGCATCGATCCACTGAAAGCCCTCCCAGCCGCCGTCCTGCTCAAAAAGGGCGGGGGTGGCAAGATACAGGCGGTTGAGCGCCGCCACGTAGCGCTGATATGCCGCGTGCATCGGGTAATCAAGCAAGAACCACTCGACCGATTTTTTCTCGTCCCACTCACAAAACTGCCCGATCTCACAGCCCATAAAAAGCAGCTTCTTGCCCGGGTGCGTCATCATATACGCAAGTGCGGCGCGCGCGCCCGCAAATTTTTGGGTGTACTCCCCCGGGTTGCGGTCAAGCAGTGTGCGCTTGCCGTGCACCACCTCGTCATGGGAGATGGGGAGTAAATAATGCTCGCTAAAGGCGTAGGTCAGTGAAAAGGTCAGCTTGCCGTGCTCGTATTTGCGGTATATGGGATCGCTTTCGATATAAGCGAGCGTATCGTTCATCCAGCCCATATTCCACTTGAGATCAAAGCCAAGACCGCCGTTTTCAAAGGTCGTGAGGTTGCCAAACGCGGTCGATTCCTCCGCGATCATCAAAACGTCGGGGTGTGCCCCCTTCATGTGACCGTTCAGCTTTCTGAAAAACGAGATCGCCTCAAGCGAGCGGTTATCTCCATAGACGTTCGGCACCCACTCGCCTGGGGCACGGTCGTAGTCAAGATAAAGCATGGCGGCAACGGCATCCACGCGAAGACCGTCCACGTGGTAATAACGCGCCCAATAATCCGCGCTTGACACAAGAAAGCTCTGCACCTCCTCGCGCCCCACATCAAAGCAGCGCGTGCCCCAGCCGTAATGCTCCATACGATCGGCGCCCTGATATTCGTAAAGCGGCTCGCCGTCAAACTCAAAAAGCCCGTGTGCGTCCTTCGGGAAATGCGCGGGCACCCAGTCAAGGATCACGCCCACGCCCGCCTCGTGCAGGGTATCAACAAACGCCATAAAATCGCGGGGGGAGCCAAAGCGAGAGGTGGGGGCAAAATACCCCGACATCTGATAGCCCCACGAGCCGTCAAAGGGGTGCTCCATCACCGGTAGCAGCTCCACGTGCGTGTAACCCATTTGCTTGACGTAGGAAGCAAGACGGGGGGCGATCTCGGTGTAGGTAAGATATGTGCCGTCCTCGCGCCTTCGCCACGAGCCGAGATGTAGCTCGTAAATGTTTAAGGGGCGACTCGCGAGAGGCTTTTTTGTCTCACGCCGACGGTAGGCAAGCCACGAGGCATCGCGCCACACGTACCCTGCGGTGTCCCTATAAATCGAGGCGGTTTCGGGCGGCTTTTGCATGGCTCTGCCATAGGGGTCTGCCTTAAAGCGATCGCCGTGCGGCGTTTTCAGCTTAAATTTGTAAAGGCTCCCCTCGCCAAACACGTCGACACTGACGCATCCCTCAAATATTCCCCCTTCGCTAATGCGGCGCATGGGGTGCGTTTCCCCCCACGCGTTAAAATCACCGACCACAAAAGCCGCGCTCGCGTGCGGCGCCCAAACACGGAATACGTAGCCATCCTCCGCGCGATGCACACCGAGATAATCGTATGCACGGTAATTGGTGCCCTGATGGAACAAATACGGTGCCAAGCTGCATCCATTCAAAGGATCACCTCCCTTTGTCAATTTGCATTCTTAAATATGTTATGCAAACGATCTCGCTTCATTCAAAAATTTCAAAAAACAATTTTTCGCGGCACGAATTTCTTGCAAAACGCCGAGTGTAACATCACACCAACGCAAGCAACAAGCACGCTTGACTGAAAAGTTACCAAAATTACGGGATTGACACCGTGGAGTGTTTCTGTTATAATAATATTTTGAGATAATATATTATGAGGGAGGCTGCTGTATGACACGGTATTTTGATCGTTTGGTCGGAAACGATGCGCTCCGCCACCGTCTTGGCACCGAATTTTCGGACGGCTCCTTTTCTCACGCTTATATTATCGAGGGTCCGCGTGGCAGCGGCAAGCACACCCTTGCTCGCGAGATCGCCAAAGCGGCGGCTTGTCTCTCGAAGGGTGATGGGCACACCACCGTCCCCTGCGGCACGTGCAAATTCTGCCGCAAGATCGACACGGGCGCGTGTCCTGACATTATCACCGTTGCGCGCGACGAGGACCGTGCGACGATGGGTGTTGACACCGTGCGCGCCATGCGTGCGGATATTGCCGCAGTCCCCAACGACCTTGACGTGAAGGTCTATATCATTGAGGATGCGCATACCATGACCGAGCAGGCACAAAACGCCTTTCTCTTAACGCTTGAGGAGCCACCCTCCTTCGTCTTGTTTTTACTGCTGACGGAGGACGCAAGCGCACTTCTTGAAACCGTGCGCTCACGCGCGCCCGTTTTCCGTATGCAGCCGATTGAAAAGCAGGTGCTTCGCGACTATCTTCAAACAGATCCCGAAGCAAAACGGGCAGGAGCCGCCGCGCTTGCAGACAAAAGCCCCGAGGAATTTGAGGAGCTTTTGCTATTGGCAAACGGCAAGATCGGCACGGCACTTCTCCTACTTGACCCGCAAAAGCGCTTGCCGCAAATTGAGCGCCGCCGCACCGTCAAGGGGATTATCGACGCGCTGTGGGCATCAAACACGGGCGAGCAGCTTTTTCTTGCCCTGCAAAAGGCAGGTCAGAATCGCGAGGAGCTGAAGGCGATATTTTCCCAGCTTTTAGTGGCAATGCGTGATCTTATTCTTCTCTCAAAAAGGGAGCAGGCGCCCTTACTTTTCTTCACCGATCAGGAGGAAGCACTGACTCTTACCGACCGCTTGACAGCCCGCAAGCTCTTTTCTTTCGTGCGTGCCATCGAGGAAGCGATCGATGCACTCTACGCGAACGCAAACGTGAATCTTACCCTCACACATCTTCTTGTGCGCCTTTTATCCTGACAAGGCACAAAAAAACGGAGTAAATTATGAAAAATAATCAAAAGCAATTTAACGGCAACGAGCCGCGCATTTCGGTTCGCCCCGGCAATTTCGTTGTACCGGGCGAGGCGCGCCCCGCCCCCAAGGCCGACAACGCGCAAAAGCCCAATCAGCCCCAAAAGCCACAGCAGCCTCAAAAGCCGCAGCAGCCTCAAAAACAACAAGATAACCCCGCAAAGGGTGCGGAAAATGCCGCAGGGCAGGCTCACGGAAAGCGCCATAAGCGCGGACGCAGACACAACAATCACCGCGACCGCACCAACGAAAACAAGGAACAGCAGACCCCAAAGGTGGTAGCGCCCAAGGTCGAGCAGCAAGCGAAAAACGAGCAGAAAAGCCAAGGGAACGGCAAAAAGCACCGCTACGGCGACCGCCGTCACGGCGCACCCGACCAAAGAGAGCCGCGCCGCGAGGCACAGGCACAAGCACCCGTAAAGCCCCTGCAAAAGGAGCTTGGCGACGAGGTCCTGTTCCCCACCACACTTTTCTCGACCGATCAGACCCAGTCGCAAAAAAAGCGA
Source organism: Eubacteriales bacterium (assembly GCA_045657225.1). Lineage (GTDB taxonomy): Bacteria > Bacillota > Clostridia > Oscillospirales > CAG-272 > Firm-07. Next base: position 43,331 of record JAZOSR010000063.1, on the reverse strand, counting down.
GAGGTCGTAGTGGACACCAAGGAGTTTGAGGTTGATATTGCCACCGCCGCATATCTGATCGAGGATATCCCGACGGGCTTCCCCGCGCCAAACGGCAAGACGGTGGAGGTCGTGGGCGTGCGCTTCAGACAAGCGGGCAAGGTCTATTTCTTTGCGCCCAATGAGCACCGCTTCAAGATCGGTGAGGCAGCCATTGTTGACACCGCGCGCGGACCCGAGTTCGGCGAGGTCGTGATGCTCAACCGCAAGATGGCACAAAAGGATATTGTTCAGCCCCTGCGCGCAGTCCTGCGCCGCGCAAGCGAGGAGGACATTGCGCACAATGCGAGCAACCGCCAAAAGGAAAAGGAGGCGCTCTGCCTTTGTGCCGAAAAAATTGCCGCGCACAAGCTTGATATGAAGCTGGTTGACGCGCAGTACACCTTTGACAATTCCAAGCTTCTGTTTTATTTCACCTCGGAGGGTCGCGTTGATTTCCGCGATCTTGTCCGCGATCTTGCGGGCGTGTTCCGCACGAGAATTGAGCTTCGTCAGATCGGTATCCGCGACGAGGCACGCCTCATTGGCGGTCTTGGTCTTTGCGGCAGACCCTTTTGCTGTACCACCTTCCTCTCGGATTTCGGGCAGGTATCGGTGAAAATGGCAAAGGAGCAGGGTCTTGCGATCAACACCTCAAAGACCTCGGGCTGCTGCGGACGCCTTATTTGCTGCCTGCGCTACGAGCAGGAAAGCTACGCGGCAGAGGCGGCACTCACCCCCTCCAAGCACACGCGTGTCAAAACCCCCGACGGTGTGGGCACCGTGGTCGATAATACGCCCATTGCGGGAACGGTCAAGGTAAGACTTGACAGTGCCGAGGAGAACGAAGCACCCAAGACCTACCATCGCGATAACGTGGAGATCGTTGTTCCCAATTCTCCCAAGGCAACCAATTCTTAACGCAATTCCCTCTTTTTGCGCGTTTTTTCTCGCCAAAATTCGCAAAATCTTAATTTTTTTTGCGAAATCTATTGCATTTTTCAAAAAATATGCTACAATTAAACACACAATAAATTTACGGAGGTCTTATCATGGCATACAAGATTACCGATGCTTGCATTTCCTGCGGCGCTTGCGTTGAGGAATGCCCCGTTGAAGCAATCAAGGAAGGCGACGACAAGTACGAGATCGATGCTGATCTGTGCATTGAGTGCGGCGCTTGTGAAGGCGCTTGCCCCGTGGGCGCACCCCAGGCAGAGTAATGAACAAACATAAAAAGGGTGTTGCAAACAACTTGCAACACCCTTTTTACATGAAACCGAAAGGATACATTATGTCAAAAGAGATCCCCCTGCTTGAGGGTGAACACATTGACGAGGTCAACGAGCAGCTGAAGCTGATCGGGCGAAAGGGCACGCTTGCCTTTGGCACCGACGCGTTTTTGCTGTTTGCGTTTATGCGCCCCGCGGCGCGCGAGCGCGCGGTGGAGCTTGGGTGCGGCGGTGGCATTATTTCGCTTTTAGCCGCCACACGGGGTAAGTTTTCTCATATTTCGGCAGTGGAACTGCAAAAGGAGATCGCCGAGCTCGCAACGCGCAACGTGAAGCTCAATGAGTTAGAGGAAAAGATCACGGTGCTATCGGGTGATGCGCGCGACCTTACTGCCGCCGATATTGGCGGCGAGGTGGGTGCCGTGTTTGCCAATCCGCCCTATATGCGCACCGATAGCGGCTTTGCCTCGCCCCACGCGGCAAAGCAGACCGCAAGGCACGAAACCGACGGCGGCATTGCCGAATTTGCCGCGGCGGCGGCAAGACTCTTAAGATACGGCGGTCTGTTTTATAGCGTATACCGCCCCGATCGCCTTTCCTCCCTCTTTTCAGCACTTGAAAAAAGCGGTCTTGCGCCCAAGCGCATGATCTTTGTGCACGACCACCAAAACGCACCGCCCGCCATGGTCCTGACCGAGGCGAAAAAGGGCGCCGCCGAGGGACTTTCTTTGCTCCCGCCCCTGTTTTTGCACGACCAAAGCGAGGATGGGAAGCCCCAAAAAGCGCTTTCCGAAAAAGCGCAGGAAATTTACAACAACGGCAGCTTTTAAGCTGTTTTCACGCGGCTACGCCTCACGCAAGCCCCGTATAAGCGACAATGCCGTTATACAGTCCTCTTGCAAACAGCTGGGGGCTCTCATTCATCAAGCGCGCATCGCGCTCATTGGTAATGAAGCCGAGCTCCACGAGAACCGCAGGCATTGCTGTGCGCTTTAGCACGTAAAGCGAGGGGCGCGAAAACACGCCGCGATTGCGTAGCCCCGTCGCTTCCTGCAGGGAGGCAAGTATATCCGTAGCGAGTGCCGCGGCAGGCGTGCCGAGCGAAAAAACGAATGCCTCGCTACCCGTAGCGGCAGAGAGCTCCGAGGCGTTGGTGTGCAGGCTGATATACCAATCTGCCCCCCACTCGTTCGCGTCCGCCACCCGTAAGCGCAGGCTGCTTGCGTTGGAGGTGCCGATCTGCGTTTCGGGCGTGGGGCGCGAGAGCCGCACGTCATAGTTCCCGCTTTGCCGCAAAAGCGTGGCAAGCTCCTGCCCGATGCGATACACGATATTTTGCTCACGAAGACCGTTTCCCTCCGCCCCCGCGTTGGGTTTGACGGAATTGTGTCCTTGGTCGATGTATATTTTAATTGCCAAGCGCTGTTTCCCCCTTTACGTTTCTCACACCCATTCTATGTCGGTGCGGCGCATTCCGCCACAACCGCCGACGGAAAGGATATTATGATCAACGAAGCACAAGAAAAAAACCGCATTGTAGGAGGCACGCTCTATCTCGTCGCGACACCGATCGGCAATCTTGCTGATCTGTCTGACCGTGCAAAAAAGGTCCTTGCCGAGGTCGATTTTATTGCCGCGGAGGACACGCGCAACACGGCAAAGCTCCTCTTAATTCTCGGCATTTCGCGCCCTCTCGTTTCCTACCACGACCATAATCGCCGCGAGCGCGGCCCCGTCATTGCCGAGCGTTTGCTGGGCGGCGAGAGCTGTGCGCTCGTGACCGACGCGGGCACGCCCGCGATCAGTGACCCCGGTGAGGATCTCGTGGCGCTTTGCGCCGAGCGCGGTATACCCGTGACCTCGGTACCCGGCTGCTGTGCGGGCATTACCGCACTTGCCCTTTCGGGTCTGCCCACCGCGCGCTTTGCCTTTGAGGGATTTTTGCCGCGCGAGAAAAAGGCACGTCGGGAGCATCTTGCCTCGCTTACCAACGAAACGCGTACCATGATCTTCCACGAGGCACCGCACCGCCTTAAGGATACCCTCGATGAATTTGCTACCGCGTTTGGCGAGGAGCGCCCCATTGCCCTTTGCCGTGAGCTGACGAAGAAAAACGAGGAGATCCTGCGCACAACGCTTGGCGGTGCCGTGGCACACTATAAAAAGGTCGAGCCGCGCGGCGAATATGTGCTGGTGCTTGGCGGTAATCAGGCGCCAACGGTATCGAAAAACGACGTAACGCAGGAGCTACTGACGCGCACTCCCGCCCTGCACGTTGCATATTATGAGGAGCAGGGTATGCCGCGTATGGATGCAATGAAGGCGGCGGCACGCGACAGAGGAATTGCGAAAAACGAGCTTTACCGCCAGCTCCATGAAAAATAATACATTATTATTTTACAATTATTTTTTTAAAAGCACTTGATTTTCGCTTTTAATTATGCTAAAATTTTTACATTATTTCACGGTTTAAAAGGAGAATACTCATGGCAAAACGCAAGGTTGGCGTGATCGGCGCCACAGGCATGGTAGGTCAGCGCTTTCTGACGCTGCTTGACAATCACCCCTATTTTGAAGTAACGGCGCTCGCGGCTTCCGCACGCTCCGCCGGCAAGCCCTACCGCGAGGCAGTAGGTAGCCGCTGGAAGCTGAAGACCCCGATGCCCGCATACGCCGCAGATATGATCGTACACGACGCGTCCAAGATCGACGAGATGAAGGCGCTTTGCGATATGGTCTTTTGCGCAGTAGATATGAAAAAGGACGAGATCCGCGCTCTTGAGGACGCTTACGCGAAGGCGGAGATCCCCGTTGTATCCAACAACTCCGCACATCGCTGGACCCCTGACGTCCCGATGGTCATTCCGGAGATCAACGACGCGCATCTTGCCGTCATTGAGGCGCAAAGAAAGCGTCTTGGCACCAAGCGCGGCTTCGTTGCCGTCAAGCCCAACTGCTCTATTCAGTCTTACGTTCCCATGCTTACTGCCCTTCTCGAGTTTGAGCCCTATGAGGTAGTGGCAACCACCTATCAGGCAATTTCGGGTGCTGGCAAGACCTTTAACGAATGGCCCGAGATGATCGACAACGTGATCCCCTTCATCGGCGGCGAGGAGGAAAAGAGCGAGCAGGAGCCCCTGCGCGTTTGGGGTAAGGTCGAAAACGGTGAGATCGTCAAGCGCGACGGTATTACCATTACCACGCAGTGCATTCGTGTACCTGTTACCGACGGTCACACTGCCGCAGTCTTTGTAAAATTCCGCAAAAAGCCCACCAAGCAAGAGATTCTTGCCGCTTGGAAGAACTTTAAGGGTAAGCCCCAGGAGCTGGCACTCCCCCACGCGCCCGAGCAGTTTATCACCTACTTTGAGGAGGATAACCGCCCGCAGGCCGCACTTGACCGCGATATTTACGGCGGCATGGGCGTGACGGTCGGTCGTCTTCGCGAGGACGCGGTTTACGACTACAAGTTCGTGGGTCTTTCGCACAACACCCTGCGCGGTGCCGCAGGCGGCGCAGTTCTGATCGCGGAGCTGCTGCACAAGGAAGGATACTTTGATTAATTCACAAGCCAAACAAAAAAATAAAAAAGGAAGAGGAGCCCTTTTGCAAAAGGGCTCCTCTTCCTCTTTGTTTTTCGCATCCGCGAAAAACAAATTCACCTTCACCGCCCAAAACCTCAAAAAAATTCAGCAATGGAGAGTGAAAACGCGGGTGATGCGGTTGTCTTGTGCTATCACTTTTGAATATTTTTTGCTCAAAGCTCCCAAATTGTATATTGGATGCGGTTCTCGTCGAGACTGTCGATTTCCTTCATATAGTAGACCGTGACCAGCTCGCCCTTCTCGTTTTCGGCAGTACAAGGATAACCGAGATCCCAATCGATACCGTCGTTGCGCAGCACGAGCTCCTCGCCAAAGGTATAGCCATTATCATAGCTGATCCTTGCGCGAATACCCGTCGGTGCATGACGGCAGCCGTATGTGATGATCACCGCGCCCGAGGAATGCACAAAAATATGCGCGGGAAATCCGTCCCAGCCCGTCGGCTCGGCTTTCGTGAAGGTGCGACCGCCGTCGGTCGGGCGGCACAAATAAAGCGTTTGCACGTCACGTGCCCGATCCTGACAGCGAATGGCAAGCAAAATATCACCGTTTGGCATTTCTCTCGCATAGGGCTCGCACCAGCTCACACCCTCACACGGCGCGTTTGCCACAAGCCACGGCTCACAAAGCACCGTACAGTCCTTGTCAAGCAAGGTCGCGTATACGGTAGTACTAATGCTACATTGCTCGTCAATTTTGTTTCCCACCATTAAGATCTCCCCGCTTTTCAGCAAGGCCGGTCCGTGCGGATTGGTAAGCGGCAAGTGAATGGGGGCGGAAAAGGTATACCCATTATCGCTCGAAACGGCAAGCGTGGCACCGAGCAGTGCCTCGTCCTCGTCGGTGATCATATCAAGATAAGCCGAAATAAACGCTTTCCTTTGGGGCGAGCTTGGAACGTGGCGCTTGTGCGTCATATATTCCTTTTGCAGTTCGCGATTATTGTTAAAGGAGGTCATCAAAATCTTATCCCCCACCTGCAAAAGCCCTGCGTCACGGTCGTCGGTCACGAGATCTTGGATCGTGTAGGGAGGCAGCCACGTGTAGCCACCGTCGACCGAGCGCGACGCCATCACGCGCCCGAAGGGGCAAACGTGCTTCATGCGCTCGCCTGACCATGCGGCAAGCAGCGTGCCGTCACAAAGCGTGATCACGGACGGCCACGCGTTATATCGGAAAAAGTTTTTTGCCTTGGGGCTCACGAACCCTTGCTTGATGATCTTCATAGAGCAATCCCCCTTTTTTTTATGCGCTTTTATTTTAGCATCAAACTCCCTCCTTGTCAATATAAACGAGAAGAAAAAGGAGCCCTTATCAAAGGGCTCCTTTTTCTTTTTGTAAGTCATTGTTTTTTTAGCTTATTACTCTTACGCTTGCCACGGTTCAAATCACTACAATCGCAGCAATCACCGTCACAATCACAGCAATCACCGTCACAATCACAGCCATCGCCCACCACGCAAGCAGTGGCAACCAGCGCGGCAATCGCGACAAGCAGGTACGTACCGTAGCTTCCAAAAGAAATGTCGCGCATCAGACTCCGCTCCTCTTCGCTTGCCGTGATTGCGTATACCACAGTATAAAACAAGCCGACCAACAGCGCAAAAAATGAAAATGCATAAAATTCACCGCCAAATCGCACCCACTGTACGACCGAAGTGATCAACAAGCCGAGCTCTATTACCGCGCTCGCAATGACTATGGGCTTTTTTCTTTTCGGAATAGCAGTCAGCAAAACGCAAACGAGCAACAAAATCACCAGCGGCAGACAGATTGCTAACGAGAAATATGTCAACATGGCAGATTCGCCGCTAACCTGATAATATGTTGCGGCACAAAAGCCCGTGCCAACGGTATTGAGAAAAAAAGCAACAAGGTATCCTATACCCCCTGCAGAACTACCGCATATATGGCACGGAATTGATATAAGCGTGAGAATTACACCCAAAATCAATCCAAGCCAATCGCCACTCCACCTCGCAGACCACGCGCAAGCAGCGGCAAATATAAAAAGCGCCAAAGCAGCAAACAAAAAAACGATCACAGATCTGTGTTTCACATCAATTTCTTCAAACAAAACAAGCTCACCTCAAGCACATTATACCATTACCCCAAAAGCAAGTCAAGAAAAAAATGCACCTCTGGATATCAGGCACACTCACGGCAGCGCAATACATCACACCGCAAGCATCAATTACGACATGCTCCGAAGTTTTCGGGAGAGGAGTGTGAATTGCTTTCGCGAAGCGAAAACAAGGGAGAGGGGAACCATCCTTTAAAAGCGGTTCCCCTCTCCCCTATTTCATTTGATTTTACACGATAAATGCTGCATGCGGTCCATTGCGGCGCGGAAAACGGTCTTGTCGTTTTCGTGCGTGAGGCAGGATTCTGCCTCATCGATCGGCACCCATTCGACCTCTGCGATCTCGCCCTCTCTTGCCTTGATGCTCTCCTCAGTAGTGAAGGCAAGGAAATAAACGACCTCCTTCATCACACCGGGTGAGGGGCTGTACGTCACGGTCGATCTGAAATCCGACACGATGGCAATACGGGAGGAGGTTTCCTCCATGACCTCACGCAGAGCAGTTGCGTATTCCGTTTCCCCTTGTTCCATATGTCCCTTGGGGAAGGAGCGGTGACCACCTGCTTTATGGCGTATCATCAAAATATAATAATCTTCTCTCTCGCGGCGCACCACAAGTGCGCCGCAGGATTTTTCCCAAATCATCTGAACCTCCTTTGCTGAAAAAGATCTGACGCAAATTATTGCGCGATCTCCTCCATCACGAAGGCCTCTAAAATATCGCCGATCTTAATGTCGTTGAAGCGGTCAAGCGCAATACCGCACTCGTAGCCGTCGGCAACCTCCTTGACGTCATCCTTGAAGCGGCGAAGCGACGCGATCTTATCCTCAAAGATCACCACACCGTCACGCACAACGCGGATCTGCGACTGACGCGTGATCTTGCCGTCCTGCACGTACGAGCCTGCGATAAAGCCGACGTTGGGGACGTGAATGGTCTGACGTACCTCGGCGTGACCCAGCACGTTCTCGCGGAACTTGGGTGCAAGCATACCCTTCATTGCCGCCTCGATCTCCTCGATGCACTCGTAAATGATGCGGTAGGTACGGATATCTACCTTCTGGCGCTCGGCGGAGTCGATTGCCGCCTTGTCGGGACGCACGTTGAAGCCGACGATGATCGCGTTGGAAGCGGCGGCAAGCATAACGTCACCCTCGATGATACCACCGACGGCGGCGTGAATGACGCGCACCTTGACTTCCTCATTGGTGAGCTTTTCAAGCGACTGCTTGACTGCCTCGGCGGAGCCTGCCACGTCTGCCTTGACGATGATATTGAGCTCCTTGACACCCTCGGAGATCTGCGCAAACAGGTCGTTGAGGTTGGCTCTTGCATTTGCCTTGAAGCCCTCCTCCTTTGCCCTGTCGCGGCGCTGGTCCGCGAGGGTTCTTGCCATGCGCTCGTCCTCAACGGCGGCAAACTCGTCACCTGCCTCGGGAACCTCGGCAAGACCGACGATCTCAACGGGCACGGAGGGACCTGCCTCCTTTAAGGTTCTGCCGTTATGGTCGCACATCGTACGAACACGGCCAACGGCAGTGCCTGCAATCACGATATCGCCGCTGTGGAGCGTACCGTTTTGCACCAGCACCGTGGCAACGGGACCGCGGCCGCGGTCAAGCTTGGATTCAATGATAATACCCTTGGCGCGTCTTGCGGGATTCGCCTTCAGCTCCTTCATATCGGACACGAGAAGGACGTTCTCAAGCAGGGTGTCAATGCCCTCGCGCTTCAGTGCGGAGATCGGCACACAAATGACGTCGCCGCCCCATTCCTCGGGCACGAGGTCGTACTTGGTGAGCTCCTGCTTGATGGCGTCGGGGTTGGCGCCGGGCTTATCCATTTTATTAATGGCAACGATAATATCGATTTCTGCCGCCTTAGCGTGGGTGATCGCCTCAACGGTCTGGGGCATAATGCCGTCATCTGCCGCCACCACGAGAATGGCGACATCGGTTGCCTTGGCACCGCGGGCACGCATGGCAGTAAACGCCTCGTGACCGGGGGTATCAAGGAAGGTGAGGTCTCTGCCGTCTACCTTCACGCGGTAAGCACCGATGTGCTGGGTAATGCCGCCTGCCTCGCCTGCCGTGACGTTGGTGTGACGGATCGCGTCAAGCAAGGAGGTCTTACCGTGGTCAACGTGACCCATGACACAAACGACGGGTGCACGATCCACGAGATCCTCTGCCGCGTCCTCGCTGTCGTCAAAGAGCTTCTCCTCGATGCTGACGACGACCTCCTTGGTCGCCTCAACGCCAAGCTCGGAGGCAATGAGGAATGCGGTATCAAAATCAATGGTTTGGTTAAGGGTCACCATCATGCCCATCATCATGAGCTTTTTGACGACCTCTGCGGGTGCGATCTTCATGCGCGAAGCGAATTCGCTAACGGTGATCTCCTCGGGCAGCTGCACGTGGAGCGCCTGCTTGGTTGCAGGTGCGGAGGGCTGCTTTTTAGCACCCTTCTTGCCTGCGGTAAAGGCGTGTGTGCCGACCTGCTGCTTGCGAACGCGCTGGTTACCGCCGCGCGAATCGCGTACGGCATCGGGCACGAAGGTATCAAGACGCTCGTCGTATTTTGAAAGGTCTACGCTTGTTCCGCGCATATCAACGACGCGCGTGCTGCGGGATTTTGCGGAATTCTCGGTACCCTTGGGGGTCTGTGCACGGGTAATGACCTGCGGGCGGAACTGCTCGCGCACGATACGTCCGCCTCCCTCGTCCTTGTCACGGAAGCCGCCCATATTGTTGTTCGGGCGATTGTTACCCTGCGGCTTTTGGAAGCGATCCTGCTTTTGTGCCGCACCAAACTGCGGCTTCTGGAAGCGATCCTGCTTCTGCGAAGCGCCGAAATCACCTCTTTGTGCGCCAAAGTCACCCCTTTGCGCGCCGAAATCGTTACGCGGTGCGCGGGACTGCATACCGCGGTCGCCCGCAGGTGCGCCATCGCGCTTGCCGAAATTATTTGCAGGTGCCACAGGGCGCGTGTTAATGGTTGCGCGCAGATTCTGCGGAATATTATAGGTACGCGGCTTGGGCTCCTCCTTCGGGGGCTCTGCCTTGGGCGCGGGTGCTTCTTCCTTAACAGGTGCAGGATTGGAAACAGCGGGCTCTTTTGCGGCATCCTTCTGCGGCGCGGACTTCGCCTCGGATACCTTTTTCTCCTCTTTGGGTGCGGGGGCGCTCTTCTTTTCCGCGGGTGCGGCAGACTTCTCCTTCGATACCTCTGCCTTGGGTGCGGCAGGAGCCTTTTCGGGCGCTGCGGGAGCTTCCTCCTTTACCTCTTCCTTTTTCGCAGCCTTAACGGCAGCCGACGGGATATAGGTATCCCCAAACAGATAATCGTCAATACCCTTGATCTGCTTTTCGAGCGTGAGGGCATTGAAAACGATCGCAAATTCCTTTGCGTCAAGTGCCTTTTGCGTCGTTTTACATTCAAGACCCTTTTGTGCCATCAATTCCTGGATCTGTTTACTCTTGATGCCAAGGTCCTTTGCCAATTGTGCAACTTTAAATGCCATATTTCCTCCTTGCTTCCGCAGTCCGTGCGGAACACCTGTGTTAAATGTTTGTTAGTCCCTTTTTTCTTCTTGTGCTTGCCACAGCGCCATGAGCGCGGCGGCAAGATGCGGGTCGGTAACGCCGACAGCACCGACCGTGCTGCCACGTTTGCCGATCGCCACGGCAAGCTCCTCACCCGTTACTTCGAGTTGGCGATGAAAAACACCATAATATAATACGCGATCACTCACGCGCTTGTGCGTGTTGGCGGAGGTGTCTGCCGCCTCAATCACGACGATGGGAGCCTTACCCCCACCGCCCTTTTTCATGGCATCAAGGGTCAGCGGCACACCGATCGTTAGCGACCGTGCACGCGCGGCAAACCCAAGATAGCCGAGTGCCCTTTTATCAATTTCCGTCATAGGCGGCAAGCTCCTCGTGCATGGCGGCATAAACCTCCGCGGGAATCTCGCAATCAAGACTCCTTGCAATGCGCTTGGTGCGCTCCGCCTTTTTCAGGCACGCGGGATTTTTACAGATGTAAGCACCGCGCCCCGACTTTTTGCCGGTGAAATCAAGAGATACGCTCCCGTCGGCGCCGCGCACAACGCGCAACAGCTCTTTCTTGGGAAAATGACCGTTACAGCCACTGCACTGCCGTTCCGGCACCTTTTTCGTCTTTTGCTCCATTTTTTACACCGTTATGCCACTTATTCAGCTTTAATGTCGATCTTGTAGCCGGTAAGGCGTGCAGCAAGACGTGCGTTAAGTCCCTCTCTGCCAATGGCAAGGGAAAGCTGATCGGGCATGACGTTAACGCGGCAAGCGCGCTCACCCGTCAGCTCAACCGAAAGAACGCGTGCGGGAGCAAGTGCTGCCGCAATGAACTCCTCGGGGCTTTCGCTGTAAGGGATAATGTCGATCTTCTCACCGCACAGCTCCTGCACGATGCTATCAATACGCATGCCACGGTTACCGATACAAGCGCCGACGGGATCAACGTCCTCATCGCGGGAATAAACGGCAACCTTGCTGCGCACGCCCGCCTCGCGGGATACGCTCTTGATCATGACAACACCGTCGCTGATCTCGGGGATCTCAAGCTCAAAGAGGCGACGTACAAGACCTGAATGGGAGCGGGAAAGCGTCACAAGCGGACCGCGCGCCTCCTTGTTAACCTCCATGACGAACACCTTAATGCGCTCGCCAACCTCAAAGCTCTCGCCGGGGATCTGCTCACCCTTGAGAAGCACGGCTCTGCCCGTACCCGTTTCAAGCACGACGTTGCCGTTCACAGGATCGATCTTGCTGACGGTTGCAGTGATGATCTCCTCGCGCTGGTTTTCGTATGCCTCCTGCATAATGCGGCGCTCACCCTCGCGAATGCTTTGGATGATGACCGATTTTGCGGCAGCGGCGGAAAGGCGACGAAAATTCTCGGGCTTGACCTTAATTTCGATCTGCTTGCCGAGCGTGTGGCGCTTGTTAAGTGCCTTTGCATCGGTCAGAGAAATCTCGTTTTCGGGGTCGATAACGGTATCAACAACCGTTTTTTGCTGGAACACGCGAACGTCGTCCTTTTCAAGATTAAACTCGATTCTCACAGTCGCATTTGCGCCGTATTCCTTATGGTATGCGGAAACGAGCGCCGCCTCGATTTTCTCGATCATGTACTCCTTCGGAATACCCTTTTCCTTTTCAAGAAGGTCAAGTGCGTTAACAAACGACTCCTTACTGCTTTTCGTGCTCATGGCTAAATCCTTTCGTGTTTATATTCTTTGTGCGTTTAATTTCAATCAATTTTGTTTAAAATTCGTATACGGTGGAGAGCTTTGCAATGGCGCTTCGCGGGAAAGCGCGTACCTCACCGTCGATCTCGACAAGAACGGCATCACCCTCACGCCCCGCAAGAATGCCCTGCTTGCTCTTTTGCCCGTCAACGGCGGTGAAAAAGCGCAGCTCCACGACCTCACCAAGAGAAAGGTCGATGTGCATATCGGTACGAAGCTCACGCTCAATGCCGGGCGAGCTGACCTCAAGGTCGTAAGCGGTGTCAATGGGATCCGCCTCGTCAAGCAACGGGTCGATGGCGCGGTGCATACGCTCGCAATCGTCGATCGTAATGCCCTCATCGTTATCGATGGTCACGCGTAAAATACGCCGCGCGCCCTCCTTAACGAATTCCACGTCCCAGATTCTAAGAGAAAGCTCCTCGGCAACGGGGGCAATCAGCTCCCATACCGTCCCTGCAATATTTTTAGCTGCCATAGCCTACCTCCCTGTGGTATTTGCCGCCTTTTCGGTGACAGTTTCTGACAAACAAGAGGAGCAGGTTTTGCAACCTGCTCCATCACACTGCTATCATACTATCGGTAGTATACCACATTTTTTTTGATTTTGCAATAGCTTTGTAAAATTTTTTTATTTTTTTCACACACTTCCATCAAAGGTTATTTTTTGTTTTTACAGGAAAAATTCACATTTCCATCAAAAGAATCTATTTACAAACAGAAAAATGTATGCTATAATATTATAATATAATAAATGAATTTGCCCCAAAAGGAGATTTCGCCATGAACGGTGCAACCCCAACCAAAACCGAATATGCCGCATGGCGCACACTCTTCACGCAGCCCGACACGGAAAAGCTGGCCGTTGCCGCCGCGATCTTTACCGCCTCGGCACTGATCCTGCCGTTTTGTGCAAACGAAACGCTTGCCATGCTTTTCATTGCCGTGTGCGCCTTCTTTTACTATTTGCAAACGCGTACGCTGACCTCACTGTTCCTGCCTGCAATCCCCACACTTGTTCTTTTTTCGCTTGGCGGCTCGATGATGCTGCCCGCCGCCTTCTTTGGCATCGTCTTTGGCGGTGCGTGCGGCGCGATGCTGATCATATCGGTCAAAAACAAGAAGCTCTATTTATTACTCGCTCTTTTGCCGATCGCCGCATACCTCATTGCCTTTGCCGTAAAGGGTGATCCCATCAACGCGCTTCTTACCCTGATCCCCCTGCCCGTAGCGATCGTCGCCGCTCTCGCGCTGCTCTATGCCAAGCCCTTTATTGAGGCGCATATTGCCGTGACGGGTGTGATCGCCGTCGCCCTGCTTGTGGCGGCAACCGTTACGCTTGCGGCCTTGGGGCTTCTTTACAAAGGCTTCTTGAACGATCTCATTGAGGTGCTCAACAAAGAGCTGCTGTTGGCGGTGAAGGATGCCTCCGCGCTTTACGCCGAGGCGGGCATTGCTTTCTCGATCGACGAGATCGACCTCAAAAACACGATCGCCATGACCGTCAATCTCTCGCCCGCGATTTTCCTTGTGCTCTCGATGATCACCGCCTACTTTACCAATCTCGTTCTGCACAAAATGCTGATCGGCTTTGGTGTCTTGCCCCGCTTGCCGCAAAGGCTTGTCGTCCCGATCATCAGCGTTTTTGCGGCGGTGCTGTTTCTGCTTGCCTATCTCGTGTCCTTGTTTACAGGCACGCAGGAGGCAACCGTTGTCGGCGTAGTGGCAAGCAACATTGCGCTCATTCTCGAGCCCTGCCTTGCTTATCTTGGCGCCCTGCTGCTTTTCCACAGACGCGGGCAACGCTCATGCCTTTCCCTTTTGTTTATGTTCGCCTTGATCGCCCTGCTTTGGATCGATCCCACGCTTTGTATCGTTTTTGCCGCGTTTTACGGTGCGATCAACGTGCTGATCGCGAGCATTATGAAGGCAAGATCAAAATAACCCAATCCCACAAACCAATCCCAAAAGGAGCATCGTTATGCAAAAGCAATCCGAGTTTAAACATCGCACCAGTTCGGCAGTGCCCCTGATTTCACTGCTTTTGATCGGTCTTTTATATTTCGGCGTTTTTATTGCGGTCCTCTTTCTGTTTCCCGAAGCCGTCAAGGCGCCCCGCACCTCGATCATTTTTATGTCCACCTACGCGGGCATCGGCGCGCTTGCCTGCCTTGTGTTCTTGCTAAAGGAGCGCAAGCGACGCGGAGAGCAGGAAACCTTCGAAACGCTGAACACCAAAATGCACAACACCTTCAAATACGCCGTCAAGCTGCCCTATGCCATCGTTGACGAGCAGGGCAAGGTGCGTGCGCTCAATAACGCCCTGCAAAAGATCCTTGGCGCGGACGACCCGTTTTATCACGGTGCCATTTCCGACGTGTGCGGCGCAACGCTGCAGGAGATCGTGGATGCGGGCATACAAAGAGATGATGCCCGTGCAAAGCTCGGCAAGCTGATCGCCGAGGCAAACACCGCCGCAGGGGACGTCACGCCCAAGTTTGAGGAAGCACCGCTTTCAAGCATTGCCGACGGCGCAGTCGTGCACATTGAGGGCTCGCGCTACCTTGCTCGCGCATACAATATGGAGCTGAACGGACGCCAGCACTACCTTCTTACCTTTACCGACGTATCCGAGCTGCTCGATCTCAAGGAAAAAATGGATCGCGACATGCCTGCCGTTGCCTACATCGACGTAGATAACCTTGAAGAGCTGACACAGTATACCCACGCCAACTACCGCGAGGCATCGCGTAAGGTTGACGACGTGCTGACCCAATGGGCAGCCGACATGAACGGTTACCTGCGCGAATATGAGCGCGACCGCTATATCATGCTTTTCTCGCAGGAAATGCTGCGCGCGTGCGAGGAGGATAAATTCACCAAGGTGCTTGACGATATCCGCTCCATCCGTCTTGGCGAATACGCCATTCCCGTCACGGTCTCGGTAGGCATTTCATGCGCGGACACCTCCATGGCACAGCGCGCAAAGGAAGCGGACTCCGCGCTTGACATGGCATTGCAGCGTGGCGGTGACCAGGTGGCAGTCCGTCGCCGCGACGGCATTCGTTATTACGGCGGTCAGACAAGACCCTTCCAGCGCCGCTCCCGCGTGCAATCACGCGTGGTAGCAAGCTATCTTCTGACCAAAATTTCGGAGGCGGATAACCTGCTCGTCATGGGTCACAAGAACCCCGACTTTGACTCGATCGGCTCCTCGATCGGCATTGCGCAGTTCGGTCTGCTCGCGGGCATTCCCACCAAGATCATCATGGACCTTGACAACGCCAACTTCCGCATTGCGACCGAGCGACTTTCCTCCACCCCCGCTTACAGGGATATGTTTATCTCGGGACACAAGGGTCTTGACCTTGTGCGCTCGGGCACACTTCTCATCATCACCGACGCCAACAACTTCCGCATCATCGAATCCCCCGAGGTTGCCGATAGCGTCAGACAAGTATCGGGCAAGATCGCCATTATTGACCACCACCGTCAAGCGGGCGAATATGATTTCGAGCCGATCGTTAACTATATCGACCCCGGTGCCTCCTCGGCATCGGAGCTGGTCACCGAGATGCTTGAGCAAAGCGACAGCTCGGTGGATGAGCAAAGCCAGCTTGTTTCCGACGAGGTAGCGAGCGTGATCCTCTCTGGCATCATGCTTGACACCAACGGCTTCACGAGAAACACGGCAAGCCGTACGCTTGATGCCGCGCGTTACCTCTTCGGTAAGGGCGCAAACGCCGAATACGTCAACAGCTTTTTCCATCAGGATTACGCAGACTACGTTTGCGAGCGCAGCTTCTCGGGCTGTATGCTGGTGGAAAATAACACCGTGGGTCTTACCTGGAGCCGCGGCACGGGCAGAGGGTCCGACGACCGCGTTGCCGCCGCAAAGGAAGCAGACCGCCTGCTTGCGGTAAAGGGTGTTTGTGCCTCCTTTGCACTGATCGCGGTGGATAACTGCGTGCATATTTCGGGTCGCTCCGACGGCACGGTCAACGTACAGCTCATCCTTGAGAGCCTTGGCGGCGGCGGCAGATTTGACTCCGCGGGTGCCGCGCTCTCGGGCGTGACGATCGAAAACGCGGTCGAGGATCTGCGAGGCGCGATCCGCACCTACTTCGCCGAAATAGAGGAAGCTCATAAAGGCGCATAATTCACACTTTGAACAAAAGCATACCATCCGTAAAAGAAAGGACAACAGATATGAAAGTAATTTTAACTGCCGACGTAAAGGGTCAGGGCAAAAAGGACCAGATGGTCGAGGTATCCGACGGATACGCACGCAATTTTCTCTTCCCCCGCAAGCTTGCGATCCCCGCTGACAATCAGTCGATCACCGAGCTGAAGAACAAGGAAGCATCGAAGCAGCACAAGATCGACGTGGAGCGCGCCGCCGCCAAGGATATTTGTGAAAAGCTGAAGAGCATCACGGTCACCGTCAAGATCGGTGCGGGTGCAGATAGCCGTCTTTACGGGTCGGTGACGTCCAAGGAAATCGCCGAGCATCTTGAAAAGGAGCACGGCATTACCGTAGATAAGCGCAAGATCTCGCTTGCTTCTCCCATCAAGGCATACGGCACCTACGCGCTTGACGTACGCCTTTATACCGACGTGATCGGAAAGATCAACGTTGTTGTAACCAACCAATAAGGTGAATATGATGCAAGCTGAATTTACAAGCACGGAATTTGACGCCGCGCGCAAAATGCCTGCCTCGCTCTCCGCGGAGCGCGCATTGCTCGGCTCTATCCTCATTGACCCTGCCTCGTTAAACGAAGTAGCGGGCAAGGTGAGCCATAACGATTTCTACGTAAGGGAGCACAAGGAGATCTTTCTTGCCATGCGCGAGTTATTCGACGCAAGCCAGGAGATCGACCCCGTCACGCTGATCGACACATTGGTGCACAAGGGTGTTTACGAAAAAGCGGGAGGCGAGGACTATATCCGCTCCTTGCTTGACGCAACGCCCAGTGCCATGAACGTGGCGGACTACGCCCGCATCGTCAAGGAAGAAAGCGAGCGCCGCCGCATCATTGAAACCTGCCACGAGATCTCCGAGCTCGCCTATGCCGAGCAGGAGGGCGTGCCGCAGGTGCTTGATCTCGCGCAAAGCCGTTTGCAGGAGATCGCCGAGGGGCGCGATTCGCGTAACTTCCGTCACATCAGGGACGTGCTGCTCGACGTGCTCTCCAATTTGCACACGCTCCAAACCGATAAGGACGCGGCAAAGGGTACGCCCACGGGCTTCTCGGGCATTGACCGCCTGCTTGTCGGAATGGGCAATTCCGACCTTGTTTTGGTCGGCGCGCGTCCCGGTATGGGTAAAACCGCGTTTGCCCTGAACGTTGCCTCCAACGTGGCGCTCTCCACGGGAAAGGCAGTCTGTATTTTCTCGCTCGAAATGTCCGCAGAGCAGTTGACCTCGCGTCTGATCGCGAGCGAAGCGCTGGTAGACAGCTACTGTCTGCGCTCGGGTCAGCTTGCCCCGCAGGACTGGGAAAAGATCGCCGACGCCTCCGCGCGCCTTTCGGCAACGAACATTCTCATTGACGACACCTCGGGCATCACCGTCACGAGCATGAAGGGTAAGCTGCGCCGCGTAGAAAACCTCGGACTTGTGGTCATTGACTACCTTGGTCTGATGGAAAGCGAGCAGCACTACGACAACCGCGCCCTTGAGGTCAGCACGATCTCTCGTGGCTTAAAGCTCCTTGCCAAGGAGCTTCACGTGCCGATCCTTTGCTGTGCACAGCTCTCCCGTGGTCCTGAGGGCAGAACCGACAAGCGTCCCCAGCTCTCCGACCTGCGTGACTCGGGCGCGATCGAGCAGGATGCCGACGTCGTTATGTTCCTTTACCGTGACGAATATTATAATACCTCCCGCGATCCCGACCAAAAGGAGGGCAATATCGCCGAGGTCATCATTCAGAAAAACAGACACGGCGGCACAGGTAACGTCAAAATGGGCTGGCTTGCTTCTTACACCAAGTTCCGCACCATCGATACCGACCGCGAGGACGCATAATGGAGGAAAAGCAACGAAAGGCGCTCGCCTGCCGCGATCCGCGCGCTTTGGCGGGACTTGCCGAAGGCACTCCCCTCCTGGTGGCGCTTTCGGGCGGTGCTGATTCGGTGGCGTTGCTTGCGCTTATGGCAAAGCATCCGCCCGTTTTTGCCGTACACGTGCATCACGGCATCAGGGGCGAGGAGGCAGACCGCGACGCCGCATTTTGCGGGGAGATCGCCGCACGTTTCGGTATTCCACTTGAAACGCTCTATATCGATGCGCCAAGGCTTGCCGCCGAGCGCGGCGAAAGCCTTGAAACCGTCGCGCGCGACGCGCGCTACGCCGCCATTGCCGCATATATGAAAAAAAGCGGAATTCCGCTGCTTGTCACGGCGCATCACGCGGACGATCAGCTTGAAACCATGCTGCAGCATCTTTTGCGCGGCAGTGGCACAAGGGGGCTTTGCGGTATTCCCGCCACCCGATCGCTCGGCGACGGACTGTTTGTCGTGCGCCCTCTGCTTGATCAACCCAAAGAAGCGCTACTGACCTTTTTAAAGGAAAACGATCTTCCCTTTGTCACCGACAGCACCAACGAGGAGCTTTGCTGTCAGCGCAATTTTCTGCGTCTGCGCGTCCTGCCGCTCCTGCGCGAGCTACAGCCGAGTGCGGCAGAGATAGCGGCACGGTGTGCCGCCTCGCTTGCGAGTGACGAGGCGTATCTTGACGGTCTTGCGGCATCCTTCCTCGAAGACGAGGGGCGCGAGCCCTTGATTGCCGCACTGCTTGACCTGCCAAAGCCTGTTTTTGTGCGCGTATTGCGGCGTTTGTTG
This sequence comes from Eubacteriales bacterium, assembly GCA_045657225.1. Taxonomy (GTDB): domain Bacteria; phylum Bacillota; class Clostridia; order Oscillospirales; family CAG-272; genus Firm-07. The sequence continues at coordinate 24,253 of JAZOSR010000063.1, read as the reverse complement.
CCAAGCGTCCCTACCGCAACACACATCGATGCCATTTACCGCCTGCTTTGTGACGGAAAGCCGCACGCGGCACTTTCCTTACCGCCGTCGATCAAATTGCAAATTGAAAACGGACGGCTGACAGTAGGGCAAAAAAAGAATGCCCCCCTTGACTACGAGCACATACTAACAAAAGGTCAAAATGAAATTTTGGAGGGCGAGGCTCTTGTTGTGGTGAGTGATTACGGCACACCGCCCGTCACAGTGCCGAGCGCAAATCTTTACAAATACACCACACAGCTATCACTGAACAGTGCTATCATAAAAGGGACGCTGACGGCAAGACCCCGTCGCGAGGGTGATCGCATTTTGGTGGGCGGTATGCACCGTGCCGTGCGCCGTCTTGGCGCGCTCTCGCATCTTTCGCTTGACACGAGAGGAAGCATGCCGTTGCTTGCCGACGACGAGGGGCTCGTTGCCGTACCGTTTTTTACGGTGCGCGACGGCGGTGATAAGAACCCCGACCTTACCTTTACCTTTTATTTTAATTAACCGAGCCGCCGCCCGTGTGGCGCTCGGAGCATTACGCGAAATCATATCGGAGGAATCATGAAGAAGAACATTAAAACACTTGTCTTTTACGTGGTGCTGATCGCCATTGTCATCATGCTGGTGGCAACGATCTTCCAAAGCACCGAGCAGGAAAAGATCATCCTTGGCGACGTTGTCGGCTATTTTGAGGACGACCGCGTTACGTATTGCGTCATTAACGAGGATTATTACCTGACGATCAAGGTCATCAAGACAAACGAGGCGGGTGAGCTGTTAAAGACCGCCACGGGCGAGTGGGATACCACGGAAATCTCCTACCAGCTCCGTTCCCTCCAGCTCTTTGAGGACTATTGCAGTGAGTACGTCAAGGCAAACGAAAACCTTGCTTATTTTGACATCGAGCCGGTTACCACATATCCCTGGTGGGTCAGCTTCCTGCCCTATCTCCTCATTATCGTGGTATTTATCGTGCTGTTCTTCTTTATGACGAACTCCGCGGGCGGTCACGGCAGAGGTCTTAACAGCTTTGGCAAGGCGCGCGCCAAGAACGCGCAGGACGCCAAGACCAAGGTCACCTTTGCCGACGTTGCGGGCTCCAATGAGGAAAAGCAAGAGCTTGAGGAGATCGTGGAGTTTTTGAAGGCTCCCGAAAAATTCACCCGTCTTGGCGCGAAAATTCCCCACGGCGTACTGCTTGTGGGCCCTCCCGGCACGGGTAAGACCCTGCTTGCCAAGGCAGTGGCGGGCGAGGCAGGTGTTCCCTTCTACTCACTTTCCGGCTCGGATTTTGTGGAAATGTACGTTGGTGTCGGCGCTTCGCGTGTGCGCGACCTCTTCGAGACCGCACGCAAGACCCCTGCCAGCAACATCTTTATCGACGAGATCGACGCCGTTGGCCGTCACCGCGGTGCAGGTCTTGGCGGCGGACACGACGAGCGCGAGCAGACCCTCAATCAGCTGCTTGTGGAAATGGACGGCTTTGGCTCGCACGACGGCATTATCGTGATTGCCGCCACCAACCGCCCCGACATTCTTGACCCCGCACTGCTCCGCCCCGGTCGCTTTGACCGCCAGATCACGGTCGATGCCCCCGATATTAAGGAGCGCGAGGCGATCCTTGGTGTGCACGCGCGTAACAAACCCCTTGAGGCGGCTGTGGATCTTGCTACCGTTGCAAAAAAGACCGCAGGCTTTACGGGTGCCGATCTTGCCAACCTCTTAAACGAGGCGGCACTGCTTGCCGCGCGCCGCGGCAAAAATCTCATTGGCGTTGAGGATATTGACGATGCCTTTATCCGCGTCATTGCAGGTCCGAAGAAGGCCTCCCGCGTGATGAACGAGCGCGAAAGAAAAAACACCGCCTTCCACGAGGCAGGTCACGCGATCGTATCTCACCTGCTCCCGCACCTTGACAGCGTGCATCAAATTTCGATCATTCCGTCCGGTCGCGCGCTTGGCTACACCATGAGCCTGCCCGCCGAGGATAAATACAGTGTTTATAAATCCGAGCTCAAGGAGCAGATCGCAGAGCTGCTTGGCGGCCGTGTTGCCGAGGCACTTGTCTTTGGCGATATTTCGGGCGGCGCCTCCAACGACATCAAGCGCGCCACCGCGATCGCGCGCAAAATGGTCACCGAGCTTGGCATGTCCGAAAATCTCGGCCCCGTGCTTTACGGTACGGGTGAGAGCGAGGTCTTCCTTGGTCGCGACTTCTCCAGCGGAAAGAACTATTCCGAGGAGGTTTCGGCAAAGATCGACACCGAGATCAAGGCACTGCTTGACGAGGGCTATGCCACCGCAGAGCGCATTCTCACCGAAAACCGCCAAAAGCTTGACTTTATTGCAGAGTTCCTTCTCAAGAACGAGCTGATGGATGCGGAGCAATTTGCCGCCGCTATGGACCGTGACGTCACCATCGAGGAGCTTGAGGCGATGGCAGAGGAAAAGCGCCGCCGCAGTCAGGAGGAAAACGAGGAGCGCGCACGCCGCGACGAGGAAGCGGCAGCTACCCCCACCGAGCCGACCGACGACGTGGAGCATCACGACTTTACCGACCCCGCCGAAAAGAGCGAGGAGCCGACCGACAGCTCCGACGAGACCGACTGGGCAAAGGATTTTTCGGCTGACGCATCCGACGATCGATAATCGACACCCACGGTGTCTTCATCAACCGATTTTAAAAGGGCTATCCGAATTTTTTCGGATAGCCCTTTTCACCTTGATCCACGCTCCCTTCATATAATGCCAACAGACAGTAAGCAGCCAGCGTCTTACAAGAAAGGAGCCTTATATGCAAATTGACAGAAACGCCCTGCAAAAGCTACTTGCCCTCAGCGATAAACAGCTTGAAACCGTGGTAAGAAAGCTTGCCACCGATTACGGGCTTGATCTTTCGAGCCTCAATATCAGCACAGACAATTTAAAAAATCTCCGCACTGCCCTGCAAAACGCGACAGACGAGGACCTGAAGGCGATCAGCGAGCAGTTCAAGAACGGGAGAGGAAAACGATGAGCGAGGAAAGGGAGGAGCTTCGCGGGGAGACGGACGGCTTACCCGCCGAGGAATTCAATCAGCTGCTTGGCAGCATTGGCACAATGGCACCGCTTGTAAAAAGCATATTCGGAAACGGTGACGGCTTCTCTCCCACCTCAAAAAAGCGCGAGTGCCTTTTGCTTGCGCTAAAGCCCTATCTTTCCGAGGGGCGGTGCGAGGCGATCGATTATCTCATCCGCATCGGGCGCATTGGTGACGCAATTCGCACCATCCGATAATAAGGAGAAACGCTATGTACATTCAACCTCCGTTTTCGATCCCGAAGGGGTATAGCGGCAACGCCTTTACAAACGAAACGCCACCCGAGGAGAAAACAAAAGAAGCCGAGCCGCTTCCCGCGCAAGAGATCAAGGAAGAGCCACCGCAAGATGACGGTGCTAAGAGCGATCAGGAAAAGGTGGAGGCGACCCCCGTGAGCGCCACCCCCGAGCGCGCCGAGAGCGTGTTTTTGCGCTTCCCCTTTTTATCCTCGCTCTTGCCGCCCCCGCGCCACAAAAAGGAAAAGAGCGGCTCGCTCCTTGAGCTTGCGATCATCGGCGCGTTTTTGTTTTTGACGTGGGAGGACGGCGATAAGGACCTATTACCGTTTTTGCTGTTGCTACTGCTTTGGGATTGAACTTATCACTCTTGATCATGAATATGAAAAGAGCCGAGCTTGAAGCTCGGCTCTATATTCGTATTATTAGTTCCAATTTAGAATTTTAGGCTTCTTATATAATTCTCACCACCATATTATAATATTAGTATGAAATTTGGGCTATTAGTATGAGGGGGGAAGAATATGAACAAGCATACTATGGGCGATAGAATCAAGGAAACAAGAAAAGAGCATCACCTAACACAAGAACAGCTTGCAGAAATGCTTGATGTCAGTCTTGAATATATCAGTCAAATCGAGCGCGGTTTGAAAATGCCAAGCATGCAACTGTTTATCAAATTGGTTGAGGTCCTCGACGTATCTGCCGATTATCTTTTGCGAGATACCGTTTCGACCCGCAATCTCTACGGTGACAAGCAGCTCGGCGGCAAACTTGAAAGATTATCACCCAAACAACGCGTCGCACTTGAGGCACTCATTGACACCTATCTTACCTATCTTGATTAAGAAGAACCAAGCCTTGGTTCTTCTTTTTTTATCGTGCGGCACGCTTCGCGTTATTTCGACACGGGTGATGCGTTATAATATGCTTGATAGTTTAAAATTAAAACAATCAGTACGAAAGAAGGACGCATCATGGAACTCAAAATTATCCGCAAAATCGACAAACTCGGTCGTATCGTCATTCCCAAGGACGCAAGAAAAACGCTTGGGCTTCAAATCGGAGATACCATTAAAATCACGATAGAAAACGATAGTGTCGTTCTGAAAAAGGCAGAATGAAAACAATATTGACTTATGCTCCGCGCCATGTTAAAATAAAAGCATCTCATTAAGCGAGGTGCCTTTGATGGAAAAGCCTTATCTCTTAACAGACTTTAAGCTGCTGTTCCGCCCCCAAAAAAGCGGAACATATATCAACGACCATTCGATCATACGGGCGCGCGACGGCTCGTGGCATTTGTTTGGCATTACCAGCCACCAAGGTGGTCCCGCAAACGAGCGTTATTTCGCGCACGCAAAATCGGGCGCTCTTTGGGGAGAGGAAATGACGGAGCTAAAGCCCCGTATTGACACGGGCACGCTTGCGTGGGCGCCCTCGGTGATCGCAAGCGGGAACGACTACTATATGTATTACGGTCCCTCCCCCACAAAAATGGCGGTTTCGCCCGACCTTTACGAATGGATGGGTTACGAGATCGATATGTGCGGCACGCCGCCCATGTCCTGCCACCGCGACCATTTCGTGATGAAGCTGAACGACTACACGTGGATCATGTACGTAGTGGGCACAAAGGATCACAGAAGCGCAGTTTCCTGCCTTGTTTCCAATGATCTTTTGCACTGGCGCTTCGTGCAATATGCGCTGACCTCGGGGGAAAATACGCCTCTTAACCCACCGTGGGGCGCATTTGAATCTCCCTTCGTGGTAAAGCGAGACGACACGTACTATCTGTTTTTGACCTACACGGATTGCAAAACCGAAAATTACCGCAACACGCTGGTCTTTGCCTCGAAAAACCCCTATGATTTCGGCGAATATTCTGCCGAAAAGCACGGCGATATGGTGGTGGCGGAGCTTCCCGCGCACGCGGGCGAGGTGATCTATGACGAGGAAACCGACAGCTATTATCTCACCTCCTGCGGCTGGAACGGCATGGGCCTGCCTGCCTCCTACGAGGGCGGCGTGGGAATTGCCAAATTGGGCTGGGAAGAACAATAAAAAAGCCGATTGCTTCAATACACCAACCAAATCACAAAATCATTTAATTGGCGAATGTATTTTTCTGCAATTTGCCCATATTTTGTCAATTCGATTTGCGGACCGTCGGGGACGCCGGTCCCTACAGATTGGATGCGATTGATCGCATAGATAACCGTAACCACTCCCCTTTCATTGCGTCAAAAAGCGCTTGGCAGTTGCCAAGCGCCTTTTGATTGTTTATTACTTCAGATCTGCGTAAAGGGGTTCACCGTAAGCGCCGTCAGCGTGCAGCTGCTTGAAGGAATCAATCACGGCGTACTTATCCTCTTGGTACGTCACGCCAAACCAACGGTCGTGCGTGGTCAGTACCTCAACGGTTGCCGTGCCCTTCTTGATCATACCGTCAACAACGGAGGGAAGGAAATACTCTGCCTTGAGGTCGCCCTCCTTAATATTAGAAAGGAAGGTAACAAACTCGGTCTCAAGCTCGTTAAAGAACTCGGGGGTCAGCGCCCACATGTTCATGGAAACGATCGACTGGGGATCGATGGGAGCAACCTCGCCATCCTTCTCAATGCCGGCACCCTCGCCAAGGTGAACAAGGCCGCCCGTTTCAACAACTGCCTTGAGGTAACCGTCGTCGCCAACCTTGCAAATACCGCGCGTAACGCCGCCGTTTTCGCTAAGGGTGTTCTTAAGAATAAAGCCGGGCATGCAGAATGCGTTACCCTTGCCCTCGTTCTTCACAAGGAAATCGTGTGCAAGGCGGAATGCCTCCTTACCATAATAGTCGTCGGCATTGATGACAACGAAGGGCTCGTTGACAATACCCTTGCAGGAAAGCACTGCCTGACCCGTGCCCCAGGGCTTCTTGCGATCTGCAGGGCAGGTGAAGCCTGCGGGGAGATTGTCCTTCTCCTGGAATGCGTATGCAACGGGGCATACCTTTTCAATACGGTTGCCGATGATCTCGCGGAAATCCTCCTCAAGATCGCGGCGAATGATAAAGACAACGCGGTCAAAGCCAGCCTCAAGCGCATCGTGGATCGAATAATCCATGATGATTTCGCCGCCGGGACCGACAGGCTCAAGCTGCTTGATGCCCTTACCAAAGCGGGAGCCGATGCCCGCTGCCATTACGACAAGACTTGTTTTCATAAGTTTCTCCTTCCGAGGTAAGCGTTGCTACCTCTTTATATATAATATTTTTTTATTTTTGGAATTTGGGAAGATCGTTTAACACGATGCCGCCAAGCGTACCCTTGGCATTCGTGATCTCGTGCACTGCCGCACGAAGCTCGCGCGCACCGCACTGCTTCATTGCCGCAACCAGCACCACGCCGTCAAAAAGCGGCGAGAGCAAGGTCGCGTCGGGAGCGGTATGTATGGCGGGCGAATCAACGAAGATAACATCGTAAGCGCCGCTTAACCTGTCAAGCATCGTCTTGACCCGCTCACCAAAGGGGTGGTCGGCGGGGGATACGGGCAGCTGCCCGATCGGCAAAACGAACAAATTGTTGCACTCGGTCTTCTTTACGAGCTCCGCAGGGTCCTTTTTAGCACCTGCCAAGAGGTCCGTAAAGCCGTGCTCACTTTCGGGCAAGAAATTGGCGATTTTTTCAAAGGCGCGCAGATCCGCGTCCACAACGAGCACGCGCTTACCCGCCGTTGCAAAGGATTTCGCAAGGTGCCAGAGCAAGAAGCTCTTGCCCACCCTTGCCCCCGCAGAGGTAAAGAGCCATGTCTTATTGGTATAAGCAAGACGCTCGCGCAGGGCGTAAAAATGCTCCGCCGCGTCGGCTTCGCTTGCCACTAATGGAATATATCCCAAAACGCGCACCTCGGGGAATACGCGCGCGACTTCCTCTCGGTCGTGCAAACGATTACCAAACAAAAAGGATATCAAAAAATAAAAATAGGCAAGCAAGAATGCCGCGGCAGCAGAGGCTACCGTCAACCAAAGAGGATGCACACCAACAAGCTCTGCCTCCCCTGCCTCTTGCAACAAAATTACACAGGTGAAATCAACACTGAGGTTAGGCCATGCGGTTTCTTGTATAAAAGCGGGGAATTCCGCCTCTAACGCGGCAATCACGGCATTGGCACTCGCGGCATCGCGCGCCGTTGCGCTCACCTTGATCATCACGCTGTCCGATGTGGCATTCATCATATCACGCACCGCCTCGCGAGGAAGCGTGAGCTCGTGATTTTTGATCATACGGTCAAGCAGCGCGTCGCTTCCCGTGACAAGAAAAGCATATTCCTTTGCCATGGTTTGCACGACGGCAAGCTGGGAGGAGGTAAGGCCGTTCGCCTCCAAAAACTTTTCGGATTGCAGATTCCGCACGTAAAAGGTAGCCGTTGCACTATAGCTGTCAGGAAGTAAAAGCCCAACCGAAAAACCGATAAGTGCCGCGACAAGCACGATGATAAGGATCCACAAAAAGCGCTTCTTAAGTACCGCCGCAAAATCGCCTGCGGTGATATATTCGGTTTTCATCACACATCACCCCTCTCTTTTCAAAGGCACAAGGGACGCCGGAAACGCCCTTCGCGCCACAAAAGCGATCTGCGTTTTTATTATACCACAAAAAAGCTTGCAATTGCAAGGGCGAAAGCGCAGAGAAAACAACTTTTTTGCGACTTTTTTGCCACCTTTTCATAAAAACTTGCAAAAGAGTGCGAAATGTGTTAAAATAATAATGTATACCTTGCGCGACGTTAGCTGCAATCGAATGAGAAAGGAAGGAATTTACCATGCAACCGATCGGTCCTTTTTTTCTTTTTTTGTTTTTGCCCTTTGCCGCGGGTCTGATCGCGCTTGCCAAAAAGCACCGCGCAGCCGTGACCTCACTTTGCTCGCTTGTGTATATCGTTTTATTAAATATCGGCAAGCCGCAGGGACTGCTTGCCGTACTGCTCGTTTTGCTTCTTGCGCGCCTTGCCACACTTAAAAAGGTGAGGGGTCGCGCACCTGCCTTTTCATTTTTGCTGGGCGCGCTTCTCCCCCTTGCCCTGCTTGTCGCTATGAAGGCGACTGCCACAGGACGTGCAGTGTTTCCTTACGGTCTTACCGTGCTTGTTTTGCTTGCAAGCGCAACGACCGTTGATGCCTGCCGCGGCAAATACGTTCCGCCCAAAAATCCCCTTATCTTTGCGGGAACACTCTGCTTCTTCCCCCTCCTCATTGTAGGTCCGCTTGTGCGCGGAAAGGACATGGTGAGGCTCTTTGAGGAGCAACGTCCCTCATTTAAATGCTTATATGATGGCATGCGGCTTTACATACTCGGCTGTGTTGATATTTTCATGATTGCGGCGCCGCTTTACTATATTTTTGAAAAAATCACCGCCACCTTTGGTACGGCACCCGATATTTTGCTTGTCACGGCGTGTCCTCTGCTTGCCGCCGCGTGCTTATTCTTCTTTATTAAGGGCACGCAACACATCGCGCGCGGACTTGCTCTGACGTGCGGCATCACCATACCCTCTGACACCAAAAACCCCTACCGTGCCAAGACCCCCATTGGCTTTTTCGCCGCATGGCACCCTTCTCTTGCCGCCTATCTTAAGGATTACATAATATCCCCCATTACACATACGCTCGGCAAGCACGAACGGTGGGGCAGATTTCTTTCAACGCTTGCCACCCTCGCCTTTCTTGCGGGACTGCTCTCCCCGCGTGGCACAACCCTGCAGGTCGTCCTTGCGGCGTTGCCGCTGCTTTGTCTTTTAACCATACCTGTTTACCGCCAAAAATACTGGCAGAAGGTGCTGTTTTGCGCCGTGGGCACGTTTGTTCTGATCGTTGTTTTCGGCGCTTCGTTTACGCGCCTCTCGCTCTCCTTTCCCGCCATTCTCCCCGCTTGGCGCACACCGGAAAGCACGCTCGCGCTCATTTTGACCTCTGCGTTCTTAAAAAATCTTTATTACCTTTCCGCATCGATCCTATGCCTTTCTCCCTTGATCGTTGTTACCTCCTTGCGTCGGCTTTTCATTCGCCACGTGCCGCGCGGGATCCTTCGTTACCGTCGGCTTGAAATGCTGGTGCTGATCTTTCTGTTTGCTCTCACACTTCTATATTTCATGCCGCGCTTTCCCGCGCTTGCCACAAAATTGCTTGCCGATCTCTTACTTTGAGGTAAATCATGATATCCAATAAACTTTTTCGGCTGATCGCCATCGGCACTATGATCTGCCTTCTCGTTACCTTCGCGACGGTCCATCTGACCAATTCCCTCATCGGGCGCGACATTACGGTCAGTCCCGTCGGCTACGACAATTACGTGACCGACGATTCCCTGCCAACGGGTGGGTTCGTGCGCACCGCTACGCAAAACAAAAGTATTCTTGATACAATAAGACAATTTGAATACGGCTTCTTCGGCATTGTTGACCAGGATAACGTGATTGTGGGAAAAAACGATTTTCTCTTTATGCTTGAGGATGCCGATAACGGTTACCATTTTTTAAAGGACCATCGGGGCGAATTCAAATTTTCGAATTCGCAAAAGCAAAAATTCATCAGCGAGCTGCTCCGAAGAGAAGCCTATTTTGCCGAACGAGGCGCGGAATACATGCTTGTGGTCCTACCAAACACAGCCACCCTTTACCGCGAAAATCTCCCTGACTATATCGGAAAACGCAAGAGCACCACGCGCCTTGAGGATCTCGACATCTTTATCAACCAACGCGGTCTTACGCACGCGTTTCTCAACACCACGGATTATCTGATCGACAAGAAGGGGGAGGAGCTGCTTGCCAACAATACCGAAAACTCACTAAACGCGCTTGGGCTTTACTACGCCTACCTTGCGCTTTGCGAAAAAATAGGCTCCCCCGCCTTCAACAAGGATCACGTAATCCAAAAAGACGGGCTTACCTTTTACACCTACCAAACAGCAGGCAAGCAAATTGCCGAGCTGGCAGGACTTGAGGGTGTTGTAAAAAACAACTCCGTGTCACTCGCGGAGGGAAGCCTTTCGAATTACGAAACGGTCTACGCCGAGGGATTTTTCAAGAAAACGGAGCGGATCTCCGAGAGCACCGGCGGCACTCCCTTTTCCGTATTGGTCCAATTCTCACAGCTATCCGACCGTTTGCTGTGTGAGCCCTATTTTTCTGCGACCTTTGATTTTGTGACGCTTCAGTCCAACCATTATGAAAATGAGAGCTTCCTTGAGGTTGCCTCCCCACAGCTGGTGGTGCAATTCATCTACGAAAACGAGCTTTCCACCTTTGCTTCACTGCGCTGATCCCGCAAATAAAAGCAATATTACAATCAATGAAAGGATGCTATTATGGCAGCATGGTTAGACGCCGTATTCGGCAATTTTGATCTTACAATGTTCTCGGCAATGCACACGATCGCTGTTGCGACGGGTGAAGACATTGGCGCTGAGATCACCTCCTTTTTCACGTGGCTGATGAAATTTATCAGCTTTTTCGCGCACGACGGTCTTTGCATGTTCGGGCTTGGCGCGGTGCTGATGCTCTTCCGCCGCACGAGAAGGCTCGGTGCTTGCGTATTTATCGCCGTTTGCTGCGGCGGTCTGATCACCAACATCACAATGAAGCCGCTTGTCGCGCGTATGCGCCCATACGCGAATTTCGATCATTTGGCAAATACGGTGCACGAATGGTGGGTCATGGTCGGCGAGGCGCGCAAGGGCGAGGGCGTATTTACCTCCTTCCCGTCGGGTCACACGACCTCTGCCGCCGCCGCAATGGTAGGACTGTTCGCCGCCTCGAAAAAGAAGAAATTTATCTTCCCCGTCCTGCTCTTCCCGCTCCTCATGGGCATGTCGCGCATTTATTTAATGGTACATTACGCCTCCGACGTGCTGGCAGGTCTTGTGGCAGGCACGCTTGGCGGCATTGCAGCATATTTCCTGACGAAATTGCTCTACAAAAAGGTCTTTGAGGCGCACGCCGACAAAAGGTTCTGCCAACTGTGGCTCGATTTTGACCTGATCGAAGCGATCCGCGCGCGACGAAAGAAAAAAGCCGATGCGGAATAACCCCGCACCGTCTTGCGCCCGCGGCGCCAATATGCTATAATATGATTAATTTTAAACCAAGGAGAATTACGATATGTTTTGGGTTTGGGGATTTTTCAATCTCTTTGAAAACGGTATATTAAACGCGATCAGAAAAGCGGCAAATCCGGGCGAGGTCGGTGAAGCGGCACTCGTTGGCTGCGGCTTTCTCGCCGTCATCATTATTTCCTATCTGCTCGGCAGTATCAACTGGGCGCTCGTTATTTCCAAATTTGCCTATCACGACGACGTGCGTGAGCACGGCAGCGGCAACGCGGGCACCACAAACGTCCTTCGCACCTACGGTAAAAAGGCGGCGATCTTCACCTTCCTCGGTGACGGCCTCAAGGGCGTGGCTGCCATTCTCATTGCCTGCGCCATTTTCGGCTACCCCATGCTGGTGGGCGATATAAACGGCGTAATGGTATACGATATTCATTACACGCACCTCGTGACCGCCGCATATCTTGCCGCATTCTTTGCCATTCTCGGTCACGTCTTCCCCATTTTTGCAAAATTCAGAGGCGGCAAGGGCTTTGCCACCTTCCTGTTTGCCGCACTCACCCTCAATCCCGCTATTTTCCTTTTGCTTGCCGCTATTTTCATCATTCTGGTGCTCGGCTCACATTACGTGTCGCTCGGCTCGATCATCACCGCGGCATTTTACCCCGTTCTCATCAGCTCCTTTGACGCCGCCATTACCCATTACGGCATCAACACGCTGTTTGCCTTTCTCATTGCCGCGATCATCATCTGGTGCCACCGCTCGAACATCAAGCGCCTGTGGTCGCACACCGAGCGCAAGACCTATTTCTTCAAGAAAAAGCCTGCTACGTCCGTGAGCGAAGCGGCAACGACAACAGAGGGCGACGATGAATAAAGCAATTGAATTTGCCTCCCTCGCGCTCCTTGCGGCAAAAGCATCGGCACTGAAAAAGGGCGTGCTTGGTGAGCCAAAAGACCCCACGGTCCTGCGCGCCAACCTCACGCTCCGCCTTGTTGGCGGCGCGCCGCACCTACAGCTTGAAGCCTTTTATACCGACGGTAAGGCAAGACACGAAAATCTCACGATTGACGAAAAGGGTGAAAAACGCCTTGCCGAGATCGCGGGCGGCTTTTCCCGCTTTCATCTGCTGACCGCGTCGGGAGATGCCGAGATCAAGCAAAACAAGAAGGGCGAGAGTGTTTTTCTTGGAACAGACAAGCTTCGCCGCAAGCTTGAGGGTGGCACCGCGACCGTGGAGATCGCCCATAATAACAAGCAAAAAAAGCATATTTTAACAGGCAACGAGCCGTTTTTGCGCCTGCTTGACGTGGCGGATGAAAACGGGCGCGTGTACGACAAAAAGCAAGCAAAATTCCGCCAGATCAACCGCTTCCTCGAGCTGGTGCGCGATACCCTGCCGAACCTGCCCGAAAAGCGCATCGTCATTGCCGATCTTTGCTGTGGAAAGAGCTATCTTTCCTTTGCCGTTTACCATTATTTTGCTAACGTTTTGGGATACGAGGTCAAAATGACGGGCGTGGATCTTAAGCCCGACGTCATTGCCCACTGCGAGGACGTGGCAAGAAAGCTTGACTTTACGGGGCTTTCCTTCCTGTGCGGCGACGTTGCCGCATTTGAGGCAGACGAGCCTGCCGACCTTGTGGTATCCCTGCACGCGTGCGACACCGCCACCGATCTTGTGCTGAAAAAAGCGATGGATTGGAGGGCAAGGGTGATCCTCTCGACCCCCTGCTGCCACCACGAGCTGAATCACACGCTCGCTTGCCCCACGCTTTCGTTTATTGCCGAGCACGCCATGCTCCGTCAAAAGCTTTGTGACGCCGCAACAGACGCGCTCCGTTTAAAATTATTGGAAGCAAACGGCTACCGCGTCGCGGCGCTTGAGCTGATCGACCCCGAGGACACGCCGAAAAACATCATGCTCCGCGCCATTCGCCGCCCCGATGCCGACAAGGATACCCCTGCCAAGAAAAAGGCAATGGAGGAGTACCGCGCGGCACGTGACTTCTTACTGGGAGGTGATCGCTAATGGACGTACGCCGTGTACTCAGCTACGTGCGCCGCGCCTGCGAGGATTACGATATGATCGCGGCGGGCGACAAAATCGCCGTGGGCGTTTCGGGTGGCAAGGATAGCCTCACGCTCCTTTGTGCTCTGGCAGAGCTTTCCCGCTTTTACCCCAAGCCCTTTGAGGTCGTGGCAATTACCGTGGACATGAACTTTCCCGACACCGATTATACGCCCGTGGCGAAGCTATGTGAAGAGTTAGGTGTTCCCTATCACACCGTCAAAACCGACATTTATAACGTCATTTTTGAGATCCGCAAAGAAAAAAGCCCCTGCGCGCTTTGCGCGAAGATGCGCCGCGGGGCGCTCAACGATGCGGCGAAAAGCCTTGGCTGTAACGTCGTGGCGCTCGGTCACCACTACGACGACGTGGTGGATACCTTTATGCTCAATCTTTTCTACGAGGGACGCGTCGGGTGCTTCCAGCCCGTCACCGACCTCTCGCGCGTTGGTGTGCGCGTGATTCGCCCCCTTATCTACCTGCCCGAAAAGCAGGTGAAGACCTTTACGGCAAGAGAAAATCTGCCCGTGGTGGAATCAAGCTGCCCCGCCAACGGCAACACCCAAAGGACTGAGGTCAACGACCTGATCAACTCACTTGACCGCAAGAGCCGCGGGCTCCGTCACCGTCTGTTTGGCGCTCTGCAGCGCATTGGCGTTGACGGCTGGGCACCGCTCCCGCCCCGCCCCAAGAAAAGCCGCGCCCAGCGCGAGGCTGAGGCGAGGGAGCAAGTGGGAAACGAGAAAACCGAATAATCTTTATATGAAAGTAGCGGTGGACGCAAGATGCGTCCACCGCTGTTTTGTTTTTTAAATCTTAGGCGAGTTCGCGGAGAAATTCAGATCCGCAAAGATCGCGAGGTGATCGGATGCAAAGGCGTAATATTCCTCCAGCATACCCATGTGATCCACCGTCACCTGATCAAGAGCACTGTTTTCCATAAAGATATGGTCGATCGCATAATTGTAGCCCCCACTTGTGGGAGTACATTTCTTCCAAATGTTAAGCTCCTTATCGTAAGTAGGATAGCTGTGCGAGGTGGTTTTGGTCAGCTTGTGCCCCGAGGGTGCAAGATCGTTGAGATTGGTAAAGGGTGTCTCACCGTTTGACATGGTGCTATAACTGCCTCTTGTAGTACGGGAGTTATAGTCACCGCCTATAAAGACAGGCATAGTGCCCGCAATACCGTTCTCAATCATATATTCCTCTGCCGCCACGGTCAGCGCCTCGCGCATGACGTGCATTTGAATCACACGTGCCGTGTCGCTGATGGCATCGCCCTCCCACCAGAGATGCACCGAGCCTGCCATGAAGATATGGCCTGTTTCCTTCATGCGGAACACGCCCCACGTCACCGCCTTGGAGCGATCGCTCTTTGCCTTCGCCTCAACCTCCGAGGCGGTATAAGAGCCAAGCAACGAGGGATAAGCGCTGTAATCGGTTACCGCAAGGCACAAGTAGCCATAGTCGAGCAACTCTACGGTTGCCTTGTTATAAAACATCGGTGTACGCGTTTGTGTTTCATTCTTATAATACGGTGCGGAGGGATCCGTGGGCACCTCGGCATAGCCAAGCGCCGCGAGCCCCGCATCCATACCTGCCTTGCGCAGTGCGGGTGAATATTCCTGAAGACCCAGCACGTCGGGCATATATTCGCCGTAAAGCTCAAGGAGCATTTCGGCGCGCTGTGCCGTATTGTCGGTATCACTGCCCCAGATGTTGTTATACATCATACGCACCTCGCTTTCACTCTCAAGCGGATTGGTGGCGTTTGCCGCGCCACTGCCCGTGACGTTGTGCGTATTATTCAAGTGCAAGGTCGTGGCGGATGCCGCAAACAAGCTATTCTCGATATACGAAAGCACTGCCTCATAGCCATAGAAGGACTCTGCCGAAAGCTGCCATACGTTACCCATCACGCGGCTGATATATTGATGGCGCATATCATAGCTGTGACCCGTACAAAGTGAACCGATCACGATCACGCCGCTTGCGGTCATCTCGGCTTGCGTTACGATTGGCACCTGTATATTGGTTCTTTCGTAAAGCAGCTCCTGCAGGAAGAGCGCAAAGCGCCATTCGGATACCGTTACGTTAGTGGGAGTGACGATCTCGCACTCTGAAAGCGGTATCTTACCAATGGCAAAATCTGCGGTAATGACCGTATCATCCCCTTGTTTCTGCCGTGCGACAGTGCCACGATCGTTCGATGCCGAAAGATACACGTTGGGAGCCGTTTCCCCCTCGCCGTAAGCACGGTAGCAAAGGCGCACGTATTCATTCGGCTGGGACGCCACGTAAACGAAGGCAGTGGCACCCTCCATTTGATAGATCAGCGCCGCGTCATCGCCCGCCAAATGCGTCATGGCGGTATTCATGATCAACGTGCCCTCGATCTCGCTCCAGTGCGATACGGCGTAAGCATCGCTACCAACAGCACTGCCCTTTGCATCAACAAAGATCAGCGTATCGCCCGCCTCTTCAAGCAAAATGGGCTCACTGTAAATATATCCCGCAGTCTCAACAATCGTTTCAGGGGTGGTGTGACTATCAGAGGTGATCATGCCGTTTTGCCAAGAAAGCGTGAGTGGCTTTGCATTCGGCTGTAAAAAGCCCGCATAGCGCATCAGCGTTTCCTTTTCCCCATCAAGCTCATAATAGCCCGCAACCAGCGCCTTTCTTGCGATATCTCTGATCGAGCGCGCATTGTCTACGCTATTAAAGGAACCGTAATACATTACACCGTTGATCTGAACATACGAAATTGCTGCAAATTTACGGGCATAATTCTCATCCTTCAGTTTTACAAGCGCTCCCGTATATGCTTCGGGAATACCGTCACCGTCAACATCTCTGATCGAATAATTTGCCTCAACCTTTTCGTACTTCTCGCCCGAAACCGAAAGCTTTTCAAGTGCCTCGACGGTAAACTCGCCTGCTGCCGTTACGTAATCAAGCGGCGCGATCAGCGTGCCAAAGCGCATCTCGCCCGTCTGCTTTCGCAGCTGCGAGATCACCGTTTCAGACAAGACCGTCACAAAGCGGATACCGCTCCCCACATCGCTCTTGCCAACGAGAACCGAAGCGCCCTTATAAAGAGGATCTTGATTGCTGATATCAAGCAGCGCGTCGGTGGCGGCACATTTTTGCCAAACACTGTAGGGCTTACCGCCATAGCGCACGTGATACGCCGTGCTATCCACTGCCATGTATCCAAAAATAACCGTTTGCGATGCTCCAAGCAACACTGTTACTCCATCAATCGTGGGCACGAACAACGTGCTGCTCGCTTCGATCAAGGCGGGGGCACTCTCGCCAAGCACGAACAATCCCCCTTTGATCTCCAAATGCGGTGCCGCTTGCCCTTGGCAAAGGATCGCGGTAGCATTGGCATGGAACACACCACCCGCAATGGCCAGCGCCACATCGGCACTGTCAATAAGGAAGATGCCCGCAGAGCCGCTCTTCGTAAAGGTGCCGCCCGCAATATCGACCGTGCACTTCCCCGAAAGGCGGATCCCCGCACCGGTACCCTCGGCGTAAAACTCACCGCCCGTGATCTTAAGGGCACAATAGTCTTCGGTATTCATCCAAATATTATAAGAAGAGGTTTGCCCCGGATTGGGACGATATTCGCCGTCAGAGATATTAACCTCCTTGGCATCGTAAACAAATACCGAGCGGTAGCCGTAACAACAAATATCACCGCTGAGCGACAGCCTTGCATCGGGATGGTCAAGCACAAATGCACCGTAATTGCTGCCTGCAAAAAAGGTGCCGCCCGTCACGTTAATCGTGGCACCGCCGCAATCGTATATCACAATGCCCGAGTTATTGCCATACGCATTATTCTGTCCCCAAGAGGTATTATTGATGTCAAAGTCCTCGGAATAAGAGAGCACGCCGCCACTGATCGTAACAGTGATCGGTGCCGAGATATGTAAGAGCGCCGCCTTGGTCGTATTTCCGCCCGCAAAATAAAGCGCGCCGCCGTCAATGACGATGCTAGACGAGCGCGAAGCACCCTCCGGCACTTCGATCAACTTGCTATTAACGGCGCTTGTATTGAAAATGCCGTCCAAAATATGCAAGGTTCCGTCATTAACAATAAACATCGGCACCGCCTTCGTGCGATAGGTGCCGCCTCTGACCGTTACGGTAGCACCGTTTTGCAGCACCAAGGGCGACCAATTCGCGTCACCGTTGACGCTAACGGCACGAAAAGCGCTCGTATCTATACCCGGCATAGCGGTAACAACGTAACTTTCAACCAGCCCTTTTACGTCACTGTAAGAGCTGATACTCAAATTTCCACTGACAGGCAAGCCGCCAATGCTGTTTTTCACAACCAACGTACACGTCGAGGTCTGCACACTTGAAAGCGAAGGCAAAGCCTGCCCCGATGCCAGCACCAGATCGCAGTATTTGATCTTATTGGAGCCAAGCGAGGTACCCGAGGCAAACGAGAACAGCGCACCGCTCTGCTTCGACAGGTCTACCGCACTATCTGAAATATTAAAAGAAACGCTAATATTTGCCGTGCCGATAGCAAGCAGGGTAGCGCCCACCTCGAGCCGTCCGCCCTTCATGGTAAAGCTGCCGCCCTCACCCAGCATTTCAACCAGCTTACCGCTACCGCCGATCACGCCGTCCTCGATCGTCACCCGAGAGGCGTAAGCGCCCTTTTGCATACGGATCGTATTGATGGTGCCGCCCGAAATTCTCGTGCCCGCGCCCTTGATCGTCACCGTCGATTGCTGATGCAGCCAAATGCCGTATTTGCTGGCAAATTCCATGATCACGTTATCAAGGGTAAGAGAGACGCTGCTCACCGAGCGATCGGGATTTTGCAGATAGATCGCCGCATCGGTTTTTGTGCCGGACGCCAGCAAAAAGGTGACGTTTTTGATCGTCACTTTTCCCTCGTGCATATGGATCGCCGCCTGATCCGTCGTCGCGGTGTATCCGCCCTTATCCACGACCGCCTCGGTGGTGCCGGGAGTGATGGTCATGCTGTACCCCGCGCCGTTGATGGTGTAGGTGCGATCCACGTGCAACGTAGGCAACGTTTCGCTTGTGTTCTTCAGCATGGTAACCGTTCCACCCGAGGGCACGGCAGCGATCGCGTCCTCTAAATACCGATAGTAATAGTTTACTCCCGATTTCGTTACACGATAGCCGTGCTCGCTTGTTTGCGTGGTATCCGCCGCCGATACGGCAAACATCAACGTGCAAAGCAAAAAAAGAATGAACGAGAGAAGCAAACCAAGCTTTTTCTTCAATCTCATCATAGCACCCTCCCAAAATGTGTTTAGTCATTTTGTCAACTATTGCTTTTATTATATTTTATTTGTTACTATATTGTCAAGTACAAGCACGCAAAACTGCCTTGCAGCTCCACATTTTCTATATGTTTTTCAAAAAATAAAAATTCTTGAAAAAAAGTTTTACAAAGCTATTGACAATTCTCTTAAAATGTGCTAAAATCACGTAGTAATCCCTTGAAATCGTCGGAATTCATCAAAAACCGACGACGGAGGAACTCCCGAGAATCTCGCAAGAGTGCCGAAGGTGCAAGGCGGCGGCTGTAAAGCCAAACCGCTGAATCTCTCAGGCAAAAGGACGGAGCAAGCATATTTTTCATATTGTTTGTTTTCTTATTTTCTTTATTTTTGGGCTGCTTTTCCATCGGGGGAGGCAGTTTTATTTTTTTACTTGGAGGTTTACCATGAGCGAATTCATCAAAAAACTAAACGAGTTGTTGGCTACTCCCGCCTCACTCGTAGACAAGGCAAATAGCTACATCACCGACTATTGCCTACTCTTCCTGCTGATTGGCGTGGGGCTTTATTTCACCATCCGCACCAAGTTCGTGCAGGTTCGCTACTTTGGCGAGGGCATGAAGAAGGTGTTCGGCGGACTTTCCCTCAGGGGCGGCAAGCAAAAGAACGGACTTTCCTCCTTCCAGGCGCTTGCTACCGCAATTGCCGCGCAGGTCGGCACGGGTAACATCGTCGGTGCCTGCGGCGCGATCCTTATCGGCGGTCCCGGCGCAATCTTCTGGATGTGGGTCATCGCCTTCCTTGGCATGGCAACCATTTACGCCGAGGCAACCCTTGCGCAAGCCACCAAAAAGGTGAACGAGGACGGCAGCGTTGAGGGCGGCCCCGTTTACTACATCAAGCACGTCTTCAAGGGCGGCTTCGGCAAGTTCCTTGCCGTATTCTTTGCAGTAGCCACCATGCTTGCACTCGGCTTTATGGGCTCGATGGTACAGTCGAACTCGATTGCAGATACCGCGACCAAAGCGATGGGCATCAGCTTTGACAAATATGGCTGGATCATCGGTCTTGTCGTTGCCGCGCTTGCCGGCATCGTATTCCTTGGCGGTGTCAAGCGTCTTGCATCGGTTACCGAAAAACTGGTACCCGTCATGGCTCTGCTTTACATCTTGGGTTCCCTTATTGTGATCTTTGCACGTATTCAGTACATCCCCGAGACCTTCGGCATGATCTTCAAGTACGCCTTTAACGCCAATGCCCTCATCGGCGGTGGTGTCGGTGTAGCACTGAAAATGGCACTCACTCAAGGCGCAAAGCGCGGCCTGTTCTCCAACGAAGCAGGTATGGGTTCGACGCCTCACGCACACGCACAGGCAAACGTCAAGACCCCGCACGAGCAGGGTGTTTCCGCGATGATCGGCGTGTTTATTGACACCTTCATCGTCCTCACCATGACCGCACTTGTCGTCATCTCCACGATGTATGCAGGCGGTGGCCCTCTCGGCGATCCCGCGAACTACTCGCGCGCCGGCTTCCTTGACGCATATCCCAAGGCAAATCTTGCACAGATGGCATTCGGCTCGATCTTCTGGGGCGAGACCTTCGGTAATATCTTTGTTGCGGTTTGTCTGTTCTTCTTCGCCTTCTCGACGATCCTTTCCTGGAACTTCTTCGGCAAGATCAACTTCCAGTATCTCTTCGGCAAAAAAGCAACCCCTGTCTACACTGTAATTGCAATTCTCTTCGTCTTCCTCGGCTCAGTATTTGCCAATGATTTTGTTTGGAATCTCACCGACTTCTTCAACAACCTGATGGTTCTGCCCAACGTCATTGCGCTGTTCTTCCTCGGCTCGTTGGTGGTGACCTGTGTTAAGGAAGGCAAGGCGGCAAAGGAAGCTGCCAAGCTCTCCGAAAAGGTAGCGGCGGAAAACAACGAAGAATGATTTTAAATCTCGAAAAAAGTGGGGCAATGCCCCACTTTTTTTGCTTTTTTACGGTTACTTATTGCATTTGCTTTTTAGGCATGATATAATATTACTGTCGGATATTTCGGCGAAATCTAACATAAAGGAGCCCTTGTTATGAAAGACCTCATCAAAGCAATTGACAACCTGCCTTGGATCGTAAAGCTGATCCTCTGCATTCCTGCCCTTGGCATTGTTTGGAGCTTCTACCGTATCTGCAGAAGCCTTGTCAAGGAAAACCTCCTCGGCGTTGTGCTTGGCATTTTGACGATCATTCCCGGCGCTGCCATTGTTTGGCTGATCGACCTTGTTTGCGTTCTTGTAAACAAAGAGATCTGGTGGATCGACTAATTCCACACGTCGTCATCTCCAAATTTCAGAAAAAAGCGCCGTCGGCGCTTTTTTTCTTTTCATTTCGCCAAAAACCTCTCGCGCCACTTGACAAAATAAAAGAACGGCGCTATAATTGCATCATATAGTATTATTGTGGGAAGTGTTTTCACTTTCAAAGACTACGGAAAGGCGGCTGAAAAAAATGAACAAAAACGTACCGCAAATGTTTGGAAGCATGGTGTTTAACGAGGAGGTCATGCGCCAGCGCTTACCGCGCGAGGTGTGCAAATCCCTGATGAAAACCATGGCAGAGGGCAAGGAGATCGACCCCTCTATTGCTGACGTAGTCGCCAACGCCATGAAGGATTGGGCGCTCGAAAAGGGTGCCACGCACTATACGCATTGGTTCCAGCCCTTAACAGGTGCTACCGCAGAAAAGCACGACTCCTTTATTTCCCCTGCCCCCGACGGTCAGGTGATTATGGAATTTTCGGGCAAGTGCCTCATTAAGGGCGAGCCCGATGCCTCGAGCTTCCCCTCGGGCGGTCTGCGCGCTACCTTTGAGGCACGCGGCTATACCGCGTGGGACCCCGCCTCCTATGCCTTTGTCAAGGATGGCACGCTTTATATTCCCACGGCATTTTGCTCCTATACCGGTGAGGCGCTTGATTCCAAAACGCCGCTTCTCCGTTCGATCGACGCCATTTCCCGTGCGGGTGTGCGCATTCTGCGCCTCTTTGGCGACACCGCGTCCTGCCGCCTGACCACCACGGTCGGCGCGGAGCAGGAATATTTCATTATTGACAAAAAGACCTTTGATACGCGCAAGGACCTCATCTACACGGGTCGCACGCTCTTCGGCGCGCCCGCACCCAAGGGTCAGGAGCTGGAGGATCACTATTTCGGTCCCCTGAAAACCCGCATTGCCGCCTTTATGGCAGAGCTTGACGAGGAGCTTTGGCGCCTTGGCATTCTCTCGAAAACCAAGCACAATGAGGCTGCCCCCGCGCAGTACGAGCTGGCACCCATTTACACCACCACCAATATGTCGGTTGACCAAAACCTACTTATGATGGTGTATATGAAGCGCATTGCCGAAAAGCACGGTCTTGTTTGCCTCTTGCACGAAAAGCCCTTTGCGGGCGTCAGTGGCTCGGGCAAGCACAATAACTGGTCCATTGGCACCGATACGGGCAAAAATCTCTTTAAGCCCGGCAAAACGCCTGCCGAGAACAAGCAATTCCTTTTGATGCTTGCCGCCGTTGTCAAGGCAGTTGACGAGTATCAGGACCTGCTGCGCGTTTCCGTGGCACACGCCGGCAACGATCACCGTCTTGGCGCCGCAGAAGCGCCGCCCGCCATCGTTTCCATGTTCATTGGCGACGATCTGCAGGCTGTGGTCGATGCGATCGTCAGCGGCACCGACGTCAAGAGCTCGGCACGCGGCAAAATGAACCTCGGTATCCCCTCCGTTCCCACGTTCACCAAGGACACCTCGGACCGCAACCGCACCTCTCCCTTTGCCTTTACGGGTAACAAGTTTGAGTTCCGTATGCTCGGCTCCTCGCAAAACATATCCCTGCCAAACGTGGTGCTTAATACCGCCGTGGCGGAGAGCCTTTCGCAATTTGCCGACGTGCTGGAGGGTGCTGCGGACTTTGACAAGGCACTTACCGACGTCATCAAGGACACCTTCACCAAGCACCGCCGCATTCTCTTTAACGGCAACGGCTATTCCGAGGAATGGGAAAAGGAAGCGGAGCGCCGCGGACTTTCCAACCTCAAGACCACGCCCGACGCGATCGGCGCATTCGTTACCGACAAGAACGTCGCGCTTTTTGCCAAGCACGGTGTGTTAAGCCTTTCCGAGATGCAATCGCGCGAGGAGATCATGTATGAGAGCTATGCCAAGATCATCAACATCGAGGCAAAGACCATGATCGACATGACAAAGCGTGAGATCATTCCCGCAGTAACCGCTTACGCCGCCGACGTAGCGGGTGCAGCCACCTCCAAGCGCACCCTCATCCCCACCGCCGACATCAGTGCGGAAACCGATACCGTTACCCGCCTTTCTACCCTCACGGGCAAGGCGCACGCGCTCGTCACCTCCCTGCAAAAGGCAGATGATGAGGCTAAAACCGCCAGCACCCCCGCCGCAATGGCATCCGCTTTCCGCGACAGCGTGATCCCCTTAATGAATGAGTTAAGAGAGGTTGTCGATGAAATGGAAACGCTGACGGCATCAAACGCATGGCCGATGGCGGATTACGGCGATATGCTTTTCAGTATTTAACCTACCATACAAAAATGGGCTACCGTGGCACGGTAGCCCATTTTTATTATGATCTTTTCTTTTGCTCGACGTAATGGCAAAGGAAGCGGTAGAAGTTTTCCGCTTCGCTGCCTTCCTCAATGTCAGGCGCGTGGGTAATCAGGAGCGTTCTGCGGCAGTCAACGTCCGAAACGGGCAGAAGCACAACATCACCGCCTCCACATTCTCCCCAAGAGAATTCGGGCCAAAAGCCGATGCCCGCGTGCGCGGCGATCAGGTTTTTGACGGCGCTGGGGTTATCACTCTCAAAGCCGACGTAGGGTGTAAATCCCGCTTGCGCGCAGAAGCGGTCACAAATACCGCGCAGCTGCTTGGAGCCTGCAAGGCTAATAAAATTGGCGTTTGCAAGCGAGGAAAGCGCAAGCTCGCCCTTGGTTGATTTCTTATCGTCGCCCGAAACGGCAACGAAAATTCGCTCGTCCGTGGCAAAGGTACAGGCGGGCAGGGGTTGCCCGGGCAGCTGTGTACTAACCGATATATCCCAATTATGATCGTCCTCGCCCTGCAGGAGTCTGAATCTTACGTTAGGGTGTGATTCCTTATAAGCAATGATCGCATCTGTAATAAGCGTCGTTGCCGCGCGAACGTGCAAGCGCACCGTGCGATTTTCGCCGCGCACCAACTCCTTGATCTCCGCGGGCAATGAATCAAGAACCGATAAGGGAGTGCGCAAGCGCTCGAGGAGATACGCACCGCAAACCGTAAGTGAAAGCTGGCGACGTTCCCTTTTAAATAGCTGTGCGCCAAGCTCGCGCTCAAGGCGCGCGATCGCCTGGGAAAGTGCGGGCTGTGCCACGTGCAGGCGCTCTGCCGTGCGCGTCATGTGCAGGCTCTCGGCAAC
>JAZOSR010000062.1:0-31885 GCA_045657225.1 Eubacteriales bacterium | reverse complement strand
AAGCCCGTCGTGCCCGACGAGAAGTAGATCGCGGCGTCGTCGTCCTCCGTCAGGTGCGGCATGCGGTACACGCCCGAGCATTCTGCGGTCATCTCGGCATAATCCTCGGCAAACGAGGGGCAGCCCGCGCCCGCGTAAATGAGAAGACGACCGCGGCTGATCTTGGGCTCGATCTCCTCAACACGTCCGATAAATTCGGGGCCGAACACGAGGGCATCGACCTCGGCAAGGTCAAGGCAGTAGGTGATCTCGTCAGCGGCATAACGGAAATTGAGCGGTACGGCAAGCGCACCGGTCTTTAAAATACCAAAGTAGATCGGCAGCCACTCGATGCAGTTCATCAGCAAAATGGCAACCTTGTCGCCCTTGCCGATGCCGCGCGCGGTGAGGGCGTTGGCAAAGCGGTTTGCCTTTTCGTCAAACACGCGCCAGGTGATCTCGCGGCGGTAGTAGGGCGCGCGGAGCGTGGGCTCGACCAGCTCGTAATCGCGCCAGGTCATGCGGCGCGTTTCCTTTTCTTGGGGGTTGATCTCAACAAGCGCCACGTCGTCGGGGAATTGGCGGGCGTTGTTTTCAAGTAAGTCGGTAATGATCATGAAATCTCTCCTATAAAAATATACATCATACAGTATAACACTATAATAGACAAAAGTCAACAGCGATTTGTCACAGTAAGCGAGCAAAGAAAAAATATTTTTTTAAAAACCCCCTTGACAAACCGCATTCGTTTTGGTATGATATATGAGTCGCACGGAGAGATGGCTGAGTTGGTCTAAGGCGCACGACTGGAAATCGTGTGTAGGCTAATACCCTACCGAGAGTTCGAATCTCTCTCTCTCCGCCACGTAAAAAGGCACCCGATCGGGTGCCTTTTTTGCGTTGCGGAGAGAGAGCCTCATGCGAACGAAGCCTTGCATACTACGTTGCAAGGCGAGAGTTCGCATTCGCCGCCCGAAGGTCGGGGTGCTCGCACACCAGACGCAGGGCGTGCGAATCTTCAAGCCGTAGCGGCTTGAATACCTCTCTTTAATACAAAAAAGAGTCGCTAATCAGCGGCTCTTTTTTGCGTTTTATAAGGATAGTTTGTGTGGTGTAAGTTAATTCGGAGTGTTTGTCGATATTCATTGCTTTTTAAGACATAGTACCGGATATATTAGTTACTTTGCAGGTGAACTCGTTCGTTGAGGGAGCTATTGGTTGTAGTATGACATCTGAAAAATTAACAAGTTTTTGAGGGGCTTTTGTTCGTATTGATTGTTTGAAACTATAACTACCGTTTGCGGGTATTGTTATTGTTTTGTTTACAAAACTTATTCCATAAGCAGAGGTGCCCGGTATTGATATGGTTAATGTTATTGAAACCTTATTGGGCGTTTTGCTTGTAATATTATCTACCCTCACATCTAATTCACATACTGAATCGTAATAGGTGTGATGACTGTCCTTGGAAATCATTTCTAATCTTAAGTCCTCATACTCTAGTTGTACAGCAAAATAATCAAAAAAATTATCTTCGGTTAATGAGATTGTTTCGTTTTCTTCGTTGTCGGAAGGATCATTTTCGATAGTGTCACCAGCATTATCGTCACAAGAAATTAAAGAAATACACATAGCAAACAATAATAAAAGAGCAATAATTCTTTTCACAACTAAACACTCCTCGAAGAATTAGAAATTTGCAAACAAAATTGCGTTATTGTTTGTGGATAAGGGCACTTGGCTTGTGTGATTATTATATCACGAATTAAATAATTTGTCAATTGATGTTGAATGCCTATTACAACCAGTGTTCAAGGAATGCATCGATGCAAAAATAGATGTGCGGAAATGGGATGTGGGTAGCGGGTTACGCTGATTGCTTCATCTCATCCCAATTGACATTCTATCATCTTCGTGATATAATAAAATCGTAAAGGCCTTTTGAGTGCGCTTTTTAGAAAATGTGCCATAACGGTGCGAAAAACGCCGTTATATCCGACTCTTTTGGAGGTGTTTGCTTGTTCTTTTTTATGATATTGCTCTTGGCGGCGGGCGTTCATTTTTACGTGGCACTGTGTGCGACACAGGCGCTAAGGGCGCTTTGTCCTCAATACCGTCTTTGGATCTCGCTTGCCGTGGGCGGTGTGATGACGGTCGTGACGCTTTTGGGACTCATGTCGGTGCCGTTTTTTGCGGCGGTGGGTATGTATTGGATGGGCTTTCTTGTGTATTTATTTATCATGCTTTTGCTCGCCGAGATCGTTTTGTCAGTGATATGCCTTGCGCGGCGAAAATCACCTGTTTCACGCGAGAAAATGCGATTTTGGGCGGGAACGGTATCGGTTTTGCTTGCTTTTTTTATCTCACTTTACGGCTTTATCCACGCGCAAAACGCAAAAATCGTGCCCTACGAGGTGGATATTACAGGGAATGGTGGAGAGCATGCGCTCACGTTGGTGATGATCAGCGATCTGCACCTTGGTTCTGTCGGCTCTGAGGGCAGACTCGCCGCGCTGGTGGAGGATATCAATGCGCAAAATCCCGATGCGGTGCTGATTGCGGGCGATTTCTTTGACAGTGACTTTGACAAGATCGGCGATCCCGATGCCGCCGCGGCGACGCTTCGCTCCATTCGCGCAACCTACGGTGTGTTTGCCGCGTTTGGCAATCACGATGCGGGTGATACGTATGAAGAAATGAAAAATTACCTTTCGGCGTGCAATGTGACGCTGCTTTCCGACGAGTATACGATAATTGGCGAGAAATTTGTGTTGGTAGGCAGACGTGACCCTTCACCGATCGGCAGGGCAGGCGGCAAGCGCGCGGAAATGACACAGATCCTTGCGGGTGCTCCGACGGGGCTACCCGTCGTTGTGCTTGACCACAATCCCGCGAGTGTTGACAGCTATGGCGACGAGGCGGATCTTGTGCTTTGCGGTCACACGCACAAGGGGCAGATCTTCCCGGGGGCGCTCGTTACGAACGCGATGTATACCGTTGACCACGGTTATTACCGCCGTGACGCTCATTCGCCGCACGTGATCGTTTCCTCGGGCTTTGGCACGTGGGGACCGCCGATGCGCGTCGGCACGGACAGCGAGATCGTGGTGATCAAAGCCTTTTGTGAAATCGATCATTAAAACGGCGCTTCCTTTTTCTGTTTTGACTATAAATGAACACTGTTTTATAGGTAAAACAACCAAAAAAATTGTTTTTGTTGATTGTGTCTTTACAAATTCAAAAAAATGCTGTAAAATAAAAGAGAATAATCGCCCTCTTGTCGGCGGTTTAAATTCTCGAAATAAAGGAGAAACAATTATGTTGAAGCAAAAATGGTTTTTGCGCGCACTTTGCCTTGTTTTTGTCGTGGCAATGCTGCTGCCCATGATGATGGCATGCGGTACCGATCCCGATCCCGATGCAATTGCTGTAAATTGGCATATGGGCAAGATCTATTCCGACGATACGAAGGCAGGCGTAGAGAAAAACAAGGTTCGCAGACTTGTGCCTGACGTTGAGGGCTTCTCTTACTCTGACATTATCAACATTCCCTCCGCGGGAACGACGATCATGTTCTACGACTACTGGACCGAGGAGGATCCTCACCACGCAAGCGCCGATACGTATGTTGTATCCCATTGGATCGATAACAACGGCAGCTGGACGCTCGAGCATCCCGGCGATCACTACAAGGGCGGTCTTGAGGGACGTGCGCTTGAGATCACCAGCGTTCAAAAGGGCGAATACAGACTCTATACCTACACCTCGACCTACGATAACGAGAATATCCGTCTTTGCTACCGTTCTGGTCAGACCGCTGAAAACACCGAGGGCTTTGTCTTCCCCGAGGTCGTGATGAAGCGCATGGGTAAGAAGGGCACGCTTGCCTCCAATCCCGAGGAAATGGCAAAGCTTGAGAAGGACCAGTTCATCGACAAGTCGAAGTACGATATGTTCTACGATGAAATGGAGAAGCTTGACGTTATTTGTATCGGCGACAGCTATATGGATGACTCTGCTGTTTCGCCCAACATGTGGATCGAATTGTTTGAGGACAAATACCTCTTTAACATGTGCAACCACGCTCTGAGCGGCAGTACGGCTAACAACAACAAGAAGAACATTACCCGTAACGATACGGCGACGACCGTTGGTCTTAACCCGATGTGCGACCGCCTGACCGACCCCAAGGCAAAGAAATCCTTTGTCGATTGCCCCGACTGCCCTGCTGCGGCTGACGTTGATCTTATCTTCTTCGATTGCGGCAGAAACGACTTTAGCCGTGACACACCTCTTGGCTATCTGCATGAGTTCAACAATCCTGCCAAGCCTCTTAACACCGATACCACGACCTTCTATGGCGCGGTGAACTATATTCTTGCCAAGCTGAAGGAGATGTTCCCGAATGCTTTGATTATCGGTATGACGTGTTGGACGGTGGATCGCACCAACTCTGTGACCAAGCACACGCAGACCGACTTCGCTAACGCGATGATGGCGGCTTGCGCGGCAAATGGCGTTCCCTGCATCAACAACGCGGATAAGGAGCTGACGGGTGTTGATATGGACAGCGCTTCCTTCCGTGCTACTTACTGCAAGGCCCCCGATGATATCAGCCACTTGAACGCAGAGGGCGCAAAGCTTTACCTGCCCGTTATCGAAAAGTTTACGGGTGAGGCGTACAAGGCATTCCTTGCGGCAAAAAAATAATTCAATTGAAAATATATTGAACGGGAGTCCGACGCTTTTTGCGTCGGACTCTTTTTTTCGTGCCTTAAGGAGCGGGGAGTTTTATATATTCTTTCTATTTTATTTCAGTGCAAAATGACGAAAAAAAGGAAAGCTGTTGACAAACGGTTCGTGGAGTGTTAACATTATCATAACGGCTACATATTATTTTATAGTCGTAATATTGTTGTTTGGAGGGATTGTTTTGAGAAAAGCAAAAATTCTGGCGCTTGTCTTGGCGCTCCTGATGGTTGCTGCTGTGTTTGCCGCTTGCGGTAAATCTAACTCGCCCGATGGGGTGCTGGCAAATTACGTTGACAAGACGCCGACGTTTACGTCCGCAACCAAATTGGAGGTTGGCGGTAAGATCGGCGCTGTGAAGGGTTGTCTTGCGAGAATGACTGATGCGACCGCTGACGGCAAAACGATCACGAGGGTCTTTGATCTCAAGGAGAGCAAGACCGTGCTTGAGCTGACCGACACCGACACCTTGACGCACGTGGTTGAGCTTGCCGAGGTTGGCGAGTCGGTGGTGATCAAGGTCTACCTCAACGACATGACCGATGCGCAAAAGCCCAAGAATGTCATTTCGCTTTACGACAAGGAAGGCACGAAGATCGTCGAGTCCGACAAGCTGACACAGAGCGAGTTTTATAGCTTTGCTGATCTTATCGTGTTTGGCGAATCCGTTTACCGCGTGGCGGACAACGGCGGGATCAGCCTTGCATTTGAGCACAAGAAATACGAGGGTGCGTTGCCCACGATCAGCTATTATACCGACAATTATTATTTTGCGGTCAACTACGACGAGGTTGTCAGGCTGACGGCGTATGACAAGGAAATGAATCTGTTGAGCATCTACGTGGCGCCCTCTTACGCACAGAGCTACAATTTTTTTGTCATGAGCAACGGTAACATTTTCGTGCAGTATCGCGTGGCTTTGCCCGACGACGCTCGCAATTACGATATTTATAACGGCACCACGAAATATGAGCTTGTGACCGCGATCGTTGATCCCGACGACGGTGATGCCGACGAGATCGATTTTGAATACGTGGTGGTGCTCGGCTATTCCCGCGCAACCGCGAGAGATTATTTTGAGAGAGTGTGCTACGCCGATTCGATCGAGAACGTGGCAAGATGCTACCCGATCACCGATAAGCGCGTGAATACCGATCTCATCTCGACCGAGCTGCTCGTGATCTCCAATAACGGTCGTGTAAAGGGCGATCTGCTTTCTATGATCCCCAATCAGGTCCTTTCCGACGACAGCTATGGCGAGCGACTTAGTGAGGATCTGTTCCGCGTGATCAACGCAAGCTCCGAGCGCGTGCTGATCGACGCTTCGGGTGAGGTCGTTGCCAATATTGGCTATAACGACGTTTCCGATTATAACGAGCTTTATCTTGTAATGGGTAATGTGATCTACGATCATGATATGAATAAGCTCCTTGACCTTGAGGAGAAGGGAATGACGATCGAAACAACACTAGAGCGTTCGTTTATCCTTATTGATAAGGACGGCAATTTCTACCACTTTAACGGTACTGCCGAGCCCGTGCTGATCGATGGTGACGACAAGACTGAGATCTTTTATTTTGGCAACAGAATTTTTGTGGCGAAGAAGATCGCTGACGACGGTAAGGTCACCTACACCTACTATAACGATCTTGGTGCCGCGGTGCTTTCCGACAGCGAAATTCTCCTTACCTACGATTACAGCTTTGAGGAGGACGGCGTGGTGTCCTTGATCCTTAACGGTACTGATTCCGAGCAGAAGCCCGTTTACTATATTTTTAAATAATTTCATCACAACAAAAATATAAGATGAATTGATGGAGGTAATTATGAAAGCAATTAAAATTTTGTCACTCGTGCTGGCACTTGTGATGCTGACTGCCACGCTCGCCGCTTGCGGCAGCTACAGCAAGCCGAGCAGCGTCTTTGCCGATTACGTTGACGAAACGCCTACCTACACCACAGCGAACCAGCTTTCCGTGGACGGTTCCATTTCGGCAAACAGGAGCGGCATTGCCCTTGTCAATGATTATACCAGCGACAACAAAATGATCTCCAAGCTGGTTGATCTTCTTGGTAACAAGGTGCTGGTTGAGTTCACCAACACCGATACCGTCACCTACTCCTTTGAGCTGCAGACCGCAGCGGAGGCGTTTTACGCCGTGCTGATCACGGTTGACTCCACCGATGCCGAGAATGTCAAGACCATTTACGCGCTTTACGACCAAAACGGTGTGAAGATCGCCGAGTCCGACAAGATCGAGAGAAACGATATTTACGTAGTGTGCGATCTCATCGCCTTTGGCGATTCGATCTATCGCGTATCCCCCGAGGGTGTGATTACCCTTGCTTTCGAGCGCAAGTCGTTTGAGGGCAGACTTCCCGCAGCCGGCGACTTCACCGAGGATAACTACATTTACCGTAACTTGAGCACCGGCGAGATCTTCTTCTACGATACCGAGATGAACCTTTGCGGCTATTGGAAGGCTCCCGCGCACATCAATCTTGATTACATGACCGCGGGCATTCTCGCAAACGGCAAGGCGTTGGTGCAGTACGTGATCACGCTTCCCGCTGACGCGAAGGCCTTTGACGTGTTTGATAACGGCGAAAAGAAAGATCTCGTGACCTTGCTCGTTGACACCGACGGTGACGTGAAGGACCTCAACTGCGACTACATGTTTACTGAGATCGTAAGCAGAGCCGCTACCTCGGGCAACCGCAGAGGTGGGTTTGATGGGTATTACGACGAATCGATCGAGAACCTTGCAATGGGCTATGAGATCGTTGACGGCCTTGTTGATAAGTCCGTGTACACCCGAAAGTGCTACGTGCTTTCGAACAGCGGCAAGGTGAAGGGCGCCATTGAAATTTACGATAACCAGATGTTCATGAGCTCATATATGCCCGCAGCTCCCATTGCCAAGGATACTTACATCGTTGTGACCGCCGCCAAGCAGATATTGCTCATTGACGGAAGCGGCAAGCTGATCGCCGATATCAGCGTCATGGTTTCTATGATGGGTGGTCAAACCCCGTACATCAACGAGGCGTACCTCATTCTTGCAGACGCGATCTACGATTTCTCGATGAATAAGCTTTACGATCTTAAGGAAAAGGAAATGACGGTTGAGGCGGTTTATGACCGCTCGATCCTGCTTGAGGATAAGGACGGCAAGCTCTACCTCTTTAACGGTACCGCCGAGCCCGCCCTCATTGACGGCGACGATAAGACCGAGATCGTTTCTCTTGATAATACCAACAGCATCTTTGCGGTAAAGAAGACCGCGGATGACGGCAAGGTTACCTACACCTACTACAACGACCTTGGTGTTGCGGTTCTTTCCGATATTGAGATTGAACTGCGCCACTACACCTCGTTTAACGACGGTAAAGCAACCGTTTTCACGGGTGAAAACGCCGAGTCCAAGTCCGTTTACTACGTTTTCAAATAATCGCGCAAACGACTATATTTGAATCATAATGGAGGTAATTATGAAAAAGATCAGAATTATTTCGCTGATGCTGGTCGTCTTGATGCTGGCGCTCGCGCTTGCTTCCTGCGGCGGTTATCAGAAGCTGAACAAAATTTACGAGGGTGAATATTATGATGCTTCTCCTGCGTATGCAAGCGCAAAGGAGCTTGCCGCTGTGGCAGGTGCAACCTTTGTAGATGTCAAGGGTGATCTTGCGCTCTTCTCGAAGCTTGACGGTACGACCATCACCTACACCGTGATGAACGTGAAGACCGAGGCAGTTGTCGGTACCTATACCGATACCGACACCGTTGACACGGTCGTTTCGCTTTACTCCGCGCTTCACACCGCTTTTTACAAGGTATTGATCATCGATAACACCAATACCGAAAAGACCTACACCACCAAGCTTTACACCGCCTCGGGCGCAGAGTTTGCCGCCTCCACCAAGGAAAATGTATGCTTTGATATCGAGCTTGATTTTGTACAGCTTGATGAAAAGGTTTACCGCAGCAACGAGGAAGGCAGCTTTGCTGAGGCGTTTGACCGTCCCGCATACGCAGGCGATCTTCCCTCTGTTCAGCATACTGACGGCAAGTATTACTACTCATTGAGCAGTGGTATTGTTTACTCTTACGACGATGAGTTTAATCTTCTTGCGGTGATCAAGACCCCCGGCTATGCTACGACGTTCTCGAGCTTCTCAAGCCAGATATTCCTCCTTGGTGACGGTAACATTATGCTGGAGTATTTTGTTTCGCTTCCCAAGGATGCACAGGACTTTGACGTAAGAGTTGGTGATGCGAAATACGATCTTAAGGTTGTGATCGCAAGCGCAAAGGACGGCAGCCAGAAGGAAATTGACAGCGATTATTACTTTGACGAGATCGAATCGTATAAGATTTACAATGCTCATAACCGCCCCGCAGATGCAAAGGAAACCGATTACAAGATCGACGTGTATGCAAAGGCGTATGAGATCGTTGATCAGCAGCTTGTAAGAGAGAACGAAAAACACCTCGCGCTTTCCACGAGCGGCAAGGTAAAGGGCGCGCTTGACGAGAACATTGACGGTCAGAACGGCGAAGCCGTCAGATTGAACGCTGATTACTTCGTGATCAACACCAAGGACGGCAAGAAGAAGCTGGTTGACATGAGCGGCGACGTGATCGCTGACGTGAGCTCCGCGCGCTACCTGCTTGAGAACATGATCGTTTGCGAGGATGCGATCTACGATTACAGCCTTAATAAGGTGCTCGATCTCAAGGAAGAGGAAATGACGCTTTTCGGCACGGAGTATGTGCCTGGCGGTTCCGTTGTGCTGCTGATGGATAAGGATGATAAGATCTATCTTTACATGGGTCCCACGGATAGCAACTCGTCTGCTGCCCCCCAGCTGATCGCCGATAATGACAAGACCAAGGTGTACTATTACAGTGGCGGCTTTGGCTTCTACGTGGTTGATACCACCAATGCGAATGCTACCTACACCTACTACAACAATGCAGGCGTGGCGCTTTTCACCGTCAACGAGTCCTTGGATTACGTTGGATCGGGCGACGATTGCTTCATTTATGAGGCAGAAGACAAGTTCTACGTTATAAAATAATCATCCCGACCCATAAGGGTTAAGTGAAAGCACCCCACCATCCATTTTGGATGGTGGGGTGCTTATTGTATTTAAATATCCGCGTCCTTGATATACTGACTGCCGTGCTCGGCGATAAATACCTTTCGCTCGGCGAGGTTGTCGCCCATGAGGACGTCAAACATATATTCGGTGCGTTCTACGTCCGCAGGCTCGACCGAAACAAGGCGTCTTGTCGCGGGATTCATGGTGGTCTGCCACATCATGTCGGGCTCGTTCTCACCAAGACCCTTGGAGCGCTGGAGCGTGTATTTTTTGCCCTCTGCCTCAAGGCGCTTAACAATGTCGGCGCGCTCAAATTCGTTGTAGGCAAAGAGGATCTCGTCCTTGGTCGTGATCTCAAACAGGGGCGACTCCGCAATAAAGACCTTCTTTTCGCGCAGAAGGGTAGGGAGCAGACGGTAAAAGAGCGTAAGCAGAAGGGTGCGGATCTGGAAGCCGTCCTCGTCGGCATCGGTACAGATGATGATCTTTGACCAGGAGAGCTTTGAGAGGTCAAAGCGGTTGAGCTCCTCCTTGCTTAGCTTGCCGTTGACCTCCACGCCACAGCCGATGACACGCAAAAGGTCGGTGATGATATCGTTTTTAAAGATACGGTCGTAGGTCGCCTTCACGCAGTTCAGAGTCTTACCGCGCACGGGAATGATCGCTTGGAATTCGGCGGCGCGACCGAGCTTACAGGACGTAAGCGCCGAATCACCCTCCACGATATACAGCTCGCGCACGTTCGGGTCCTTGGAGCGACAGCTGACGAATTTTTCAACGCGGTTGGAAATGTCGATTTTTTTGCTGAGGTCACTTGCGATGTCAATGCGCACCTTGTCCGCGTGCTCGCGACTGCGCTTGTTGATGAGCACCTGGTTCGCGAATATCTCTGCCTCCTTCGGGTTCTCAACAAGGTAGAAATTCAGCTGCTGGCGGATAAAGTCCTTCAGTGCCTCATAGATAAAGGAGTTGGTGATCGACTTTTTGGTCTGATTTTCATAGGACGTCATCGTGGAAAAGCTGTTAATGACAAGGAACAGACAATCTCTTACGTCTTCGAAAATAATACCCTTTTCGTTTTTCTTGTATTTGTTATTTGCCTTCAGATATGCGTCAAGTGCCGCTACAAACGCCTGCTTTGTGGCGCGGTCGGGAGAGCCGCCGTGCTCAAGGTAGCTTGAGTTGTGGTAATACTCGGTGGCGGTGACGGTGCTTGATACGCAAAAGGAAATATCTGCCTTTAATTTATAATCCGCCTTGTCGTCACGGTCGCGGCCCTTGGTTTCAAGGTGCCAGAGCATCGGCTCGGTCTTGGCGGTGTCGCCCACGCGCTCCTTCACGTAGTCGGAAATGCCGTTTTGGTAAACGAAGGAGTGCTCGGTGAATTTTTTGTCCTCCACCTCAAGGCGCAGGGCAAAGGTAATGCCGGGGTTGACCACCGCTTGGCGGTGCATGGTATCAATAAAGAAATCGTGCGGAATTCTGATGTCGGTAAAGACCTCAATGTCGGGTCGCCAACGAATAATGGTACCCGTGCGGCGCTCGCGCTTTTCAAGCGGGCGCGAGGAAAGGTCGCTGGCGGGGTTGCCCTTTTTAAAGCTGATGGTGTGCACCTCGTTGCCGTCAAAGGACTGCACCTCCATGTATTCCGAGGAATACTGCGTCGCGCACGCGCCAAGTCCGTTAAGACCGAGCGAATATTCGTAAGAGCCGCCGCCCTTGTTGTTCTCGTATTTACCGCCCGCGTAAAGCTCACAGAAAATGAGCTCCCAGTTCCATCTGCCTTCCTTTTGATTGAAGCCAAGCGGAATGCCGCGTCCGCGGTCGTCTACCTCGATCGACAGATCACGGTAGGCGGTAACGGTGATGATATTGCCGTGACCCTCGCGCGCCTCGTCAACCGAGTTCGAGAGGATCTCGAAAAAGGAGTGCTGACAGCCGTCAAGACCGTCTGAGCCAAAGATAACGCCGGGGCGTTTTCTCACGCGGTCGGCACCCTTCAGGGCGGTGATGCTGTCGTTACCGTATTTTTTTGCGACGGTTTTTGCTGCCATTTGCTTCTTCCTTTTCCTTTTCTTTCGTATTTTCAAGGTATAGTAGTTCGATAACTTATATTATACCATATGTTGTGGACTTTGTAAAGTGTGATAAAGAATTTTTTAAATATTCATGAAAAAAACAGTCTGAGCCCTTGCACCCGCGGGAAAGAAAGGGTATAATATAATATGGATATACCTTTTTTAAAGGGGTGATCCGTTTTTTATGAGGCTTGAAAACAAAAAAACAGCATTGCTTGGCTTCGGGCGCTCGTGCCGTGCCGTTGCCGATTGGCTGGCAGGTGAGGGCAGAGCCGCGAACGTTTACGTCAACGGTGCTGTGCCGCGCGAGCTGAAGGCGCATTATGCGGCGCTTGGCTTTTGCTTTTTTGAGGGGGATTTTCCCGCGGCGTTTGCCGAGGAGGTCTTGGTGCGCTCACCTGTAATACGCCCCGACGTGCCGCCTATTTTGCGCGCGGTGGCAAACGGCGCGACCCTCACCGATGAGATCGCGCTTTTCATGGAGCAAACGAGAGCAACGGTCATTGGCGTGACGGGCAGTGACGGAAAGACCACGACCGCTAATTTGACGGCAAGGATTCTTGAGGGCGCGGGGCACCGCGTGTTCCTCGGCGGCAACAACGGCACGCCCCTTTTGCCGCGTGCCCACGAAATGCGGGCAGGGGATTTTGCGGTGCTTGAGCTTTCAAGCTTTCAGCTGATGACACAGCAAAAAACACCCACCGTGGCAATCGTTACCAATATTACGCCCAATCACCTCAATTGGCACGTCGATATGGCGGAATACGTGGCGGCAAAAAGCCACATATACGGGCGTGATACGCGCCTTGTCGTAAACGCGCAAAACGATGCGACAAGACAAATGGGCGTTTCGCACGAGAACACCGTGTTTTTTGCAAGAGATAAGGCGCTTTTACCACTCGGTCGTATGCACGCCTATCCCGACGGTGATGCGATCGTGCTTGTGGGAGAGGGAAGCGCTTGCCGCTACCCCTGCCTTGACGCGTTTTCCTTAAAGGGCGCGCACAATCTTGAAAATCTGCTTGCCGCTCTTGCGGCGACCGCGCCCTTTATTGACAGCTTGGCACCGCGCCGCGCGCTTGCCGATTTTAGGGGTGTCGCGCACCGCTTGCAGTACGTGGATACGGTGTCGGGCATCGCTTATTATAACAGCTCGATCGACACCTCGCCCTCACGCACGGCGGCGGCTCTTTCGGTTTTTGAAAAGCCACCCGTGGTGATCGTGGGCGGTCGCGGTAAGGGCATTTCGCTCGCGCCGCTTGCCGAAGCGCTCGCGCTTCGTGCCAAGGCAGTGGCGCTTTACGGTGAGGTGGCAGAGGAGCTTGCCCCGCTGCTTGAGGGACGGCTTTCGTATGCCCTGCACCACGACTTTGCAAAGGCGTTTGACGCGGCGGTCGGTATGGCAGATGTGGGGGACACCGTGCTGCTCTCACCGGGAGCGACGGCGTTTGATCAATTTGTTGATTTTGAAGCCCGTGGCGAGGCGTTTTGCCGCCTTGTCGCAAAATTAAAGGAACAATGATATCGGCATTTGCCGAGAAAGGAATAGAAATTGGATTTAAAGGAACGGATCATTGCCACGGCGGCGCTCATGAGCGTGACGGGGCAGGAAAACTATGATGCGGCGGCACTTGATGCCCTGATGGAGGGCTTTGACCGCAAAAGCGAGGATCTTGTCGGCAATCGCATTTACACACGCCTTTGCGGAAAAGAAAATGCGCCGCAAATACTCGTTGACGTGCATTTTGACGAGATCGGCATGCTGGTGACCGATATTAAGGAAAACGGATTTTTGACGGTGGCGGCTGTCGGCGGTCTTGACGCACGCACGCTTGCCTCCGCGCGCGTACGTATTTACGGCAAGCAGGTCATTGACGGCGTGGTGTCCTCCACACCGCCCCACCTTGCCACGGGCGAGCCGAAGGCAACGAGGATCGAGGATCTTCTCGTGGATACGGGCTATCCCGAGGAGGAGCTGCGCGAGCTTGTGTCGATCGGCACGCGCGTTGGCTTTACACCCCGCTATCGCGCACTCGGTGACAAGCAAATAACAGGAAAGGCCTTAGACAACAAGGGGAGCGCGGCAATTGCCGCCGCGGCGATCCTTGATGCTGACCCCGCGTGCCTTGCGGGCGACGTGCATCTGCTTTTATCGGTGCACGAGGAAACAGACAAGCGCGGCGGCACGGTGGTGGGCGGATTTGCGCTTTCGCCCGACTACGCAATGGTCATTGACGTGAATCTCGGCTATATGCGCGGTGCGGATAAATGCGAAACCGTGGCAATGGGCAAGGGTCCGTCGATCACGCGCAGCGCGATTGTCGGTAAGAAGCTGACGGCGATGACCGAGGCGCTTGCCACACGTGAGAATATTCCGTGGCAGATCTCGGTTGCCCCCAAGAGCACGGGCACGAATACCGAGGCGCTGCACCTTGTCGGCTGCGGTATTCCCGTGGTGGACGTGGGACTGCCGCTGACCTCCATGCACACCTATATGGAGGCGCTTGACCTTGACGATGCAGAGAATCTGAAGAAATTGGTAAAGGCGTTCCTTTGTGACAAGGAGATCGGGGAGGTGTTTGGCAGATGACGGCGGGTATTGAACTGATCAAAAGACTCTCGCTTGCCTTCGGTCCCTCGGGTGCCGAGGAGGCGGTGAAAAATATCATTGAGGAGGAGCTCGGCGGTAGCGGCGCTCTTCTTGAAAGTGATAAGCTTGGCAACCTGATTGCGCGCTTGCCCGCGGGCGAGGATGCGCCCCGTGTGATGCTGTCGGCACACATGGACGAGGTTGGCTTTATGGTAACCGAGATCGGCGATGACGGTTTTCTCCGTTTCGCGAATCTTGGCGGTATTGACCCCGCCGTGATGGTGGGCAGAGCCGTGGTGCTGGGCGATGAGGATCGGCGTGTTGCGGGTGTCATTGCCTGCAAGGGCATTCATTTCCAGAGCGCCGAGGAGCGCGCCAAGGCACCGACCTTGAAGGAAATGTATATCGACATTGGTGTCACGACCAAGGAGGCGGCAGAAAAGCTCGTTTCCCTTGGCACGTTCGGTACCTTTGATACCGATTTCGTGCTGTTTGGCAAGGATGATGCCTGTCTTTCCGGTAAGGCGCTTGACGACCGCGTCGGGTGTGCGCTCCTCATTGAGCTTGTGCGCGAGCTTGCGGACAAGCACCTGCCGCTTGACCTTTATTTTTGCTTTACGGTGCGTGAGGAGCTCGGCATTTCGGGCGCGACGGTCGCCGCAAACCGCGTGGGTGCTGATATTGGCGTGGTGATCGAAACCACCGCCATTTCCGATCTGCCGACCGTGCCGAAGGCACGCCGCGTGGCGACGGTGGGCGAGGGCGGTGTACTCTCCCTTCTTGACCGCACCACGATCTATGACCGCGAGCTTGTTGATCTTGCGCTTGCCGTGGGGAAGAATGAAAATATCCCCGTGCAGATCAAGCGCTTTGTTTCGGGCGGTAACGACGGTGACGAGATCCAGCAAAGCGGCACGGGCGTGCGCTGTATGGCGCTTTCCTTGCCGACAAGATACCTGCACGCGCCCGTATCGGTCGCGGCGGTAAAGGATTATATTTCCATGAAGGAATTATTGCGACATTTTCTTCTGAAAGTGTCTGAAAGTGAGGACCTTGTATGTATCAAACATTAAAAAAGCTGATCGGCGCGGTGAGCGTGTCGGGCAGAGAATTCGGTATATCGGCAGTGATTGCCGACGAGATCGCGCATTTCGTTGACGAGGTGAAGAGCGACGCGATGGGCAATCTCATTTGCCTCAAGCGCGGTGAGAGTGAGAGCGCACCCGCCACGATGCTGGTGGCGCACATGGACGAGATCGGCTTTATCGTGCATTATATTGAGGATAACGGCTATTTGCGCGTGTCGCCCATCGGTGGCATTGATTATACCGCCGCGGCAAATTGCGAGGTGCTGTTTGAAAACGGCACGAGAGGTGTGCTGGTGCCCGAGGGCGACCGCAAGGCAGGCGAGGCACCGAAAGCCGAGAAATGCTATATTGACATTGGCGCTGACAGCAAGGCGGCAGCGGAGCGCCGCGTGAAAATCGGTGACTGCTGTGCACTTACCCCCCACCTCACGCGCCTTTACCGCAACCGTGTTTGCGGCAGACCTCTTGATGACCGCATTGGCTGTGCGGTGCTGCTGGAGATCGCAAAGCGCCTGAAGGCGCCCGAGGGAGATGTTTATTACGTCTTTTCCGTGCAGGAGGAGGTCGGCTGTCGCGGTGCGCGTCCTGCCGCCTTTGGCATTGCGCCCGAGCTTTCGCTTGTCTTTGACGTGACGGCAACGGGCGATACCGTGGGGGCGACTCCTATGGCGGTGAAGCTTGGCGACGGTGTGGCGATCAAGATCAAGGATAAGTCCGTGATCTGCCA
Source organism: Eubacteriales bacterium (assembly GCA_045657225.1). GTDB lineage: Bacteria > Bacillota > Clostridia > Oscillospirales > CAG-272 > Firm-07. Next base: position 15,568 of record JAZOSR010000062.1, on the reverse strand, counting down.
CGCGGGACTTGTTGCCGAGCTGCAGTCGTGCGCAAAGGAGCGGGGCATCAAGGCGCAAAACGAGATCCTTGCCTTTGGCGGTACCGATACCTCTGCCGTGCAAATGACGGGTCTTGGCTGCCGTGCGGGCGCGCTGTCGATCCCTTGCCGCTATATCCATTCGGGCAACGAGATGATCGACCTTTCGGATGCCGAGTCGGCTGTGGCACTTGCCGTGGCGTATCTTGGGGAGGGCGTGTGATGAATTTTCCGCAAGCTCTTCTTGATATTGCCGCACGGGCGGAGCGCGACCTCGCGCCCGTCTTTGCCGAGCTCTCAAAAACCTCTTATGAAAATACCTGCCGCGTGATGAGTGCCTTTGCCGAGCATCACGTGGATACCGCTTGCTTTAACGGGACAAGCGGCTACGGCTACGACGACCGCGGCAGAGACGTGCTTGACCGCATTTACGCGGACGTGATGGGTGCCGAGGCGGCGTTCGTGCGCCATAGCATCGCGAATGGTACGCATGCCTTAACGATCGGTCTTTTCGGTCTGCTTCGCCCGGGGGATATTCTCCTTTCCGTGGCGGGTAAGCCCTACGACACGCTCGGTGAGGTCATTGGTATCGCGGGCGAGGCGGGCAACGGCTCGCTTGCCGATTTTGGCGTGACTTACCGTCAAATTGATCTGAAGGATCAAAAGACGCTTGATCTTGACGCGATCACCGCCTTTCTTAAGAGCGAGGAAGGTGCGCGTGTAAAAGTTTGCTTTATTCAGCGATCAAAGGGGTATCTCAACCGCCGCACTCTTACGGTGGATGAGATCGGTGAGGCGGTGCGCGCCATCAAGGCGATCAAGCCCGACACCTTTGTGGTGGTCGATAACTGCTACGGTGAATTTACCGAGGAAAGAGAGCCGACCGCCGTTGGCGCTGACCTTGTGATCGGGTCGCTGATTAAAAATCCCGGTGGCGGCATGGCAGAGAGCGGCGGGTATCTCGCGGGCACGGCACGTGCCGTGGAGCTTGCCTCCTACCGTCTTACCTGCACGGGCATCGGTCTTGAGGTGGGTGCGACGCTCGGGCAAAACAAAAGCCTTTACCGTGGGCTCTTTTACGCGCCCCATACCGTCGCCGAGGCACTGAAGACCGCGCATTTTGCCGCTTACGTCTTCGAGGCGCTTGGCTTTGACGTCGAGCCGAAATGGCAGGATCGCCGCGCGGATATTATTCAGACCGTGCAGATGAAAACGCCCGAGGGGCTTTGCGCCTTCTGCCGTGGCATTCAGGCAGGCTCGCCCGTCGATGCTTACGTCACGCCCGAGCCGTGGGCAATGCCCGGCTACCAGGACGAGGTCATTATGGCGGCGGGCACCTTCGTGCAGGGCGCGTCGATCGAGCTGTCGGCAGACGGACCTCTGCGTGCTCCCTATACTGCCTTCTTGCAGGGCGGTCTTACATTTGAAAGCGGCAAGCTCGGCATTCTTTGTGCCGCACGCGAGGTGCTTGCCTCGCGCGGCGATCTCAATACATAAAGCGAGGAAATAAAAATGAAAAAGCTTATTTTGATCTTACTGACGGTGGCAATGCTCCTTTGCGCGGTTGCCTGTAACAGCGACGGTACGCCCACGGGTATGCAGGACGTGGCACTTGAAAGTGCTTCGTTCCACCTCTACGTGTCGGAGTTTTGGATCAGCACCGCCTCGTCGGGCATTTCGGGCGCAAAGGCAACCACCAGCCCTACTGCTCCGAACGTGACGGCAACGGTCTATTATCCGAGCGAGCCGCTTGACGTGGCGACCTATTGGCAGAATATGTGCATGCCCGAATACAGTGCAAATCTCAAGGGACTTGAGGTGCTGGAGCAGGGAACGGCTACCACACTTGGCGGTAAGGATGCACAGATCTTTGTGTTTAAATTCGCAATGGGGCAGGATATTTACCGCTGCAAGCAGGTGATGACCGTGTATGACTATCAGATCTACACCGTTACTTACACCGCGCTTGAAAAGGACTACGATACGTACACGGCAGAGGTTGACGAGATCCTTGCCAACTTCACCTTTAAATAATTGGTGCAAATGAACAGAATTTACTTTGACAACGCCGCCACCACGCCGCTTTGCGAGGCGGCAAAAGAGGCAATGACGGCGGCAATGGAATGCTTCGGCAACCCCTCCTCGGTGCACGAAACGGGCGCCGCGGCGGCAAAGCTTCTCCGTGACGCGCGCCGTGCGGTCGGTGAGGCACTCGGGGAGCGCTTTTTGCGCGACGGACAGCTGATCTTTACGGGCTGTGGCACGGAGGCGACCGCGCTTGCCCTGCTTGGCACGGCGCACGCCAAGGAGCGCCGCACGGCAAAGACGATTCTTACCACCGACAGCGAGCACCCCAGCGTGGCGAGAAATCTTGATTTGCTGGAAAAAGAAGGCTTTCGCGTGGTGCGCGTTGGCACCAAGGGCGGCGTTCTTGATATGGACACCGTGCGCGCCAATATGAATGCCGATCTTTTTATGGTCAGTATGATGCTTGTCAATAACGAAACGGGCGCGCGCTATCCCGTTGAGGAGGTCTTTGCGGCGGCACACGCGGCAAGCGCCGCGTGCGTTTGTCACTGTGACGCGGTGCAGGGCTTTTTGAAGGTGCCGTTTCGCGCCTCGTCGCTCGGCGCCGACCTTATTACGGTCAGCGCTCACAAGATCCACGGACCCAAGGGCGTTGGCGCGCTTTATGTAAAGGAGCGCATGCTAAAGGAGCGCCGTATCACCGCGTTTCTTGCGGGCGGCGGTCAGGAATTCGGGCTTCGCTCGGGCACGGAAAACATGATCGGAATTGCGGGATTTGCCGCGGCGGCATCGTATTTTGCGCCGCGCCTTGCTACCGATACCGCGCACGTTGCGGCACTCTCCGATCGCTTGATCAAGGCACTTGCGGGGAGCGAATGTCGCGTCAACCGCGCGCCCGTATCGGTGCCGCACATTGTGAGCGTTACGCTTCCTCGCATTAAGAGCGAAACGATGCTTCATTTCCTTTCAAGAGAGGGAATTGCCGTGTCGGCAGGGTCTGCCTGCTCGGCGCACGCGGCGGGCCCGAGTGGCACGCTGATCGCCTTCGGGCTTCCCTCAACCGAGGCGGACACCACCCTGCGCATCAGCCTTTCGTCCGAGAATACCGAGGCACAGATCGACGCGCTTGTCGCGGCGCTTGAGCGCGGTATTTCCTCGCTTGTGCGCATCAAGCGCTAAACGGCGATCGACGACCCCTAAATATGAAAAGAATATTCCCACTGCCCCTCGCGGTTGGAATATTCTTTTTTTTGCTTGCATACGATGTAGCGACAAACAAGAAAACGGAGGGGTCGAAATATGGCAACTGAAGCAATTTATCGGGATATCGCCGAGCGTACGGGCGGCGACATTTATATTGGTGTGGTAGGTCCCGTTCGCAGCGGAAAATCTACGTTTATTACGCGTTTTATGCAGGAGCTGGTATTGCCGAACATGAAAGAGGAATATAGCCGCGAGCGTGCCCGCGACGAAATGCCGCAGAGCGCGGCAGGCTACACCGTCATGACGACCGAGCCGAAATTTGTGCCCGACGAGGCGGTGGCGCTCACGGTCGGGGAGGGCGTTTCTTTGCGTGTAAAAATGATCGATTGTGTGGGATATATGATCCCCGAAGCACTGGGCGCAGAGGAAAACGGCACCACACGGATGGTGAAAACGCCATGGTCGGAGGATCCGATGCCCTTTGACGAGGCGGCGGAGCTTGGCACGAAAAAGGTGATCGGCGAGCACGCGACGATCGGTATGCTGGTGACCTCGGACGGCACGGTGGGGGACCTCAAGCGCCACTCTTACGAGGAGGCGGAGGCGCGCATCGTTGCGGAGTTGAAGGCGCTTGGCAAGCCCTTCGCCGTGATCCTCAACTCCTCCGACCCGCAAAGCGAGTCATCGCGCGCGCTTGCTCTTGAGCTTGAGGAGCGGTACGGCGTGCCCGTCGCGCTTGTCAGCTGTCTGTCGCTTGGTGCCGCGGATATCGGTGGTATTTTATCCATGGTGCTCGGTGAATTTCCCGTCACGTCAATTGGCGTAAGGCTTCCCGATTTTGTGCGCGCTCTTCCTGCCGAGCACGCGGTGAAAAACACGGTTCTTTCGGGAATTTGCGAGATCGGTAACAAGGTTAGCCGCATGGGCGAGGTGGCAAATGCCTTCGCCACGCTTGCCGAAAACGAGGCGGTAGAGTCGGTGCGCGTGATGTCAAGCGACATGGGAACGGGACGTGTGGAGATCGAGGTGTGCCTTAAGGATGAGCTTTATTACCGTGCCCTCAGCGAGGCGGCGGGCGAGGAGATCGGGAGCGACGACGCGCTTTTGCGCCTTGTCCGTGAGCTTGCCGAGGTGCGCGAAAAATACAGCCGCGTGAGTGAGGCTCTTGAGGCGGCACAGACAAGCGGCTACGGGATCGTGATGCCCCGCTCCGAGGAGCTCCGCATGGAAAACCCGACGATCGTGAAGCAATCGGGTGGCTTTGGCGTGCGCTTGCGCGCGACGGCACCCTCCATACATATGATCCGTGCCGATATTGTCACGGAGCTGAACCCCATGATCGGCACCGAGGCACAGTCCGAGGCGTTTGTCAAGAGCATTCTCGACGATCTTGCTGAGGATCCCGCGCGCCTGTGGCACACGGATATGTTCGGGAAAAGCTTGTTTGAATTGGTGAGCGAGGGGATCGGCGGTAAGCTTTCTCACATGCCCGAGGAGGCACGTCGCAAGCTTGGCGAAACGCTTGAGCGGATCATCAACGAGGGGAGCAACGGCTTGCTTTGCATTTTGCTCTGATATTGCCCTTTGCAGTGAAAAACAGCGGATAGACGAGGTGCCCAACGGCCCTTTTCTTTCCGCTTTTTCTCTTTGTCTTAAAAAAACTGTAAAAAAACCGTAAAAAAACGAAAAAAACTCAAAAAAAGTGTTTGCTTTTTTAACATTATCATGTTATAATAAAAATATACTATATTTTTGTGCCAAATATGCTTTGCGCTCGGCTTGCCGAGTGCCGAGGATTTTTCTTTTTTGGATTTCATTACGCAGTGCAATGAATTGATAAAAGGCGGTTTTGCTATGAAGGAATTTTTCTGTAAGCTGTTTTCAAACGGTTTCTTTGATACATATATCTGGCGTCCGTTTGCCTTGTTTGGCTGGCGCGACGCTCTTGACATCGTATGTCTTGCGGCACTCTTTTTCGCGCTTTATCTTTTTGTGCGCGATCGCCGCGCGGGTAAGCTGCTGATCGGTGTGGTGACCTTTACACTGATCTTTGTTGCCACCACCCTGCTTGATATGTACGCCTTCCGTTATGTCCTCAGTGAATTTTTCGGATACGGCGTTCTGATACTCGCCATCATCTTCCAGCCCGAGCTGCGCGCGATGATGGAGCGCATCGGCTCTGTGCCCTTTAAGGGAATCAAGAGCATCACCTCCGAGGCAAAGGACCTTACCACCTCTCCCGCCGCGGTTGACGCGATCGTGGAGGCGGCGAAAAATATGTCCTTTTCCAAAACGGGTGCGCTGATCGTCATTGAGCGCTCGACCAAGCTTGGCGAGTATATCAGCACGGGCACGTCGATCAACGCGGAGCTGACGCCCGAGCTGCTGTGTGCCATCTTCGTTGATAAGGCACCGCTGCACGACGGTGCGGTGGTGGTGAGAAACGGCAGACTCTTTGCCGCGGGCTGCTACCTGCCGCTTTCCGATAAAAACGATATTTTCAAGGGCCTCGGCACGCGTCACCGCGCCGCCATTGGTCTTTCCGAGCAAAGCGATGCCATCGTCGTGGTGGTTTCCGAGGAAACAGGCACGATTTCGATCGCGGCAAACGGTGATCTCTTCCGCGAGTTTACCTCCGTGTCGCTTCGCCGTAAATTATTCGAGCTGCTCCGCCGTGAGGAGCACACCGATGGTGAGGAGGTGGCAAAATGAACATTACATCCAACAAACACAAGGGAAGAGATGTGCATGAGGATACGGATTTTACCGTGCGCCGCTCGCGCAGCTCAAACGTGATTGCCGCCGTGCTTTGCATTTTGCTTGCCGTGGTCGTGTGGCTTGTGGTGATGCAGCTTGAGCAGACCGACACCGTTTCTTTGAGTCTGAAGGGAGTGCCCGACGGATACGTTTGCGTCCTCTCTGATACGATGATAGATGTGAGGGGTACGGCGCTCACGCTGAAAAATGTCGATACGATCGAGGTCGTTTATCCCAAGTGGATCAGATCTCCCGGAACCTATTATTTAACGGCTACGGATCTTTCTTTGCCCGAGGGAGTGACACTTGCAGAAGAGCTTGTGCTCACCGTAACGATGGTCGCAAAATGAAAGAGAACGTATTAGCAACCTCCTTTCTCCTCTCGGCGATCAAGGCACCCTTTGACCTTCCCGAGGAGGAGATCATCAACATAGCCAAAACGAAAATGAAGCGTCTGTGCGGTTCTGTCACGGGGCTTCATTTTCGCCTTTATAAAAAGTCTTTCGACGCAAGAAGGAAAACGGATATCAAGCAGGTCTGCTCGGTGCTCGTCACGGCAAGCGAGCCGATGCGCTTTGACGAGGCGCGCTTCGCCGCCGCCAATGTAAAGCCCTTCGAGCTTGCGGCACCAACGGTGAAGCAGGGCAGTGAGTCAATGACGGCACCGCCCCTTGTGGTGGGCATGGGTCCCGCGGGACTTTTTGCCGCCTTGATGCTGGCGGAGCAGGGCTACGCGCCCGTGATCATCGACCGCGGTGATGACGTTGCGGCACGTGCCGCGGCGACCGAACGCTTTCGCTGCTTCGGTCTTCTTGATACAGAAAGTAACGTACAATTCGGCGCGGGAGGTGCAGGCACCTTTTCCGACGGTAAGCTCGTCACGCGCGTCAATGATCCGCTTTGCAATTACGTGCTTTCGCGCTTGGTCGAATTCGGCGCGCCTGCCGAGGTATTAACGCGCGCCAAGCCCCACGTCGGCACGGATATTTTGCGCGTGGTGGTGGATGCGATCCTTGCTCGCATCAAGGAGCTTGGCGGCAGAGTGATGTACCGCACACGCCTTGACGACCTTGAGGCAAGGGGTGGCTCTGTGCTGGCAAAAACCACCGCAGGCGATATATTGGCGGGCGCTCTCGTGCTTGCCGTTGGGCATAGCGCGCGCGACACCTTCGCGATGCTTCTTTCGCGCGGATTCCTTGCCGAGCCGAAGCCCTTTTCGGTGGGACTTCGTATCGAGCATCTCCGTGAGGATATCGACCGTGCGCTTTACGGTGAATATGCGGGGCACGAGGCACTCGGTGCCGCGGAATACGCCCTTTCCGATACGACAGGCGCGCGTGGGGTATACACCTTTTGTATGTGCCCCGGCGGCGAGGTCGTTACAGCCGCCTCTGAGGAGGGCGGCGTGGTCGTTAACGGCATGAGCTATCATGCGCGTGACGGTAAAAATTCCAATTCTGCCGTACTGGCGGCAGTCGAGCCCGCCGACGTTGGTGGGAGCATACAGTCTGCCATTGCCTTTCAGCAGGAGCTTGAGTCTGCCGCGTTTGCGGCGGGTGGCGGTGATTACGCGGCACCGATCTCCACCGTCGGGGATTTCCTTGACGGCAAGAGCGGAGCTGAGCCCTCGCGTATCTTGCCGACCTACGGAAACGGTCGTGTGCGCGTGGCGGACCTTCACCGCGTACTGCCTCGCTTCGTCACCGACACGCTTGCCGCGGGCATTCGCGCGTTTGACAAAAAGATCAGCGGCTTTGCCGCCGCCGACGCGGTGCTGACGGGTGTGGAGAGCCGCACCTCCTCGCCGCTGCGTATCTTGCGTCACAGTGAAGCACGAACGGCGATCGGACAAGAGCTGATCTATCCTGTCGGTGAGGGCGCGGGATATGCGGGCGGCATTACGAGTGCCGCGCTTGACGGACTGCACAGTGCGCTTGCACTGATGGCGCGCTTTGCGCCCATGAATAAATAACAATTTTGGGGAAAGGAGAGCATGATGACCCATTCATATCACAAAGAAAAAATATGGGAGATTGCCGCTCCCTTACCTAACGAGCGCGAAATAGCGGGCGAGCTTTCTCGCGCGCTTGGCGTGTCACAGGCGCTTGCAACGCTTCTTTGCCGCCGCGGATATACGGCACCAAAGGAGGCGCTTGGCTTTTTCAACTGCACTGACGCGATGCTCCACAAGCCCTTTTTGATGCGTGATATGGACAAGGGTGCGGCACGCGTGGAGGCGGCGATCAAGAGAGGTGAGCGGATCGCTATTTACGGCGATTACGACGTTGACGGCGTGACGGCGGTCAGCCTTCTTTATCTTTATTTTACTTCACGAGGCGCTGAGGTCACGTATTACATTCCAAGCCGTATGGGCGAGGGGTACGGACTTTCGGTTGCCGCCATTGACCGTCTGGCAAGGGAGGGAATTACCCTTATTGTCACGGTTGATACGGGTATTACCGCAAATGATGAGGCGCGTTATGCCGCCTCGCTTGGTATTGATATGGTCATCACCGATCACCACGAATGTCGCTTGCCTCTCCCCGAGGCGGTGGCAGTGATCGATCCGCACCGCCCCGATTGCCCGTATCCCTTCAAGGAGCTGGCGGGTGTTGGCGTGGCGTTTAAGCTGGTGTGCGCCATAGAGAGTGCGCGTGCGATAGCCGCGGGTGCGCGTGAGAGTGAGGCGGTGCGCCGCGTGTGCGACGGATACGCCGACCTTGTGGCGATCGGTACGGTTGCCGACGTTATGCTCATGCGCGATGAAAACCGTGTGCTCGTCAAGCGCGGCATTGAGCTGCTTGGCAGCACCCCGCGCGTGGGACTTGCCGCCCTCATTGACGAGGCAAGCGGTAAGGCACCCGACGGCACACCGCGCAAAAAGAAAATTACCGCTTCCTTTATCGGATTTACGTTAGCGCCGCGCCTCAATGCCGCAGGACGTATGAGCGACGCGTCGCTTGCCGTGCGTTTGCTTCTCTCGGATAACAAGAGCGAGGCGGGCAAGCTTGCCCGTGAGCTTTGCGAGATCAACCTTGCGCGCCAGCAAGAGGAAAACCGTGTGGCGGACGAGGTGTTTGCAAGAATTGAGGAGGAGCTTGACCTCGCGAATACGCGAGTGATTGTTCTTGCGGGTGATAATTGGCGACAGGGCATTATCGGTATCGTGGCATCACGCGTGACGGAGCGCTATGGCCTGCCCTCCATACTTATTTCCTTTGATGGTGCAAATGACGGTGTGCCGAGTGGACAGGACCAGGGCAAGGGCTCGGGGCGCAGCCTCAAGGGTGTCAACCTTGTTGAGGCACTGACGAATTGCGAGGACGATCTTGTGAAATTCGGCGGACACGAGCTGGCGGCAGGTCTTACCGTTTGCCGCAACCGTGTGGATGCCTTCAGAGAACATATCAACAGCTACGTTGCCGCAAGCGGCAAGGGCTGTGACGGTACGCCGCACCTGCACGCCGATATGGAGCTTTCACTTGCCGATGCGACGCTCGCGCTTGCCGAGGAGATCGCGTCGCTTGAGCCATTCGGCACCTCCAATCCGCTACCACAATTCGTATTGCGCGGTCTTTTTGTTGAGCGCATTACGGAGCTCGGTGGCGGCAAGCATTTGAAGCTGACGGTGCGCGCGGGCGACCGCTCACTCTTTGCGTTGCTGTTTTCTACCACGCGCAGTGCCATTTCGTTTGGAGAGGGCGATCGCGTTGATCTTCTTTGCACGCTTGATGTCAACGAATTCCGCGATATCCGCAGTGTGCAGCTGACCGTGCAGGATGCAAGACTCACCGACAGTGCGAAAATGAAAGAGGCGGAAGAAAAAAGATACGTCGAGATCATGGAGGGCGCGCCCTTTACCCAAGGCGAGCGTCTGCTCCCCGACAGACCCTTTTTTGCGGGGGCATATCGCGCCTTGATGGGAGAGCTGAAAAGCGGCAGAGATGAGCTTTGCGAGTCCGAGATCGCGGCACTTTTTGAAAAGACGACCGACAAAGAAGTGCCTTATGCCCTAATGAAGATCACGCTTGCCGTATTTGACGAGCTTAACATATTCGATTTTACCGAGCGGGAGGGCGTTTATCGCTTTTCACTCACCCACCGTGCCGAGAAAACAAGCATTGATCATTCAGCGCTTTTAAGACGCTTAAGGGCACAGTGTATAGATAATTAAAACCTAAAAAGGGAGGTTCTTGCTTTGTCACAGGACACTCACGTAGATATTAACCGCTTGCTTGGCGTTCTTGACGCCTCGGGCAATAATTATAATCTTGAGAAGATACAGCGCGCTTACGAATACGCGGCAATGCTCCACGAGGGGCAGTATCGCCAAAGCGGTGATGCGTACATTTCTCACCCCGTTGCCGTTGCCGAAATCGTGGCGACCCTCGGGCTTGATTCCGATTCGATCTGTGCCGCGCTTCTCCATGATACCGTGGAGGATTGTGCCGATAAGACAGACCTCAAGGATATTGAAAAGCGCTTTGGCGCTGACGTCGCACTGCTTGTTGACGGTCTTACAAAGATCGTGCTTTTACACGTGGAGGACAAGGAGGAGGCGCACATCGAGACGCTTCGAAAGATGCTGCTTGCCATGTCCCGCGACGTGCGCGTGATCTTTATTAAGCTGTGTGACCGCTTGCACAATATGCGTACGCTCTCGGCAAAATCCGACGCGAAGCAGCGAACCACCGCGCTTGAGACCATGCACGTATACGCGCCGCTTGCGCACCGTCTTGGTATGCAGCGCATCAAGCAGGAGCTTGAAAACCTCAGCCTCAAATATCTTGACCCTTACGGCTACGCCGAGGTCAAGACCGATATTGAGAAGAAATACGGCGCCAATACCGACTTCGTTGAGCATATCCGCCAAGAGGTCGGCGATAAGATGCGCGAAAATAACATTCCCTTCACGCTTGAGGGACGTATCAAATCGGTATACAGCATTTACAAGAAGATGTATACCCAAAACAAGAGCTTTGACGAGATCTACGACTTTTACGCCCTGCGTATCATTGTGAACACCGAGCTTGAGTGCTATACCGCGCTTGGCCTTGTTCACGAGATGTATAACTCGATGCCCGGTCGCTTCAAGGACTATATCTCAACGCCCAAGCCCAATATGTACCGCTCGCTTCACACCACCGTTATCGGTAGATACGGTGTGCCCTTTGAGGTGCAGATCCGTACGCGCGAGATGCACGAGATTGCCGAATTCGGTATCGCGGCGCACTGGAAATATAAGTCGGGTGAGCGCGGTAAGGAGGATATGGACAAGAAGCTTGCGTGGGTGTCGCGCCTGCTTGAAAACGAGGAGGAAACGAGGGACCCCGACGAGTTCTTCAACGTCTTTAAGACCGATATCATTCAGGATGAAACCTTCGTGTTTACCCCGAAGGGCGACGTCATTACGCTCGCCAAGGGTGCCACGGTCATTGACTTTGCCTACGCCATTCACTCGGCGGTGGGCAATAAAATGGTGGGCGCGAAGATCAACGGCATGATCGTGCCGATCGACCGCGTGCCGCAAAACGGTGAGATCGTGGAGATCATCACCTCGGGCTCCTCCAAGGGTCCCTCGCGCGATTGGCTCAATATCGTCAAAACCGGCGAGGCACGCAGTAAGATCCGTCAATGGTTTAAAAAGGAAAAGCGTCCCGATAATATCATCGTCGGTCGCGCCGCCATTGAAATGGAGATCAAGAAGTTTGGCAGACCGACGAACGAATCGCAACGACAGGAGATCGTTGCCGCCACCGCGCAGCGCATGGGCTACGCATCGGCGGAGGATCTCTTTAACACCATCGGCTACGGCGGTATTACCGTAACCAAGGTCGTCACGCGCCTGCGCGAGGAGTTTGACCGCGTGGTGCGTCCCGAAAAGGAGGAAGCGCCGCAGGTGCCCGTCGAGGCAGAGCAGATCCGCGTTTCCGCCAAGCCCCGTCACATGCGCCATAACAGCGGCATCGTGGTGGATGGCGAGCACGGCTGTCAGGTCAAGTTTGCCAAGTGCTGTAATCCGTTGCCCGGAGATGCCGTTATCGGCTTCATTACCAAGGGCTTTGGCATTTCGATCCACAAGGTCGATTGCCCGAACGTGGAAAACGGCATGAAGCGCCCCGAGGATGCCGACCGTTGGGTCGAGGCACACTGGGAGCGCGGCAGCAAGGAGGCTTCGGGTGACGTATACGAAGCACTCGTACAGATTCACGCGTACAGCAGTCTGACGATCCTTGCGGAGATCACCATGGCGCTTGCCGATATGAAGGTGCTGCTTTTGCAGATCAACACACAGAAAAAAAGCGATGGCCGTATGGTCATCAATCTCAAGATCAGTTGTAAAAACGTAGATCACTATCACTCGATCGTATCAAGGCTCAAGTGCCTGCGCGACGTGATAGACATCGGAAGGGGATTTTCATGATTGCTGTATTACAGCGTGTGAACCGCGCCGCCGTGTCCGTGGAGGGCGTGACGGTGGGGCAGATACAAAAGGGACTTTTGATATTGCTGGGCGTGGCGAAGGGCGACACCGAAAGGGATGCCGAGCGGCTTGCCACCAAGATCGCCGCGTGCCGCATTTTCCACGATGACGAGGGGAAAATGAACCGTTCCCTCAAGGATATTGAGGGCGGTGCGCTCGTGATCTCCAATTTCACCCTGCTTGCCGACTATCATCACGGCAACCGCCCCTCCTATTTTGATGCCGCGGCACCCGAGGAGGCAAACAGACTCTACCTTTACTTTACCGAGCTCCTTTCAAGGGAGGTCAAGGTGGTGGAAAAGGGACAGTTTGGCGCGGAGATGCTGATCAGCACCGAGTGCGCGGGTCCCGTGACGATCACGATGGACAGTAACGTATTAAAGCCGAAGGGAGAGCGTTTGTCATGAAATTACGCATCAACGGAAATATTAACGCCTATTACGTACAAACGCTTTGCATGATCTTTTTCCCCGGCGAGAAGTTTTCGGCAGAGGACGAGTCCGACGACCACGTGCTGACTTTGACGGTGGGTGCTACCGAGGAGGGCTTTGAAGCAGAGGCGCGTCTTTTTTACGACGGCAAGGAAACCTACGCGAAAAAGATTCATCCTTACCGCGACGATATGACCGAGGACAGACAGCGCAAGCTGGTGATCGGTCACGCCGTGCTGGGGGCCGCGGGCGAGATGCTCCATTACCGCCCCGCGTGGGGAATGCTGACGGGCGTGCGCCCCTCAAAGGTCGCCACCGAGCTTTTGCTTGGCGGCATGAGCAAAACGCGTGTGCGTAAGGCGCTCACCGCCGATTATAACGTGATCCCCAAAAAGGCGGCGCTTGCCACTGAGGTGGCACTGCGCGAGAGGCAGATCATCGGCACGCCCGACAAGCGCGATTGCAGTGTGTATATCTCGATCCCGTTTTGTCCCACGCGCTGCTCGTACTGCTCCTTTGTATCCTATACCTCAAAGCGTCTTTTGTCGCTCATTCCCGAGTATCTTGAGCTCCTGAAGCTTGAGATCGCGGAAAAATTCCGCCTGATAAAAGAGCTTGGACTCCGTGTGCTGACGGTCTATATCGGCGGCGGTACGCCGACCATTCTCACTGCTCCCCAGCTAAAGGAGCTGCTTGAGGTCGTTGCGGCGGGTACGGACGTGTCGAAGCTGCTGGAATTTACCTTGGAATCGGGTCGCCCCGATACCATTGATGCCGAGAAAATGGCGATTGCCAAGGCGTATGGCGTGACGCGCGTGTGCGTCAATCCGCAAACGCTTTGCAACGAGGTGCTTTGCAGTGTCGGCAGAGCGCATACTGCCGAGGATTTTTACCGCGCGTATGATATTGCAAGGGCCTCGGGCATACAATGTATCAACACAGATCTGATCGTTGGCTTGCCCGGTGACACCTTCTCTACCTTCTCCGCCACCTTTGACGAGATCCTGCGCCTCGCGCCCGAAAATATTACCGTACATACCTTTTGCGTTAAGCGCGCCGCCGAGATTTTGCGGCAGGGCAACGGTGTTTATAATCTGCGCGGCGGTGATGCCGGCAAATGCGTGGATTATTCTCAAATCCGCGCGGCAGAGGAGGGATACTTCCCTTATTATATGTACCGCCAAAAGAATATGGTGGGCAATTACGAAAACGTTGGCTTTAGCCGCGAGGGCTTCGAGGGGCTTTACAACATCTATATGATGGAGGAGGTCCATTCGATCTTTGCGGCGGGTGCGGGGGCTGTCACCAAGCTGGTGGACTACGCCACCGAGGGGAGTGGTAAAAAGTCGGTCATCAGCCGTCTTTTCAATGCCAAGTACCCGTATGAGTATTTAAGCGCGGGTGTGTCGCGCGAGCAACACGACCAGATCCTGTCATTTTACAGGGAGCGTGGATTGATCTGATCCTGCGCCTCCCTTGACGGAGGTTTTGGCGTTGAGCGCAATGCACACGAAAAAGGGAGAGGGGCGTTTTATGGTGGGGGTGCTGATCCTCACACCCGCAACGCTCCTCTCCAAGCTGATCGGTCTTTTTTACAAGGTACCGTTACTGCACATTGTTGGCGTGGAGGGAATGGCGTATTTTCTTTCCGCCTATCACATTTATTCCTTATTGTTCGTGCTCGCGGCGGCAGGATTGCCTACCGCCCTTTCCATATTGGTTGCGCGCCTGGTCGCTAAGGGTGAAAGGGAAAAAATATCCTTTTTGTTTGGCGTTGCCACGGCGCTTTTTTTGACGCTTGGCACGGTGGGCTCTTTGCTGCTATGGCGCTTTTCGGAAGGGATCGCCCGCGCGCTTTCCATGGGTGATGCGGCACTTTCTCTTGCGGCAATTTCCCCCGCGCTTTTGTTTGCCGCCCTTGTGGGCGCGGTGCGCGGAATTTTTCAAGGCTACGGAAATATGCTGCCGACCGCCGTTTCCGAGGTAGTGGAGGCCTGCGGTAAGCTGGTATTCGGCGTGCTGTTTGCCTCCCGCGCCGCGGCGGCGGGGCTTTCTACCCCCATGGTTTCCGCGGCGGCAGTTTTTGGCATCACCGTTGGCATGGGGCTTTCCGCGCTTGCGCTTCTTTTGTGGCTTTTTCTGGCACGTCGGCGCTTGTTTGACGGGCACGCACACGGAAGCCTTCGGGTGACGGTGGGTGAGCTTTTGCGCGTGGCACTGCCGATCACGGTCGGCTCGCTTGTCACAAGCCTTGTCAGCCTTGTTGATACGGCACTCATTTCCTCGCGCCTGCAGGCGCTTGGCTACGCACCCTCTGCCGCCAACGCGCTTTACAGCACCTACGGTAATCTTGCCGTGCCGCTTTATAATCTTGTGCCGGCACTCCTATCTCCCATTGTGTTATCTCTTACCCCTGTCTTGTCGGCTTCGTTTGCGACAAGGGAGGAGGGGAGTGTGGAGCGTGTATTTGCTTCGGGGCTGCGCCTCGTTGGCTTGATCGCTTTGCCCGCCTCGCTAGGGCTTGCCGCGTTTGCGGAGCCGATTTTACGCCTGATTTACGGTAGCGAGGAGGCGGTTTCGGTGGCGGCACCGCTTCTTGCGGTATTGGCACCCGCTGTGCTGCTTGCCGCGCTTGTGTCGCTTTTTT
>JAZOSR010000061.1:0-6262 GCA_045657225.1 Eubacteriales bacterium | reverse complement strand
ATAGACGCGGCAAACCAATCGGCGCGCAAAATTGAGAGCGCCCAGGTACCGTAGCCACCCATGCTGTTGCCCGTCACGTACACCCTCGTCTTATCCACAAAGGGGAGCTCACGTGCCCCCTCGACCAAGCGGATCAGCAGCTTCATCCATTCGTTCCAATCCCCTCTCGGGCAATGAGGAGCAAGGAGTATGTAGCCCCTTTCATTTTGCCGCTTCGTGAGGTTGGCGATGCACGTGGAGTTGCGCAGCTTCTCAGTGGTTGGGGTGCGCGCGCCACGACCGTGCAAAAAAACTACCAAGGGATATTTTTTATCTTCGCTGAACCCCTCGGGGTATGAGACGAGATACGTCAAGCCATCTAAATTCTTTTCTTCCATGCTTCTCTCCTTCAATTGCCTGAAAAACCGATTTTTGAATATACGTCCATGGAGATTATACCACAAATCCCCCCAAGCAGTCAACATGCATCACCGACATTTTCGCTGTAATTACGCGCAGCACGACCTTTATATGGGGCAATTCACGAATTGCCGCGAGAAAACGCACTTTTTTAATTTCCATTCTTTGTTATGGATATTTTTCGGCAAATGCACAAACAATATCCTTGTCAACACACAAAAATGCAAAGCAAGGAGATTTTATATAGATGAAAGCCACAGGAATTGTCCGCAGAATTGATGATCTCGGTCGCGTCGTGATCCCCAAGGAGATCCGCCGCACCATGCGCATCCGCGAGGGCGCCCCCTACTTACAGCATTAACACCGTTCGAGAAATTTTGTATATCAATACATAGTGTGCCAGAAAGATATAAGGCGAGGTGAATATCACCTCGCCTTATATTAGAGAATATCTCTTTCGTGTAAGATAACACCATTGGATCGCAACTTTTTTTGCAATTCTGATACTTTAAGAGTTGAAAAATCGTCAGTCATAGCGGCAGCGGTGCCTGCGGCTTGACCTGTAACGGCACAGCACGGAATGACTCGCATAACGTCCCACAAGGTTTCGTTTACGGAAGTGCAGCGACCGGCGACAATAAGATTTTTCATTCTTTTGTTGTAAAGTGTTCTGAAAGGCACTTCATAAATCGGCCCGCGTTTTTTCCAATTTGAAACCATACCGATAGAATCTTCAAAATAGGTATGCATTTCTGTATGCCCTAACTCATATTCGCCGACTATTTTTCGTGTCATGCGAATTTGCGGAATGGTCGCAATGGTAGAAATGACCGCATTTTTGTCTGTTTCTCTTTTTTTGAGCCAATGCTCTAACGTTTTTGCGTGCGAAAGACAAACCTGCTCAGAGAGCTCTTTACCGTCAAGACCGGTAAAACGACGGTTGATAAGCGGTGCTTTTTCTCTACCGGTGCGTTCTTCTTCGGGCTTATCCGATGCGCCAAGCTGTTGCAGATGATAGCCGCTTGAATCGGTGTAATAATACCATGCGGCAAGAACGTTTCCTTGTTCAAAAAGGGCGGTAGGAACGCCTGCGAAATGGGCAATGTCACAGTCTCCCGTGGCATCTACAACCGAGTCGGCAAAAAAGGCAGATCGACCGGACTTATTTTCAACGTAAAGCGCAGTGATGCGGTTGTTCTCCGTGGATACGTCAACAACGTAACTTCCGTAAAGGATATCTACGCCATTTTCAAGCAGAAGTTTTTCAGCTAAAATCGCAAACAGCTGCGCATTGTACTGTACTTGATAGCGTTTGTCCTTTTCTGTTCTTGTTCCCACTCCGTCAAGCCAGTTTTCCGGGTATCCGGCTTCTGCTCCGTAGGTGATGGAAAGCTTAAAGAGCTCCTCGGCAATACCAAAAGAAACTTGATGTCCAAGGCCGTCACAAAGCGGTAAATATATTGTGACAAGGCCCGCCGTTCCAAGTCCGCCAAGCATATATTCTTTTTCAAAAAGTATAACCTTTTTTCCTTCGCGCGCTGCGGCAAGAGCGGCCGAAATCCCCGCAAATCCACCGCCGCAAACGGCTACATCATATTGTTTCATTAAAAATCACCGCCTTTATTTCATTATACCTCACCTTTTCCAAAAAGTAAACACCTCACAGTATAAATCCCCTTGTTTTGCAAATAATAGTATCACCTACTATTAAAAACAAGGAGATTTTTATATATATGAAAGCCACAGGAATTGTCCGCAGAATCGACGACCTCGGCAGAGTCGTCATTCCGAAGGAAATCAGAAGAACCATGCGCATCCGCGAGGGCGACCCGCTTGAAATTTATACTGACCGCGAGGGTGAGGTCATTTTTAAAAAATATTCCCCCATCGGCGAGCTTGCCGCGTTTGCCGCGGAATACGCCGACACGCTCCATCGCACCTGCAATCTTGCGGTTGTGATCACCGACCGCGACGCCGTCATTGCCACGGCGGGCGTTTCGCGCAAGGAATACGCCGAAAAGGCGGTTTCCCCCGCTCTTGAAAAGGTCATGGAGGGGCGCGGCATGTATCTGTGGCGCGAGGGAACGGAGCCTCTCTTTCCCACCGCAGAAAACAGCGGCGCACACGTGGGCTGTGCCATGCCTATTCTGTCGGACGGTGATGTCGTCGGCGCAGTGGTATCTCTCACAACGGGTGATAAAAACGACAAGCGCGCGGCAATGAGCGACGTGGAAAGCAAGCTGATTCAAACAGCGGCGAGCTTTCTTGGGAAGCAGCTTGAAAGCTGAAACGCCTCCTTCCCTTTCCTTCGTGTTCAATTCAAATCGCCCGTGAGATTCTCTCACGGGCGATTCTTTATTCTTTTTTCTTCGTTTTTCGTCCAAAAACCCACATACGTGGTGGGATTTCCAGCTCTTTTTCAAGTAGCACAAACATCACCACCGCAAGGAATGCGTATGGAGCGGGGCAAAATTCACCGGGGTTGACCATGGACATCAAAAGGAGTCCAAGGTAGCACAGCGCGGCGGCGCAGGTATTACTATGTCTTGCCGCAAAGGCAAGCCTTGCGCGCGTGATGAGCTGCCAGCCCCACGCAAGCACACCAACGGCACCAAGACCGCCCAGCACCTGCGCGGGGAAAAGATGATACCAATTGATCGTCCCTGCCTTACCGCTGTAAAGATCGGCATTGCCGCGGTAACCAAGACCGCTTCCAAACAAGGGATTCTCACGGAAATTTTCAACACCGCGGGAAAGCAGCTTCCACCGCACGTCGGTACTGTTGACCAAACCGCCCGAAAACATACCGTTATAGAGCAAAAACCACAAAATATAGCCCGCCGCCATCAAAGCGTAAATAAAGAAGGTACGGTACCAAAGGCGCCTGACGGGGTCCTTTTCACTGCGCCATGCAAAGAAAGCACAAACAAAAAGCTCCGTGCCCGCAAACACCACGCCGCCGCGCGAGCCGATCACCATGATCGCCGCAAACATGAGCAGCATCAAAAAATAATGCGGCATCCTGCGCTTTTTCAGCGCAAGAGGAGCGGGCATGGCGATCATCAGCATCGTGGCAATATTATTGCTCCACTGCGGCGGTGTCAGTATGGCGGCAATTCCCTCTTGTCCCACGTGCACAAGCACATAAACGATCGCAACGATCGCCGCCGTTACGCCCCACCACGTAATATCCTCAAAATAAGACTCCACGTCCGCGCTGTCCCTCACCTCATTTTTCACAATAAGATAAGAGATGAGAAGCCCGGGACCAAGCCCCGCCATAAAACCAAGCGAGGCACCGCGGAAATAATCCGCCGCAGAGATCATGCCGATACCGCCAAGCAGGGTCGCCACCGCCACCGCCGCCAAGGGCAGAAACGAGGGACCGACCAGCAGCTTCGGCTTCAAATGCCACAAATAGTACCCAAGCGCCGCGAGAACAAAGGGCAGCACCCAGATATATTTAATAAACACGGCGTAGGAATCGTAACAAAAAATGAGGATAAGCGTCAATTGCAAAAACGGAAGCACCGCATACCGTGTATGCCTAAAATAGCAAAGTGCGCCGCAAATAAGGAAAAGCAATAAAACGGCAAAGGGGGCAATCCCTTCGGTCTTGCCCCCCGTCAGCCAAATGACGAGAAGCACACCTGCCACAAGCAAAGCGCGATAGATCGCGACACCGTGTTTTCTCATCACTGCTCTCATATATGATCTCCTAAAAATGCTTACTGCTCTTCTTGCTTTTCGAGCTCGCCGGACTCCGTTAATCTATCACTTGCCGTTCTGTATCTCGAATAACGTCCGTAGCCGTATTTGCCGAAATAATTGTGCGTCGAATAGTAGCCGAAGCCGCGCTTGGTATTCACGTCGTTAAGGACACAGCCCGCGACGTTCGCGTGCATGCTCTGCATGGTGGTGATCGCGTCGCACACCGCGTCGATACGGGAATATCCCGCACGCGCTATGATGATATATGCGGACACCAGCGGTGCTACCACGCCCGCATCCGAGGTTTCAAGGATCGGCGGCAGGTCGATCAGCACGTAATCGTAGTTCTCCTGTGCCGTCTTCAGCAGCTCTCGCATCGCTTCGGACGCAAGCAGCTCGGAGGGATTCGGCGGGATATGTCCGCAGGTCATCACGTCAAGCACGTCGAGCACGTTCTTATGCACGCAGGTATCAAGCGGATTCTTATCAATACCGGCAAGCGCCTCGGAAAGACCGTGCTTTTTCTTGTCAAGCATAAAGATCTTATGCTGCACGGGACAACGCATATCACCGTCAATGAGGAGCACGCGCTTACCAAGCTGTGCAAAGCTGATTGCCGTGTTGGCAATCACCAGGCTCTTACCCGCACCCGCAAAGGCTGAGGTGATACCGAACACAGGAGTGTTACCGTTCACCGCAACGTAGGTGAGGTTGGTACGCAGCGTCTTGAAGGACTCCTTTACGGAGAAGGGTGTGCGGTCAACCAACAAACGGTCGGTGTAATTACGTTCAATATCTGCCGCACTTGCGTGCTTCACTTCAATCGTTCCCTTATCGTCACCCACGACCCATTGCGGGATCTGACCCATCACGGGCACCTTGCAGTGCATCTTAAGGGCCTCCTCATCATAAACGGTCTTGTCAAGGAACGCCATGAGGAAGAATACCATGTAGGCAAGCAAAAATGCCGCCGCGGCACCAACGACCACGTTGAGTGTCATATTGGGAGAATCGGGCACGGTAGGCACGCGTCCGTAGCCGATCAGCCTTATGGTGATGTATTCACGCGTATACTGGTTCAAAAGCAGCTCGGGCGCCTTTTGCTGTATGATGGTCAAAAAATCGTACGCCTGCTGCGGATTCGAGGAGGTGATCTTTACACTGAAGATCGGGAGCTTCTCCTCGGCGGATACCGAAATCATTCTCGAAAGCGCCGCGATCGTCATATCGGCGCCATACTGCTTATTATATTCCAACACGATCTGCTCAAGAAAGACGTTTCCCGTCACCTCGTAGGCGTAGCCCGTCGAAAGCTGTACGGTACCCTGCTGATAAGAGGTATTCACAGAGGAAGCATTGGGATTTTTAAATTCCACACAAAACTTTGCGCTGGTGCTGTAGATCGGCGTCACAAGGAATTTGGTATACCCGAAGGCAAGTCCCGCACCAAGCACTAAAGCAAGCACAAGCCAGATCAGTCTTTTGAAAAGCACGGACAGGAAAAAGCCTATCGTGATCTCGTTATTCTTGTTTTCGTTCACATTTTCGTTCATGTCTTTACTCCTATTATTGTTTTCCACCCTGACGGTAAGTGGGGACCAAGGTCTTGATCAAGGCTCGAAGCCGATCGGTATCGTCGGTCATTGCCGTGTGAAGCTCCTCAAGCGTTTGCCGCAGCAGCATCTCATCGATCTGCAAGGGCTTGCCGATATATATCTTGGTGTTGGCGGTAGAGCGCATGCCCTCCTCGTTCATCAAAAGCTCCTCGTAAAGCTTTTCGCCGGGGCGAAGACCCGTGAAAACGATCGGTATTTCGGTGTAGGGCGTGTAGCCCGAAAGACGAATAAGGTTTTCCGCGAGTGTGACGATCTTCACCGGCTCTCCCATGTCAAGCACGAAGATCTCGCCGCCCTTTGCGTAAGCCCCCGCCTGCAGCACAAGCGAGCACGCCTCGGGAATCGTCATAAAGTAACGGATAATATCCTTGTGAGTAACTGTAATTGGTCCGCCCTCGGCAATCTGCTTTTTAAAGAGAGGAATAACGGAGCCGTTGGAGCCAAGCACGTTGCCGAATCGAACTGCAACAAACTGTGTCTTGGATCTTCTTGAGTATGCCTGGATAATCATTTCACAAACACGCTTTGTGGCACCC
>JAZOSR010000060.1:0-15002 GCA_045657225.1 Eubacteriales bacterium | reverse complement strand
CCTCTTGCAAAAAGAAAAATAATGTGCTATAATAATGCGGTCACAAACAAAGGGGTATAGTTCAGTCGGTAGAACACCAGTCTCCAAAACTGGGTGTCGTGGGTTCGAGTCCTCCTGCCCCTGCCAACAAAAAGAGAACTTTTGTCTACCAAAAGTTCTCTTTTTGTTTATCCAAGCCGCAGGCTTGGCATATCATCGCCGCACAACGTGCGGTGCATATCATCAAGGGCGGCTTGCCGCCCTTGTATCTCATCACGCGCCAGCGTGCATTTCCCTGCGGCTTGATGATATCCAGCCCTACGGGCTGATGATATACCGCAACAAGTTGCGGATGATATACAAGGCTTTCGCCTTGATTTGTTTGCGAAAATGTGATATAATATACTCACTGATAAATAAGAATTTGACGAGGTGATAGCATGAATATCAATCCATCCGAAAAGGAAATCAAATATATACGCGAATGCTTAAACCAATACAACAATGAACGTGTGGGTGAGGATGGACACACTCCACTTAATATCATTGAGTATGACGAGAACGGCAATTCTATCGGAGGTATTCTCGGTGGCACATATTGGGGATGGATGTATGTAGATATTCTCTGGGTACACGAAAACCACCGTAAAAAAGGAATCGGTTCAAGCCTTTTGCGTGAAGCCGAAAAGGAAGCTGTTCGCAGAGGATGCCATCACGTTCATCTTGATACAATGAGTTGGCAAGCCCCCGAATTTTACAAAAAGCACGGCTATGAGGTGATAGGTATTCTCCCCGATATTCCGAGCGGAAATGAAAAATATCTGCTTATAAAAGCGTTGTAAGAACAAACAAATTCCAATTTGTCGCACAGAAGGCAACGAGAAATCACGCACCTTTTTTGCGTTTTTACCTACACTTACGCACCGTTTGTGCGCTTCTTCGCAAAGAAAAAGTCCATCGCTTTTGCGGTGGACTTTTTCTTTTTGGTTGGAGTCAGGAGCTTGACAAAGAACCCCTCGCGAAGCGAGAGGGTGGGTAAGAATGCACCGCATTCTTACCGCGCAAGTCGTAGACTTGGCGCATGCAAGTCGTAGACTTGGCGCATGAGTCACTCCTGCCCTTCCCACCGCTTCGGCGTGCCTTTTTTGCGCTTGGCAGGGGCAGGAGGTGCGAGCACTCACGTTGCGCGAGCGCAACGTGGGGGCAATGTTTGCCGATTTTTGCACAGCAAAATGCGGACGTTCCGTCCGCAAGGTAAACTTGCCAAAACGGCAAAGCCGTTTTAAACGAGTAGCCGCCTTCGCGGCGTCCTCCTGCCCTCTCCATCGCTTTTGCGGTGGACTTTTTCTTTTTGGTTGGAGTCAGGAGCTTGACAAAGAACCCCTCGCGAAGCGAGAGGGTGGGTAAGAATGCACCGCATTCTTACCGCGCAAGTCGTAGACTTGGCGCATGAGTCACTCCTGCCCTTCCCACCGCTTCGGCGTGCCTTTTTTGCGTTTAACGGTGAAAATCAATCCGACCGAGAAAATAAAAGCACGCCAGACGGTTTGCCGTCGGGCGTGCTTTTTCATCTCTTATCCCTGCGCTTTTTCTTCCTCGATCAGCTTATCGCGACACTTATCAATAAGCTTTTCCCATTCGGCAACGAGGGCGTCCTCCTGCCCGCGTGCACGCGTGCTCATATCCCCTTTTTGACACCACGTAGCTGACGGTAGAGGGTGGCGGAAAGCCCCTTTTGCGCTTTAAAGGTCTTCATGAAATGGATCTCATCCGCAAAGCCGCAGGAAAAGGCAACCGAATACACGGGCAAATCCGTTGTCTCAAGCAGCTCGCAGGCAAGCTCGATGCGCTTGCGCACCACATAGGCGATCACGGTAGTGCCATATGCCTTTTTGAAGCGACGCAGCAGCTGCGCGTGGCTAACGCCCGCATCCCGACAAAGCTGCTCAATACTGAAGGAAGGGAGCGTAAAGCTGCCGTCGATCATCCGTTTCACGCTCTGTATCTCCTCGCCCCTGTGATCCGTGCTGCAAAGCTCCATGATCTGATAAAAAACAGAAAGCACGCCAAAATAACCGCACTCGTCAAGAAGCAACGCCTCAAACATATCCTGCAATATGTGCCTTACCTTTTGAAAATGGCGGCATTTCAAAGCGGCGCTCTCAAGCGAAAAGCCCAAAAGCTCCCCATAGCGCGCGGCGGCATCCCCCTTCAAATTAAACCATACATAGTCCCACGGGTCATCGGGATCCGGATAATAGCTCAAGGGAAGGTTTGGCTCACTGAAAAACATATCCCCTGCCGCCAAATGATAGCATCTGCCGCCGATCTCCAGCACGCCCTTCCCGCCAAGCACGAAATGCCACATGTAGTTTTTTTCCACTCGAAAGGAATGTGAAGCGCGCACCACGTGAAAATCATTATATCCGACGTTCGTCAGGCAAAAGCCCTCGCCACGCTCGAAGTGCTTTACCATGGCAGGGAGCTTGATAAATTTTTCCATATTCGATCACCTCAAAACAATTATAACACGCATTTTTTGAAAAGTAAATGATAAAAAAAGACAGGATTATGATAATTTTGCACATTGTTCCGTGCAAGCACCCGTGTTATAATGACCTCAAGAACGAAAAAGGAGGAAGAAGGCATGATTCGCTCTTGTGTAATCGGTCTTGGGCAACGAGGCTATAGCTTACTCAAAAATATTCTCTTAAAAAACAAGGACGTCGAGGTCGTAGCCGTTTGCGATCTGTATGAGGATCGCGTCACTCGTGCGCAGGAAAAGATCAAGGAAGAAGGCGGTGACGCCAAGGGCTACACCGACTACAAGGAGGCATTGAACACCGCAGGACTTGATGCCGCATTTGTGTTCAGTGATTGGAGCACCCACGCGGAAATTGCGATCTATGCCATGAAAAAGGGCATCGCGGTCGCAAGTGAGGTGGGCTGTGAGTATTCTCTTGAAAATTGCTACAATCTGGTGCGCACGCAGGAGCAAACGGGTACACCCTACATGTTTATGGAAAACTGCTGCTGGAGCAAAGACGAGCTGCTGGCAACCGCCATGGCAAGAAAGGGCGTATTCGGCACCATTGTGCACTGCGCGGGTGCTTACGGTCACGACCTGCGAAAAGAGGTTTCGTACGGCCACGTCAATCGCCATTACCGCTTTGACAATTATCAGAAGCGTTGCTGTGAAAATTACCCGACGCACGAGTTGGGTCCCATCGCCAAGCTGCTCGATATCAACAGGGGCAACCGTATCCTTTCGGTTTCCTCCTTTGCCAGCAAGGCGGCAGGGCTTGAGGAATACATCAAAACCAGAGAAGACGCCACCGAGGAAATGAAGAACGCCCGCTTCAAGCAGGGTGACATCATCACAACCGTGCTAACGTGCGCAGGCGGTGAAACGATAGTGCTGCGGCTTGACACCACGCTGCCGCGCTCTTATAGCCGCGAATTTACCGTGCGCGGCACAAAGGGACTTTACGTGCAGGAGACCAACTCGGTTTTCCTTGACGGCGAAAAGGAGTGCTGGAGCCCCGCCGACTACTATCGTGACAACCTCAATAACGCCACCAAATACGAGGCGGAATTTTTGCCGCAGATCTGGAAGGACATCACCCCCGAGATGCTTGACGCAGGTCACGGCGGCATGGACTGGTTTGCCTACAAGGCGTTTGTAGATGCGCTGAAAAACGGCACGCCCATGCCTATTGACGTATACGACGGTGCGGTGTGGCAAGCGGTATCGGTGCTCTCGGAGATCTCGATCAAAGAGGGCGGCGCACCGCAGACGATGCCCGATTTCACCAACGGGCAATGGTTCAAGCGTCCGCGCCTTGACGTTTGCCCGCTGTAAGCAAAAAATAATCAATGCAAAGGAGCATCAACATGAGCAAATTACGTATAATGGGTCAAAACCAATGGAACTATACCTCCAATCCGCCCGCATGGGAGGAAAGGGGTCTTGACGGCTCCGCCGAAACGCGCATGAAGGGTCATATCCGCGTATTTAAGGAGCTTTGCCCCGATATTGTTGGCGGTCAAGAGGTCAACAAGGATATGCAGCTTTTCTTTATGATCTACTGTCAGGAGGAAAAGCTTCCCTACACCCTCATTGGCGGTAATATGACCCCCATTATCTATCGTGCCGATAAATTCGAATTGCTTGCTACCGAATATCTGCTTTATCCCAAGCACATGGAGGGGTATGAGGGCAGCTTTAACGACGCAGATTCCAAGGCGTGCAACCTCGGTGTCTTCCGTGACAAGGAAAGCGGAAAGGTATTTATTTTCGTTACCACTCACCTTTGGTGGCGAAACGGAAGCAATCCTGCGTATTATTCGTATCAGGCGGGCTCCGACGAGGCACGCGAGTATCAGCTGCGCCTTTTGGTAGGATTGGTTGATAAATATCGCGCACAGTACGGGGAGTGTCCCGTCGTGATCGCGGGCGACATGAACACAGGCATCACCTCTCCCGCGCTCGGCTTTCTTAAAAACGAGGCGGGCTACACCCACGCGCATGATGCGGCAGTGGAATACGCGACCGAGATCAGCGGCTATTGCGCCTGCGGTCCCAAGGCGCCTGCGGAAAAGTGGTTTGACACCTCTTATGCAGTAACGGACGACCACATTTACGTCAAGGATATGCCCGAGGGCGCAGTGAAGCGCTTTGATCGTTACTGCCCCGACTACTACCTGTTGCTTTCCGATCACGCGCCCGTTTATATCGACATCGAGTTCTGATGCCGCAATCACAAGAGCGATACAAATTTTAAGGAGAGTTTATTATGGAGCCTATGATCTGGTCATACTTTTTGCAGTTAAGCAATCATATGTGGAGTCCCATCGGCGCCCCCGATGAAAGCCCGTACGTGGCCGACGGCAGTGCCTCGGCGGAAAACAAGACCGACCTTAAAACCTGGGATAAGCTGGTGGATTTCATTGCCGAGCGCCAATACAACATGCTGATCATTGACGTGGGGGATGCCATTCAGTACGAAAGTCACCCGGAAATTTCTGCCCCCGACGCATGGAGCAAGGATTTTTTGAAGAAGAAGCTTGACGAGATCTGCGCCAAGGGTATTGAGCCGATTCCAAAGCTGAACTTCTCCACAGGTCACTGCACGTGGCTGAAGGAATACCGCTTCATGGTCAGCTCCCCCACCTATTACAAGGTTTGCTCCGATCTCATTGCCGAGGTTTGCGAGGTGTTCGGCTATCCGCGCCTGTTCCACATCGGCATGGATGAGGAGGATGCTTCTCACCAAATCACCCAACCCATTGCCATTATCCGTCAAGGCGAGCATTGGTGGCACGACGCCTTCTTCCTGTTTAAGGAATGTGAAAAGCACGGTGCAAGGCCTTGGGTATGGTCTGACTATTATTGGTATCATTCCGAGCTTTTCATCAAAAACATGCCCAAATCCGTACTCCAATCCAATTGGTGCTACCGCAGCCTGACCAACCCACCCAACGAAATTCAGCAGCGTCGCGTGCAAACCTATCTTGATCTTGATAAAATGGGCTTCGATCAGGTACCTACCTCCTCTACATGGGCACTCCCCTACGGCACCAACGAGTTTGAAACGGTCGGTTGGGGGCGTGACCACCTCTCACCCGAGCACCTCAAGGGCTTCCTCACCGTTCCGTGGAACTGGACACAGCCTCACCTCGAATATTTCCTCAAAAACGACGCGCACCTCTTTTTTGAAGCACGCCGCAAATTCTATCCCGAAACGTTGAAATAAGAGATAAGCAGGCAAAAAGCCGACACCCACACCGGTAGCAGATGCAAGATCACCACAAGCACGGGTGACACTAAAATGACAATTGGCGGTCATACGTGATATGATTTTGCCCTTATAAAAAACACGCGCCGACGTTTCGTCGGCGTGTGTTTTTTTATTGCTGTTCAGCCGCTTCCTTTTCGATCAGCTCTATAAGCTTCACACGGCAGTTTTCAAGGAACGGAAGCCACTCACCGGGATCAATGAAGGCGTCCTTTTCGCCCGCGTGTACGCGTGCGAGCTTACTCTCGGTATCATTGTTGCCCACGTGGTTACCGATAAAGATATCCACGTGCTCCTCCTTGAGGCGCTCAAGGGAGGCGAAATATTTCTCGCGGCAATCAAAGGGGAGATTATTGCGAATGAGGAAGTCGCGCTTGAGGGACACAAGTCCAAGACCGCCGTGCATACCTGCGCGAAGCGTGCGCTCGCCGTCGGTCACGTCAAAGAAGAAAGACATCACGCCCTCGGTATGTCCGGGAGATGCCACGCATCTGATGCTGGTGTTGCCAAGCGTGATCACGTCGCCGTCATCAAGCAGCACGTCTGGCTCAAAGGGGCGCACCTTTTGCGTGCAATGGTCGACCTCGCCCGTCACAAGCCAGTGATCGGCTCTGCCGAGGAAGGTCTTTGCACCCGTCATATGTACAAGCGCCGCCGTGCCGTTCACGTGGTCAAAATGACCGTGAGAATGCACGAGATACTTAATATCCATCGGATTAAAGCCAAGCTCCCAGATGTTTTGAATGACAAGATAAAGGTTCGTCAGGCATCCCGTATCGATGAGGATAAGTCCCTCACCCGTATCGATCAGATGCACCGACGTCGGGTGCGTACCAACGAAATACAAATTGCCGAAAATTTTGCCGGGCTTTACGTATCCGACCCATGGATCCTTTGCTAACATAACATTTCCTCCTTAAAATTTATTGATTAGTGTATTTTTTGCTTGCTCTATCGTTAAAATGACGCCGTGTGCGCGGAGTCCCTCTCGCAGTGCCTTGACGTCAACGTCACGGGGCGCGATTTTCAGAGAAATTTTCTTTTTCGTAGCATTTACGCCCTCCCTAATGCACGCTTCACGTCTGCCGCGATCTGTGCCACGTCTATTTTATCAAGATCGGTTGCATCAACATCAATACGAACGCCTTTCAGCACAAACTCCGCCATACCGTTTTTCTCAAAGCGATCGGCAAAATATTCTCTTGTCATGCTACGCGTGGTATCGTCACCCTCCTTGGGGGGATACCGGTCAATGAAGGTGTGCCCCTGATGACGCACACCGCGCTTGTCGCGCGCAACGTACCGCTCGTAAAGCACGTCGGGGTCGCCATTCAAAAACACCGTCACGGCATTGGCACCGCAATCGTCGATCAGCCGCCCTACCTCGTCACTCATGTTTTTATCAAAATTGTTGACGGCGATCAGTGACGTACCGCTCTTCAAAACAGACCCGGCGCAACGCAGCAGCACCGCATTGGCAATGATATCAAGCTTGCGTTTTTCCCCAAGATCCGCATAGCCGATCGTGTCAAACAACGCTTCCTTGATCTCGTCCTTTTCAAGCACGGGATAGCCGAACGTCGCCGAAAGCTTGCGTGCCAGCGTGCTTTTACCCGTTGCGGGCATTCCCGCAATGATAATAAAATCCACACCAAATCCCCCTTTTTTGAAAAATCATAGACATGCTTTTATTTTAATGCTATAATAAAGAAAAATCAATAGGTTTTATTGCTATTTTTTTCAGAATTATTGCTAACGGAGTATAAAACAATGATCTACAACGCCTATTCGGACAACAACGAAAGCGCCTTTGGCATCTCGCTTAAAAGCGCGGGGCACATTTTTGCAAGCGAGGGCAGAGAGATCCGCCGCCCTGCAGGAAGAGAAGACTGGCTGCTTTTTTACGTTGCCAAGGGGACCGAGCGCTTTTTTCTTGACAAGGAGATTGACGCGGGGCCCGGATCGTTTATCTTTTTCAAGCCCCATGAACGGCAAGAGCATCTTTGCCTTGACAAAACCGCCGAGTTTTATTACGCACATTTCACAGTTTCAAGCGAATTTGATTTTCTCGGCTTTGAAAGCTCAAAAATTTATTCTGCCGAGCCCTCGGGCACAGTGCGCGAAATGTTTGAAAAGATCATTGACGAGCTCCAACGCAAGCGCCCCTTTTACCAAAAGCTGTGCGCCTGTCATCTTTTTCACATCATCGGCAGGCTGGCAAGACGCATTGACGACCAAAACAACCCCAACCGCCGCTATGCCGATCGCATCGCCTTTATCATTCAGTATCTCAACAAAGAATATCACAAGAACACCTCTCTTCTTGAGCTTGCCGATATGTGCCGCATGAGTAAATTTCATTTTTTGCGCATTTTCAAGGAGATCGTTGGCATGTCCGCGCTTGAATATCGCAACAGAATCCGCATTGAGCACGCCAAGGAGCTGCTAGAAGACGTCAATTTACCGATCGGAGAGGTAGGCATACAGGTGGGCTATACCTCGTCTGCTTATTTTTGTGACGCTTTCAAGCAAAAGGTTGGCATTTCTCCCTCCGCCTATCGCAAGAGGCTACAAGCGCCTCGCACATAAAAAGCACGGCAACGGTATGCGCTTTCTCGCACACCGTTGCCGTATTTTATATTATTTTTCCTCAAGCGGATTGAAGACACCCGAGGAGATACGCGGCATGACCTGCGCGTGATGGCGCGGCGGCTCCATACCAAAGAGCCACTCGGTTTCCATACCGTCAACGGTGATCACGCCATCGGGCGAGATCGTTACCACGGCGGACAGCGGATCACGGAAATACCAGGTCTTAGCGGACCCGCGCAGATCGGTATAGGGACGCTTCACCGTCCTTATGGGATTGCCCTCCTCGTCGTACTCAACGAAATCAAAGGTCATGCTCTCGTCGTAATGCGGCTCGGCAACGGGCTGCCACAAGCCGTTACCCGTAGTATTGACGTTAAAATAAAACACGTTTTCCACCACGTCAACAAAATTGGAATGGTGGTGACCGTTGATCGCCATCAGCACCGTACCCTTGCGAATCGCATTCACGCGCTTAAAAATATCCATCACGTCCCTGTGGTCGGAGTTGTGACTGCGATAGGTGGGGCAAATGCTGAAGTGCGTGACAACGATACAGCGAAGCTCCTTTTCTGCCGCGTCGGTAAGCACCCCTTCAAGCCACGCGCGCTGCGTGGGACCAATGCTCATTTCCTTGACGTTTTCGGCCCTTCTGCGGAAGCCCTTGTTGCGCTCCCACACATCCTCCGCCTCGTTATAGGAATAGGTACTGTCAAGGCAAACGATACGGTAGCCAAGACGGTCAAAATAATAGTACCACGCGCCCTCCTCGGAGGGGTCACCCGTCCCGTTTCCGTATACACGGTCAGCAATATTAGACAAGCGGGGGATGACAAAATCCCACGTATTTTCTCCCTCAAGCTCGTGGTTGCCGGCAACGCCTGCCACCTCAAAGCCGTGCTTGTTTTGAAGCAGGGCTTTTACCGCCTCGGGAGCGGCTTTGTAGTTATTGATAAAATCGCCCGCGTGTAGCACGAGATCCACGTTTTCCCTCTGACCGCGCGCAAGGATCTCCTCAAGCTGAGCAATCGTTGTGGGGTACGAGTTCTTTGCGTAATGAAAATCGGCAAAGAGCAAAAATTTCAGTTGCTTTTTCATATCTGTTTCCTTTCAATGCCAAATTGTGTGCGGCAGTACCACTATACGTTGATGATACCACACTTGTGGAGAAAAATCATCAAAACTGCCCAATTGTTCACAAAAAAGTTATGATTTGTCGCCAATATATTCAATTCTCACGTGTCTGCCGCTAAACGCGTGCAGCATGCCCGCATATTTCAGGCGAAAGCGCATTGTATCGCCCGTGTGCCACTCTCTTGGCGAATCGGTAACGTCCACGACCGTGTGATCGCTGCTCCCACCGACAAGCTCGACACAGGGCTCCTTGCTCATCAGCAAAGAAAAGTCGCCGATATCCTGACCGCCAATTGCAAGAATCGCACGCTTCCTGCGCCCCTTATCGACCCATGTGACGGCTTCGCCTGCCCAATTGCACGCAGAGGAGCCGCGCGGCACCGAGTCCTTCTCTTGTATTTCCACGATCTCAGCAACGAGCTCAATACTGTCCTCTCGCATGCCGGATAACGTATAGCCGCGACCAATGCGCATATTGATGGGGTTGGCAATAAAGCCGCCAACGCGCAAATGATTGATACGGGGCGGCATGCCGCACTCGCCGTTTTGAAGCAGCAGCATATTAATACTGCTACCGCCCGAAATTATTTCGAGTCGACGTCCGATCGCACGTTCTACCGCCTGTGCGCCCTCCACCAAAAACGACAGATTATCGTAGGTGGGCAACACGCCGTTCAAGCAAGCGTAATTGGCGCCAACGCCAAGTAAATGAAGATGAGGAAGCTCGCCTTCAACGATCGCGGCGAGTGAAACGAGCGCGTCAATGCTATCCACGCCCTCACGCAGATCACCCACGTCGAGCATCAAAATAACACCGGGAGCTGTTCCCGCCTCCTCTGCCGCCGCATCAAGCGCGCGAAGAATATCGGCATCACTGTGCAGGCTGATATCGGCATAGCGGGCAACGAGCGAAAGCTCATCCCGCATCGGCGCTCTCGTGAGGAGCGTCGGCGCGGTCGGAAAATGATTTTTCAGCTTTTCAAGATGCACGGCACGCGACACCGCAAGCTGTGCACAGCCGCCGTCAAGATATGCCCCTGCCACCATGGGATCAGCATCGGAAAACTTCACAACGCCCGCAACCAAAACACCGTGTCGGCGCCAAGCCCCGCATACGGTAGCGGCGTTTTGCCTCACGGCATCAAGATTCACACGAACACACGGATATTTACTCATAACGATCCTCTCTTTTATCATTTTGATCAAGCGATCAAGGCTTTGACAGCAGCTTGCGCTTTTTGCGGCGCATACGGTTAACGTGGCGCTCAAAATCGCCGCTGTTTAAAAGCTCTGCCAGCACGTATTGCTCAAAGGTAGGCACGGTGCAGGAATAAAAGCCCACACGGGTACGAAAAACCGCAAGAAGCTCCGGTGGCAGCACCATATATCCGACACGAAGTCCGGGCGCTACCGTCCTTGTAAAGGTGTTCATATAGATGACACGCTCGCCACCACCCAGCGAAAAGAGCGTGTCCTCCACCTTTGCGGAAACAGTAAACTCGGAATCAAAGTCATCCTCAACCAAAAAGCCCGCTCTTTTTCTCGCAAACTCAATATATTCACGCCGCTTGGAGGCGGTGGCGGTCACGCCGCTTGGGAAGCTGTGGTAGGGTGTGACGTGCAGCACGCTTGCACTGCTTTTAGACAACGCTTCGGTTTGAATGCCCTCGCCGCCCATCGAAAGCGGCTCGATCGTCACACCGTTGGCGCGATACACCTCGCGGATCTTTTCGTAACAAGGGTCCTCCACCGCAAATACGCGGTCACGCCCCAGCATCTGCACCACAAGGCTATATAAATATTCGGCACCCGACCCGATCACGATCTGCTCGGGTTGCACACGAATACCGCGCCCGCGCGCGAGATATGCGCAGATGGCATGCCGCAAAATTGCCGCCCCGTTACTCGGGGATTTTGCAAAAAGCTCGGCACCGTACTCGGAGATCACACGGCGAGCGGTGCGAGATAACACCGAAATGGGGAGCGTTTCGCCTACGTGTGCCTGCACGTGCGGCGGCTCGACAACAGAGCGAGTGGGTGCCGCGGCAAAGCTATCGCCCGCGCGATAGGCGGCAAACACACCGCTGCGCTCCTTTGATACGGCATACCCCTCGTCCGAGAGAATGGCAAGTGCGTGCTCAACGGTCGTCACACTGACCCCGTGCTTGGCGGAAAGCACGCGCTTGGAGGGGAGCTTTGTGCCCAAGGGATAAACACCCGACACGATCTCCTCGCGCAAGCGGCGATAGATCTCTAAATACCGCGTTTCTTTTTTCTTTGCCGTCAGCTCGCGCATCATACTTCCCTCCACATTTTATTAACACCATTATACGCCTTTTTGCGCCAAAAGGCAAGTGTTATCAATAAATATTGATCAAGGGGTTGATCGATTCGTGTGAATCAATCAACCCCTCCCCTTTTTAATTTATAATATCGATCTCAACGTCACCCGTAGAGGTTTCTATCTCACATATACCGCCACTTGTGGTTTTCGGAATCTCCTTTTCGCCCGTGCTTGTGGTTACAACAAAGACCTTTTCGGAAAGGAGCGTGCCCTCAACGTCACCCGTGGAGGTGCGTATCAGAATGGTAGCGGCGTCCGAAGCATCAAGCTCCACGTCACCCGTGCTTCTCTCGACCTTCATTTCACCCGCAACGATCACGCGCTTTAAGAGTATGTCGCCCGTGCCGCCCGTTGAAGCAAGGCTACCGCACGTCACGCCGTCGAGGCGCACGCGCCCCGTGCTAACGTCAGCCCTCACCTCTCCCGCAACGCTCGCCGCGCTCACGGCAATGCGACCCGTTGAAACCGAGAGCGCAAGTGCTCCCGCCTGCACGTTTTCAACGCAAATATCACCTGTGCTCTGTTTGATCTTCATCTCGCCCGTTGTGGAGGCATAGCACCAAACGTCACCCGTACTGCCCTCAATACCAATGCTTGCAAAGGAAAACTCCTTTGCAATTTCAATATCACTCGTGTCGGTTTTCATCACAAGCGTGCCACAGGCACCTGCGGGAAGATACACGGTTAGCTTCGGCGTGCCGAAATTCATCACGTAATTGTGCCATTCGCGCTCGTTTTGAACCACGATCGTGAGCGTGCCGTCCTTTACCTCGACCGCGTGCTTTTGGGTCTGCTCCTCATAGCACACAACGCGACAAGCTCCGTCCTGCGTCGGCAAGAGCTGAATATCGGCAGTATTTGCTTCGATATATATATTTTGCCACGAATCGCTCACGACGTGCTCGTTCGTTTCGTAAGTTACAGTTGAAATTCTCTCAAAATCCCAACGAAGCGCCGTCATTACACCGCAAATCAGCAACCCTCCGACCAACACGAGGATCGCCGCTACGATCGACCACTTTTTCGTTTTTTCGTTCATTGCGATACCTCACCTTTCACAAACAGTAATTTCGTACCAAGCAGGATCTTTTTTGTCAAAAGCACCAGCCCCTTGCTTGCCGCCACACAGCCCAAAAACAGAAAAACAGAGAGCCCGAGAGAGGAAAGTCCCCCACCAATGAGCACAAGACCCGTGGGCACCTTGCCAATGAGGGCAAACACGATGCCGCCGCCAACGCCGCCAAAAAAACAGCCGACCGTTGCGCCAAACGTCGCCCAAAGCGATACGATCACCGACCACGCGGACACCCAAAGCGAGAAGATCACCGCCGCGGCGGAAATCAAAAGGGCAAGCCACACGGGCGAGCCGAGCGCCAAAAGCGTGATCTCCCACGCCTTCAGCCGTTTTTTCGACCTCATTCTTTCCTTTGCGATTTTTGTAAGAGGAATATCCGCCACGATCTCCCTTGCGATCTCGTCAACACTGCCAATCTCACCGACCGCCTGCTCCTCGGAAGCTCCCTCCTCGATTTTGTCGTCTATGATCTCGCTGTAAAAGCAAAGCCGCTCCTCGACCTCCGCCGTCGGCAAGCCTTGTAATTTTGCCCGAAGGCACGCAATAAATTCTTGCTTATTCACTTTTCTCTACCTCCTTGATTACAAATTGATAGATCTGCATAACCTCGCGCCATTCGTTTTTAAAGTCCTCAATGCGCGCAAGACCCTCGCTTGTAATATGATAGTATTTGCGCAATCGCCCTCCGTGCTCGGAGGTGTTGACCGTCAGCATCCTTGATAGCTCAAGGCGCTTTAAAATCGTATATAACGTTGATTCCGACATTTCGACGTACGGCTTCATATCTTTAATGATCTTGTAGCCGTAAGAATCCCCGTCCTTGATCGCTGCCAGCACGCACACGTCAAGTAAGCCTTTTTTCAATTGAACATCCATAGCATACTCCTCCTTGCGTAATACATCGTATCACGAAGTATTGATTTTGTCAAGAAGTTTTTCAAAAAAATCAAAAAAACGGTGCAAGACCCTCACTTGCACCGCTCACTAAATATTTTAATTTTATTTCAAGTTTTTATAATGGTGATATCTCTTTATCAAATGCCTGCCAACGCGCGCCATATACTCCGCACTTTCGCTTCGCAGGTCCACGGGCGCGGTTTTTACAAAATTCCCCGCCTCGTAATTGAGGATCCCCTCGTACCCGACCGCGGCAAACGCCTGCATCACAGCCTCCCAATCGATCGTGCCGTAATAAGGCAGGGTGTGGGAGTCGTGTATTCCGTCGTTATCGTGAATGTGCGTGCAGCCAATGTATCCGCCAAGCTTGTAGATCATCTCTGCCGCGCCCTGCCCCGTTTTGTTGGCGTGCCCAACGTCATAGCAAACGGTAAAAGCATCGTTGTTAAGGGCACGCAGCAGCGCAAGTAGCCCCTCGGGCGTTACGGTGATGCAATCTCTGATATTTTCGATCGCGATACGAAGTCCGTATTCCTCGGCATAAGGGATCAACCTTTTGTAAAAATCAAGATTGTACTCCATCATCTGCTCATAGCCGTCGGGGGTCGTGCAGTCAACGTGCCTGCACGGATGCACAACAATATTTTTTACCCCATGCCACGACACGTGGCGCATGCTCCTCACAATATCGTCAAAGCGCCGCTTTGTTTTTTCCTCGTCGGTATAGGAGGAGGAAAAGGGCGCGTGCGCCTGCGGAAAAACAATGCCCTTGTCCTCGGCGTATTGGCGAAGCTCTCTATAAAAGCCCTCGTCGTGCGCATCGGTATAATATTCCTTCAGATCGGCATTAAACTCGATCCCGTCAAAGCCCGCAGCAGCAAACACGTCTATGGTTTTTCGCACGCCCAGCACGTCGTGAAAATTAATAAAATTACTTGTCAACAGCATAAAAAATCCCCGTTATCACTCACCAAGCACATAAGCCGCCATAAGCTTTACCGTGTTTTCAATACCCTTTTTGTGCGTTCTCTCGACACCGTGGCTGGAATATACCCCCATGCCGAAGATCGCGGCCTTCACATTGTTGCCGCCCTTGATCGCCTGACTTGCATCCGAGCCGTAGCGGTAAAAGAGATCAACTGCCCAATCGCACCCCGCACGCTTTGCCGCGTCGATGAGGTGATTG
>JAZOSR010000059.1:0-4858 GCA_045657225.1 Eubacteriales bacterium | reverse complement strand
CTATTTTGCACCCCGCGCCCTCCCCTTACGGCATTCCCTACCGTTGTCTTTACTCGAAAAACATAGAGAACCTCTTCTTTGCGGGACGTGACATCAGCGCAACGCACGCCGCAATGAGCTCAACGCGCGTGATGGCGACCTGCGCACTCCTTGGGCAAGCGGTCGGCACTGCCGCTGCGATCTGCCACCGCGATGGACTTCTGCCCCGTGACATCACAGGAGAGCTTGTAAAGGAATTGCAACAGCAGCTCCTCTTTGACGGTGTGTTCCTGCCCGGTGTCTTGCGCGAGATCCCCGCGCTGTCGAGAAATGCCGCCCTCAACCTCTCTGCCGAGCAAAAGGCACTTTTGCAAAACGGCATTGACCGCCCGCGCAGTGACGAGGAGCAGAACATGATCGCACTTACCAAGGGAGAAAAGCTGACCTTTACCTTTGCAAAGGAAGAAAAGATTTCGGGGATTCGCATGATGCTTGACCTTGATTATTCCAAGATGTCGGTATCCCCCAACAGAAAGATGCGTATTTTCCCCATGAAGCTCAACCGCGGCAAGGATTTTGTGCCCGTGAAGGTTGCGGCAACCCTTGTCAAGGCATTCCGTGTGATTGCCGACGGCAAAACGGTTTACGAGCAGAATAACAACTATTACTCGCTTGTAAAGATCCCGCTTGACCTCACGGCAAAAACCGTGGAGATCGAGTTTGCCGAAACGTGGGGCGCCGAAAAAATCAACCTCTTTGCCTGCGACGTATACTAATAAGCGGGGCTGATTCGTTAGCGCCGACCAAAAACACACACGAAAAGGCATATAAAAACACCGCTTTCCTTTATCCTTTTTAGGGTAAGGGAAAGCGGTTTCGCTTTTATTTTGATTTTCAAGGTAGAATTTCGTACCGGAATTCATTAATGTGTGTTTTTTAGGCGCGCTCTCGGCACTCGACGTATGTTAATACGCCTATCGTGCCGAGATCACGCCTTCTGCATCTAACGACTCAGCCCTATTTTCACTTTTTTATAATTTTTTTAAAATTCCCTATTGACAAACGGTGGAAAATAATTTATAATGATTTTAGAAATATTCTAAAAGGAGGTATTTATGGTTCAAAAAAGAGCTGCTGTACTACACGTATTACAGGAATCCGAGGGGCACCTTTGTGCCGATGAGATCTTTGAGCGCGTCAAGGCGTATTACCCCAATCTCGTGCGCGCCACGGTCTACAACAACCTGCACGCGCTGACCGATAGCGGGCACATCAAGCACATTAAAACCGCCGCCGGCGCCGATTATTACGACAAGACCACTCGCCCGCACGAGCACGCCGTTTGTGCCGCGTGTGGCAAGCTGTTTGATGCGGACATTGAAAATTTTCAAGAGCTGCTGCAGGCCCAGACCAAAATGAACATCTTGGGCTATGACCTAATTCTACATACCGTATGTCCCGCCTGCGAGGAACACGGTCAAAATAACAATTAACATATAAAGGAGCATTATTATGAACTTGAAGGGCACCAAAACCGAGAAAAATCTGCAAGCCGCTTTTGCGGGTGAGAGCCAAGCGCGCAACAAATACACCTACTTCGCAAGCGTTGCGAAAAAGGAGGGCTACGAGCAGATCAGCGCTCTGTTTGCCAAAACCGCTGACAACGAGAAGGAGCACGCAAAAATGTGGTTCAAGCTCCTTGGTGAGCTTGGCAACACCGCCGAGAATCTGAAGGCAGCTGCCGAGGGCGAGAATTACGAGTGGACCGATATGTACGCCACCTTCGCCAAGGAAGCAGATGAAGAGGGCTTTACCGAGATCGCCGCGAAATTCCGCGCCGTTGCCAAGATCGAAAAGGCACACGAGGAGCGCTACCTCAAGCTTCTGAGTAACGTGGAAATGCAGGCAGTCTTTGCCAAGAGCGAGGAAACGATGTGGGAGTGCCGCAACTGCGGTCACCTTGTCGTTGGTAAGAAGGCGCCCGAGATCTGCCCCGTTTGCGTACATCCGCAGAGCTACTTTGAGGTCCGCGCGGAGAATTATTGATCAACATCGCGTCGATAAAAAAAGGAGCACAACGTGCTCCTTTTTTTATTTCTCCAGCAATATCGCGATTGCCTTTTGTATTTTCGGATCTGCCTTTTCAAGCTTATTGAAAAAATCTATCTGCTTTTTCAACATAGGATTCTGTCCATTTAGCGCGTACGGCACTGACGTAAGTCCCACAATATAATCAACTGACACATTATAATATTTTGCCAACGTAATGCAATGCCGAAGTGGGATTTCGTTCTTCCCCGATTCGTAGCATTGATAATATTGCTGCGATATATTTAACACCTTTGCCACATCAACCTGCTTCAAATCGTGATCTTCTCTTAAATCCTTTAATCTCATCACACCTACCCCCACAAACAAAATTCTATTATCATAATAATAAAATCTCTTGTAAATCGCTTGACATACAATAAATTTCGTGTTATTATTTGTTAAAACATGTAATTTTGTGTAAACGGATCACAATACACAATTTATTGCAAAAAAAGGAGCGACGAGATTGATGAAAAAATTTTTAACTTTTTTGTTAAGTGCTATTTTGCTTTTAGCACCCCTTTCGCTATTTGGATGTAGTGATAGTGAGAAAGATGGAAATTCCCCCAAAAATGAATTGAAATCATATACCGTAACCTTCGAGACAAATGGCGGCAATGCCGTTAGCAAAACTACCACAGCATTGATTGAAAAAGCGCCACACACCTCCAAAAAAAATCATTTGCTTGAAGGATGGTTTTTAGATAAAACACTTCTTTCGCCCGCGATTTTTCCATTAACGGTAGATAAGGATATCACCTTATATGCGAAATGGCTCAAAATATCGGATTATTCATTGTACGAAGAATCTCATATTAAGGATTGGAGTGGATTTAGCCCTTCCGCCAAATACTACATCACACCCGACGGATTTGATCTTGATAGATTGTCCGAATTAAACTACCGTATGAATATCACCGTGAATTACGAGGTTTATTACAGAAAAGATTACGACGCTCTTTTTGACATCGGTTATGCAGGAGCCCCTAAATATGAGGTATATGTTTATAATTCTCAAAATCTCGGTGTTGCAAAAGAAAACCTGTCAACAACCACATCAACCTCAAAAAGATCTATCACCTACACAGCTAATATGGCAGATTTGAAAAATGAACATATTACGTTGAAATTCTCCACTGATAATATTCAAAACATTATTTATTTTAAGAATATTTCCGTTTCATATTCATGTGTAAAATAAGAAAAGGCGTTGCCGTTGGCAACGCCTTATTGTTATCTATAATAGACATAATGCACCACAACAGTACGCATTTTGCCGCCGTGCTCGAGGTCGGGGGCGGTGATGACCACGCCGTCGCGCGAGAGGAGCTCTGCTGCCTGCATTTCCTCAACCTTGCAGCGCATGAGGACATCAAAGGAGGCGTAAACGAGCAGCTCGTCCTCCTTAATGTTAAGCGAGCCCGATTTGCCGATGACCTCCTCAACGTCATCCTTTCGCTCGGTCACGTATTTGACGTGATGACCGCAAATGCGCTTTGCCATATCCCATTTATAGCGCTTGCTGTCGGGATTTTTGCTTTTTGTAAAGTGCGCGATCACACGTCGAAACATCAGCATTTCCTCCAAATATAAAAGCAATCCTTCGGTACAGTTATCTTACCGCAAAATCGCTTTCCTGTCAAGAGGTCCTGCCACTTTCCCCTCGGCAAAGTAAAAAAAGTGTCCGCATTACCGCGATTTGCCGCTACCGCGATATGCCCTGTTTGGTCAAGACGGGCATACGCAAGGAAGTGCTTGCCCTTTTTGAGCCACATAAAATCGCCGTTTGCAAGCACCTTGCTTTCACGCCTGATCTTACCAAGCCGACGGTAAAAGGCAAGCAATTCCCTATCCTCGCGCCCCCACGGATAGGGTCTGCGGCAGAAGGGATCGTGATAGCCCTCCATTCCCGCCTCGTCACCATAAAAGAGCGAGGGGACACCGAAAACGGTATATTGAATTGCCGCCGCCATCATCAGGCGCTGTCGCGCAAGTGCATATTCCTCTCTTGACAAGCGAAGATCGCGCAGCTCCCTGTTGGTATAGCGCCCATCGTCAGCTTCACCGCCAAGCGTGGTGAGAATGCGCTCGGTGTCGTGCGTGGAGAGAACGTTCATCAGAGAATGGCAAACCGCCTCGGGATACGAGCCCCAAAGCTCGGTGAGCACCGAGCATAGTGGCGCGGCATTCCCATCACGCACAAAGGAAATGATGCCACGACGAAGCGGATAATTCATCACGCTGTCAAGCTGTTGCCCCTCAAAATAGCGCCGCCGCTTGCCGTAGGCGATCTTATCCGCCGCGTTTTCCCACACCTCGCCGAGCACCACGCCTGCGCCCTCCGTATGCTTTTTCACCCGCAAGCGCAGCTCATCAAGGAAGGCATCGGGCAGCTCGTCGGCAACGTCAAGGCGCCAACCAAGCACGCCCATTTTGGTGTATTTTTCAATAATTCCGCCCTCCCCCACGAAATAACGGTGGGTAACGGGGTTTGATAAGTTCATTTTTGGCAGGATCGGGATATCCCACCAGCACAGGTAGGAGTCGGGATGCTTCTTAAAATAAAACCAATCAAAATAGGGTGAATTGACGCTTTGATACGCCCCCACGGTATCATAATTGCCGCGGCGGTTAAAATAGCGGCTGTCGTCACCCGTGTGGTTAAACACGCCGTCAAGCACAACGCCCATATCGCGGCGACGGCACGCGTCAAGGAGCGCCCGTAGCGCCCGCTCACCGCCAAATTGCTCATCGACCCGCTCAAAATCACCCGTATCGTACTTGTGGT
>JAZOSR010000058.1:0-5882 GCA_045657225.1 Eubacteriales bacterium | reverse complement strand
GTGGCTCTTCCGCGTACCGTCGCTTGTCTTTACGGTGCAGGACGAGATACATTACAAAACCTTCAGCGCAAGGGAAATTTATCCTATTTTTGATAGCTTTGTGCCCGATGAAAAAACGCACGCTTGAAAAGCGGGCGTTTTTTGTTATGCTGAAAAGTCTTGGTGAACAAGCACTCTTTTAAGGACGAAGACCCATGCCGCCCTCAAGGGTGACGGTCTCGCCGTTCATGAACTTAAAGTCGGGGGAGGCGAGCTGCACGCAAACGCGACCGATCTCAAGCTCGGGGTCGCCAAAGTGACCCGCGGGGGGCATCTTGACGTTTGCCTTGAATGCCTCGGGATATGCCTTTTCAAAGTTTTCAAGCTGTGCGGTCCAGGCAAGCGGGCACACCACGTTGGTATTGATACCGTCCTTTGCCCATTCGGTGGCGGCAACGCGGGAAAGACCGCGGATCGCCTCCTTGGCGGCGGCGTAGGAGCACTGTCCGTAGTTGCCGAAAAGACCTGCGCCCGACGCGAAATTAATGATGCTGCCCTGTGTTTCCTTAAGGTAGGGGTAGCACGCCTTCATATAATAGAAGGTGGCGTAGAGCCCCGAGTACATAGCGAGATTAAACTGCTCGGTGGTGTGATCCTGGATCGTCACGCCCGAGGCGGATGCCTGCGCGTTGTTAATGAGCACGTCGATTCTGCCAAACTCCTTGATGGCGGCATCTACCACGCCCTTGGCGGTTGCCTCGTTATCCGCGCCGTCCGCAATATCGGCGGCAAGTGCCAGCACCTTAATGCCGTAAAGGCGCTCCAGCTCCTCCTTTGCGTCCTCCAGCTTCTTGACGTTTCTGCCCGTAATGACGAGGTTAGCACCCTCCTTTGCGTAGGCGGTTGCGATGCCGTAGCCGATCGAGCCGCATCTGCCGTTTGAGAGCTTGGCGTAGCCTGCGCCCGTGATAATGGCGGTCTTACCTGTTAAAAATCCCATATCGGTATCCTCTTTTCTTGAAGTGGGGATCGCGTGATCCCCTTGAAATTAGTATAACAAATTTTTTCTGGTTTGTAAAGAATTTTTTTGCGTGACGAAAATTTATCAGCGTGCCCAATTCGAGGGGGCGTTGCCCATGACGAAATGAAGCGTGCCGCCTGCGGCGAGGTCCTCGTTTGTGAGCTTACATTCGTCAAGCGGCGCGCCGCGCCACGTGGCGGATTGCACGTAAATATTCTCCCCGCCGACGTTCTCGCCCGTAATGGTGAGGTCGGCACCGTTCCCGAGGCGCAGGACAATTTTCTCTACCCGTGTGCCGTGTAAATAGTAATTTTTGGTGGTGGCAAAGGGGAAAATGCCGCACATGAGAAACACGTAGTAGGAGGACATACCGCCGTTATCCTCGTCGCCCGGGTAATCGTCCTTGCCCGAAAAGCGCTTGATGATGCCGTCTATTACCTTGGCGGCAAGGTCGGGGCGGCGGATCTCGTCAAGGCAAAAGAGCCAGGGGATATGGAAGGAGGGCTCGTTGGTGAAATTGAGATAGCCCTCCTTGCCGTGGTCGTCGTTGTAATAATTAACGCTGTGCTCACACGCAAAAAGAAGGCGCTCGGTGAAGCGCGCGGCGCCGCCCATTGCCGCGATCATGCGCGCCGTGTCGTTGTAGTTAAAGTAGGAGGCATCCCATGCCGTTGCCTCGTAAAAATGCGAATTATACCCACCATGGGGGTTGAAATCGGCATCAAAACCGCCCCCCTCGTTTCTTGATTGAGGGAAGCCGAAAAAGCCCTCGCTCTTGTTTTTTTCGTTCCATACGTTCAGCCAATTTGCCGAACGCGCTTCAAGCGCCGCCGCTATTTTTTCTTCACCCATTTCGAGCGCCATTGCGGCGATCGCCTTGTCGTTGAAGGCAAAGCCCATGGTTGCGGCGGCGGGGAGCATACGCCAGGAATAGGGCACGCCGCTCACGGTTTTTTGGTTGTCGGTGGCGTAGCCCCACTTGATGTATTCGGGCGAGCGCATTTGCGTGGCGCTTCTTTGAAGCACCGTCAGCGCCTCGCGCCAATTATGCCTTTTGAGGGGGATACCCCTCAAAAACGCGTCGGTGATGACGTTGTCGGTATCGTTGCCGCCCTGACCCGCAAGAAACTCCTTTGCCGCGACAAAATCGTCGGCAAGGACGATGCCGCTTTTCGCCTTTTCGTTTTCTGCGGCGCGGTCGAGCATCGAGTCAACGATCGCGCCCATTTTCTCCCGCCAAAGCAGGGAATAGAGCGGAAAAACCGTTTTCCACGTGTCCCAGACCGTGTGAAAATCGTCCCATTTGCCGTGGTCGCGCGTGCGGTCACGCGGTTGGAGATTTACGTGGTAGAGCGCGGTGTGAAATCTGCGCAAAAGGGCAGGGTCGTCGGTATAAAGCTCGGCGGCACCGAGTACGGCGCGCCATTTATCCTTTGCCGCGCGGCAAACGCGGTCAAAATCAAAATCGGGGATCTCGCGCGCGAGGTGCTCCTGTGCCCGCTCGGTGCTGACAAAGGAAACGGCAAGCTTGACCTGCACCGTGCCACCGCCCCCAAATCCGATATACGCGCCAAGCCGCTTTTCCTCGTTTATTTGAACCGTTGTGGGGGTAAATGCCGAAACGGGGCGCAATTCCTCACCCTCAAGTATGCCGATCTCTTCAAAATCCGCGTCAAATTCCATGGCAAAAAAGAGGTCAAAGTCGATCTTATTCCAGTTGCCGAAGCACCTGCCGCCGCCGAGGATCCTTTTGTGCGCGGGGTCAAGGGTCAGCGAGCCGCTTTTCAAAGAGGCATCAATATCCAATTTGTGCGCAACGTCAAGGAAAAGCGACGCGCGCTCGCACTCGGGATAGGTGAAGGAATAGATCGCCGCGTGGTGCGCGGGCGTGACCTTTGCGAAAATGCCGTTTTCGAGCAGCACCTCGTATGCGTAGCAGTGCGCCTTCTCGCGACCGTTAACGGCGTTCGATGCGCGTTTTTCGCGGTTTGGTTCAGCTTCTCCCACACACGGCGCGAGCAGAAAATTTCCATAGCATTTTCTCCCGCCCGATCCCG
Source organism: Eubacteriales bacterium (assembly GCA_045657225.1). GTDB lineage: Bacteria > Bacillota > Clostridia > Oscillospirales > CAG-272 > Firm-07. Next base: position 2,825 of record JAZOSR010000058.1, on the reverse strand, counting down.
AGGTGTAGAGATTGCCAAATCCCACGATCGGCTGACCGCGCAAATAGCCGCCGCAGTCGTTTTCAAGTGTTTCGGGGCTTGGGTGTATCGAGCCCGCGGGGAGCGAGGGACCTGCCGAGGTCGCGCTGCCAACGCCAAAAAGAGGATCGGCGTAGTCAACGGGGTCTATATGAAATGCCGATTGGCTTTTCTTTTGCATGGCGTGCTCCTTCCTTGGTGTAAAAGGGTGATCGGCTTTATGCAAGCGTAATGCTACCGTTTACAAGATCGCGGCAGTAGCGGTAAAGGGGGAGGGCGCCGTTTTCGTCGGCTGTGATAAGTTCCATGCTGTAAAGGGTCATTTTTCGCTTGGAAACGGCGTTGAAATCGGGCTCCATAATAACGCTCAATACGGTGGAGGGAACGGTGTTGGGGAAAACGTACGCACCGTCGGGAAAGCTGATTTCACGCTCGTCAAGCAGGGCTGCCTCCTCACCGTGGTACGTATATTGGCAAAGCATTGCTTTGGCATTTTGTGGTAGAACGGTGTAGGGAATGGCGTGATTTTGCACGACCTCCAATATGCGCGCTTCAAGGGGTAGTCCGCAGGGGATTACGTAGGCAGTGGCACGCGTGCGGGTGCGGATTGCCTCGGTATGCTCATCGTAATCCGTGATGAGCGCCTCGTTTGTCACGTTTCCCGTCGGCACGTCGATCATCGTGGTGGGGAGGGTGCCCGTGGGGGTTCTGCCGTGCTCAAGGACGATGAGATTTTCTTCGTTATAGGTGTGCCCCATTGCCGCGAGCCTTGCACGGCTGCCGTGCACGGTATCAAGAACGGTTTTCGCGTGCTCTGCCGTGTAGCGAATAACGCTGGCGGCAAGCACGTATTGCGCCATCACGCGGCGCTCCATACAAAATCTGCCGAGCGTAGTGCCGCCCGGGGTTTCTACCAAAAAGGCAAGGGAATTGCGAGCGCCGTAGTAGCTATCGCCCGCCGAGCCGCCCATTGCCGAGGCAAAGCTTTGGTAAAAGTGCGTGCGCAGTCCCAACTCGCGTCCCCAACGGATCGCGGTCAGCGCCATATCCATGGCAAGGCTTGTCATATTGGCTGGGTGATTAAGTGCACCTGCACCAACCTGCAGCTCCATATCCGTGCAGCGCGCCTCATCGGGAGTGATGAAATTACTGCGCTTTTCGTGCCCGTCCACCACTACCTCGGGCAAAAAGAGGTTGTAGGCGGCGTTGACCATACGGACCTCCTTGTTGTTGGCAAAGAGGTAATCGCGGTTCATATCCTCGCCCGTGGCGGGTGCTTCACGGATGACCTCCACTGCGCCGTCAAGGTTGATGCGCGGGATAATATATACGTTAACGGTATCGAGAAGCTGCGCCATGTGACCCGAGGTCAGGTCAAGCATCATGGCAAGCGCACCCTCCGTGGAGGCGGGCTCGTTGGAGTGGACCTGCGCCATATACTGCACGGTTGGCTTGCCGCTTTGACGTAGTATTTCTGCCGCTTCGGCAAGCGTTTTGCCGCGTACCTGCTCGCGTGTGAAAAGGACAAGGGGCATTTCAAACCCGTACTTGGGCGTTTTACCGAGGCTGAACACGTGCATATACTCGTTTTTCGGCTGCAGTGCCCTGATAAAGCTCCGGATTTCCTCGTTGGTGGTTTGTTGGTGATAGCCGGGTAGATCCTTGCGGCGTCCAAACTGCGGCGTGGCAAAGAGGTGGGCGTATTCCGCGCCCCACGTGGTTTTCTCGGAGGCAAGGCAATGCTCAATAAACGCGGGGGAGTTGAGCATTACAAAGCCGCTTTCGTACCCGTTACCCGCCATTTTTAAAAGCTCCACGTCGATCTCACACCCTGCGGCAAGAGCCTTTTCGTTCAGGAGCAGAACCTGGCAAACGGCGGTGTGACCTTCAAGGGACACGCCGTAATGGTAAAGCCCTGCCTTGAGATCGCGGTAGATATAAGAGGATGTGTTTTCTGCGGTGTCAACCGCGCTTGGCGCGATGGCGGTGCCCGCAGCAATCACCCGAAAATAATTGGTAGAGGTGGGTGCACCCTCAAAAAGGCTGCACGAAGCGCCCTTTGGCGTGCGCAAAGTAAGTCCGTTCATTTTTTCCCTCCTTGACACGTGCTTAAAAGCGGCAAAATTCTTTCGAATTCTGCCGCTTACAGTTGGCCTACCCACGCGGATTCGAACCGCGGACCTTCAGAGTCGGAGTCTGACGCGCTATCCAGCTGTGCCACGGGTAGATTTTATTGTATGTGTCATTATAGCACATTGCGCTTCTGTTTGCAAGTTCTTTTTGAAATATTACGTCGCAGAATTTGACAATTATTTGATGCCATATAGGTATAAAATCTTGCTTTTTGAAAAAAATAATTGGAGAAAGGAAGTTTTTTCAAAAAAAGCACTTGACAACGCTTTGACCTTCTGCTATAATAATGAACGTTCTTGAAAAGAATCTCATATTGCGGTGTCGCCAAGTGGTAAGGCAACGGACTCTGACTCCGTCATTCCCTAGGTTCGAATCCTAGCACCGCAGCCAAAGACAAGGCGCCCCTTCGGGGGCGCTTTTTCTTGTCTTTGGCTGCGGTGCTGTCGCTTCGAGGCTCGCTCTGCGAGCGAAGCGACGCAGAATTAGGTTCGCATACCCCCGCGCAGAGCGCCGCCCGCTCGCGAGGTGGCGGCAAGCGGTGGGTATCTTCGCCGAAGGCGAATATCCTAGCGTTAAGCCGACAAGGCGCCCCTTCGGGGGCGCTTTTTCTTGTCTTTGGCTGCGGTGCAGGCTTCGCTAGTCGCGCCCCCCGCGACTAGGTTAAAAGAACGCCG
>JAZOSR010000057.1:0-22693 GCA_045657225.1 Eubacteriales bacterium | reverse complement strand
AGATCCTTGAGGTTGAGGGTGCTATCTACGCCTCCAAGGTTGCTCTGTACTGCCCCAACTGCGACAAGGGCGTTCGCGTCAAGGTCGAGATGGACGGCGATACCAAGGTTCGCGTCTGCGCCAAGTGCGGCGCAAAGCTGTAAGAGGAGGTAGAGTAACATGGCAAGACTTAAGGATATGTACAAGGAACAGGTTGCTCCCGCCCTCATGAAGCAGTTTGCTTACTCGAGCGTGATGCAGATTCCGAAGTTTGACAAGATCGTTGTCAACATCGGTGCAGGCGATGCCAAGGATAACTCCAAGGTCATCGAAAACATTATTCGCGATCTGACCATCATCACCGGTCAGAAGGCAGTACCCACTGTTGCTAAGAAGTCCGTTGCAAACTTCAAGCTCCGTCAGGGCATGAAGATCGGTGCAAAGGTTACCCTTCGCGGCAATCAGATGTACGAATTTATGGATCGTCTCTTCAACTTCGCTCTGCCCCGCGTGCGTGACTTCAAGGGTATCAACCCCAACGCATTTGACGGCCGCGGCAACTACTCTCTTGGCCTGAAGGAACAGCTCATTTTCCCTGAAATTGAGTACGACAAGGTTGAGAAGATCCGCGGTATGGACATCTGCTTTGTCACCACCGCACAGACCGACGCAGAGGCAAGAGAGCTGCTCCGCTTGATGGGCGCTCCCTTCGCACAATAATGGAGGTAGAAGAAAATGGCAAAGAAATCCATGATTCTTAAGCAGCAGAAGGAGCAGAAGTTCTCCACTCGCGCTTACACCAGATGCAAGATCTGCGGCCGTCCTCACGCTTACCTGCGTAAGTTCGGTATCTGCCGCATTTGCTTCCGTGAGCTTGCCTACAAGGGCGAGATTCCCGGCGTAAAGAAAGCATCCTGGTAATCACACGTTACCATCCGAGCGGAGCGCTCGGTTGATAAAAACCCCCAACATTCGGTAGGAAATCAGACCCACCCTTCAAAACAGTAAGGGAGTTCGATTTAACCCCCGATTGGCCGCCAACCCGTGGTTGGCAGCAAGAAAAAATGTACTTGCATAAAGGAGGATTATTACTATGCAAATGTCTGACGTTATTGCCGATATGCTCACACGCATTCGCAATGCCAGCGACGCAAAGCATGCGACCGTTGACATTCCGGCATCCAACATGAAGAAATCCATCGCTGACATTCTCGTCGCTGAGGGCTACGTTAAGGGCTATCAGGTGATCGAGGACGGCAAGCAGGGCACCATTCGCGTTACCCTCAAGTACGCAGCCGGTAAGCAGAAGGTTATCCGCGGTCTTCGCCGCGTATCCAAGCCCGGTCTTCGTATCTACGCAGGCTACGAGGATATGCCCCGCGTAATGAACGGCCTTGGCATCGCTATCGTTTCCACCTCTAAGGGCCTTATGACCGATAAGAAGGCTCGCGAGATGAAGATCGGCGGCGAAGTTCTCGCGTTCGTATGGTAAGGAGGTAAACGATATGTCCAGAATTGGTAGAATGCCCGTTGTGATCCCTGCCGGTGTTACCGTGACTGTGGATGCAGACAACGTCGTTACCGTCAAGGGCCCCCTTGGCACCCTTACTGAAAAGTTCGCTTCCGTTATCGACATTAAGGTTGAGGGCAACGAGGCACTCGTTACCCGTCCTAATGACGAGAAGGAGGTAAGAAGCCTGCACGGTCTTACCCGCGCGCTTCTTAACAACATGGTCGTTGGTGTAACCCAGGGTTACAGCAAGACCCTTGAGATCGTCGGTGTTGGTTATAAGGTAGTGAAGCAGGGCAAAACCCTGCAGCTGTTCCTTGGTCAGTCCCTTGTAAAGGGTCTGCCCCAGGCATCTCTCCAGGTAACCGAGCCCGATGGCATCACCTTTGAGGTACCCAACCCCAACACGATCGTTGTAAAGGGTATCAACAAGCAGGCGGGCGGTCAGATCGCAGCCGTCATCCGCGGCAAGCGTCCTCCCGAGCCTTACCATGGCAAGGGCGTTAAGTACAGCGACGAATACATTCGCCGCAAGGCCGGTAAAGCCGGTAAATAATGAAAGGAGTGGAATAACATGGTATCGAGAAAAGACAGCAATCAGACTCGTCTTAAGAGACACAAGAGAGTCAGAGCGAAGATTTCCGGCACTGCGGCTCGTCCCCGTCTTTGCGTATATCGTTCTAATGCGAATATCAGCGCACAGATCATTGACGACGTTGCAGGCGTAACGCTTGCATCCGCCTCCACCCTTGAAAAGGCGTTTGAAGGCAATGGCAGCAACAAGGCAGCAGCAAGAATCGTTGGTAAGACGATCGCAGAGCGTGCTGCAGCAAAGGGTATTACCGAAGTCGTATTCGACCGTGGCGGCTATCTGTATCACGGACGTGTATCGGAGCTGGCTGAAGGCGCTCGCGAGGGCGGCCTGAAGTTCTGATTCCGGTTTGTACACTGCTTAACGTTAGTTAAGTAAATTTTAGGAGGATTAACATGGCTTACAACAGAAATCCTGGTGAGCAGGAATTTAAAGAGCAGCTGATCGCGCTCAACCGTGTTTCCAAGACCGTTAAGGGTGGCCGTATCGCTCGCTTCGCTGCTATCATGGCAGTAGGCGACGGCAAGGGCCGCATCGGTGTAGGTCTTGGTAAGGCAGCTGAGGTGCCGGAAGCAATTCGCAAGGGCATCGAGGATGCAAAGAAGAATATGATTACGGTTGCCCTCAAGGGCACCACCATTCCCCACGAGGTAATTGGTGAGTTCGGTGCAGGCAAGGTGCTTCTGAAGCCCGCCGCACCCGGTACCGGTATCATCGCAGGCGGCGGTGTTCGTTTCGTGCTGGAGCTTGCCGGCATTAAGAACATTCGCGCTAAGTGCCTGCGTTCTAACAACCCCGCAAACGTTGTTAAGGCAACCGTTGAGGGTCTGAAATCTCTGCGTACGGCAGAAGAGGTTGCGAAGATCCGTGACCTTGACGTCGCACAGCTGAAGGGTTAAGGAGGGTTCACCATGAAGAAAGTAACTCTCGTAAAGAGCACCATTGGTGCAAAGCCCGCACAGAAGGCAACTGCAAAGTCCCTCGGGCTCGTTAAGATCGGCGATTTCATCATTCATGAGGATAACGCCACTCTTGCCGGCAAGGTGAAGGTTATTTCCCACCTTGTTAAGGTAGAAAACGCGTAAAGGAGGTAGACCGAAATGAAACTTCATGAGCTTAAACCCGCTGAAGGTTCCGCAAAGGCTGCTTGGCGTAAGGGCCGCGGCGCAGGTTCCGGCAACGGTAAAACCGCAGGTAAGGGTCACAAAGGTCAGAACGCTCGCTCCGGCGGCGGTGTCCGTCCCGGCTTCGAGGGCGGTCAGCTTCCCCTTTACCGCAAGCTGCCCAAGCGCGGCTTCAACAATAGCAGATTTGCTACTGTATACGCGATCGCAAACGTTGAGGCTCTCAACGTATTTGACAACGGCGCTGTGGTCGATCTTGAGGCACTTCTTGCCAAGAAGATCATCCGCAAGGCAAACGACGGTCTCAAGATTCTCGGCAACGGCGAGTTGACCAAGAAATTAACCGTTAAAGCATCTGTCTTTTCCGCAAGTGCAAAAGAAAAGATTGAAGCAGCAGGTGGAAAGATCGAGGTAGTATAAGGATGTTTAAGACGTTAAAGAACGCATGGAAGACACCGGAACTTCAAAAAAAGATGCTCTTCACATTGCTTATCGTCCTCCTTTATCGCCTTGGCGCTTGCATTTGCGTTCCCTACGTGAGCAGCGATATCGCAAGCTCCTTCAACCAAGCCTACGGTAGCTCCGTGCTTGGCCTGATGAGTATCCTTTCCGGTGGCGCAATGGAATACGCAACGCTGTTTGCGCTTTCCGTCAGCCCCTATATCACGGCTTCGATCGTGATTCAGCTTTTGACCGTTGCGATCCCCGCCCTTGAGCGTCTTGCCAAGGACGGTGCAAACGGACAAAAGAAGATCAACACGATCACCCGCATCGTCACGGTCGTTCTTGCAATCGTAACCAGCTATGGCTACAGCATGCTGCTGAAGACCCAGGGCTGGCTTGTGAGAACCGACTGGTTCGCAATGCTTGTGATCAATGCAGCCTTCTGCGCCGGTGCAGCACTCGTAATGTGGCTGGCAGAAAAGATCAATGAGAAGGGTATCGGCAACGGTATCTCCATTATCCTCTTTGCCAACATCATTTCCCGTCTGCCCAGCATGGCAGGCTCGATCTGGAACGGCATTGTTCTGAACAACTATGTTGGTAGCAAGGGCTGGTCCGTTGTGATCGGCGTTGCTATTGCAATCGTTGTTCTCGCCTTCGTGGTAGCAACTGTCGGCTTTGTGGTTTGGGTAACGAACTCCGAGCGCCGCATCCCGATCCAGTACGCCAAGCGCGTGGTTGGTCGTAAGATGTACGGCGGTCAGGCAACGAACCTGCCCATTAAGCTGAACATGACCGGCGTTATGCCGATCATCTTCGCTTCCTCGATCGTATCGATTCCCGCTACGATCACGGCATTTATCAGCAATCCTGAAAACGGCTTCAAGAAGTTCGTTGAGAGCTTCTTCGGTCCCTCCACCTGGGAGTACCTCGTCGTTTACCTGATTCTGATCATTGCTTTCTCTTATTTCTATGTGATGATTTCCTTCAATCCTATAGAGGTTGCAAACAACATCGCACAAAACGGTGGCTCCGTGCGCGGTATGCGTCCCGGTCGTCCCACGATCCAGTATATCCAAAAGATCCTGAAGCGTGTGACCCTGATCGGTGCGTTCTTCCTGTGCATCGTTGCCGGTGTGCCGATGCTGGTAACCGTGATTACAACGGCGCTTTCAAGTGCAGGCGTGACGGGCATGCCCGATCTCAGCGTTCTGACCTTTGGCGGCTCCTCTCTCCTTATCGTGGTTGGCGTTGCACTTGAGACCGTGCGCGATCTTGAGGCACAGCTCAGCCTGCGTACCAGCAAGGGCTTCCTTGACTGATAAACGGAGGAAACGATGAATTTAATTCTGTTAGGCGCTCCGGGCGCGGGCAAGGGCACGCAGTCCGAGAAGATTTCGGAAAAGTGGGGAATCCCCGCGATTTCGACCGGCGACATTTTACGCGTCGCTATCAAGGAAGGCACTGCGCTGGGTCAAACCGCAAAGTCCTACATTGATGACGGCAAGCTTGTTCCCGATGAGATCGTCATTGGTATTATCAAAGAGTATCTGACTTCCGATGCCTGCAAGAAGGGCTTCATCCTTGACGGTTTTCCGCGCTCGATCCCGCAAGCCGAGGCGCTTGACGCGATGGGTGTGAAGATCGATGCCGTCCTCTCCATTGAGGTGGCAGACGAAAAAATCGTAGAGCGCATGAGCGGTCGCCGCGTATGTACGTGCGGTGCATCCTATCATGTTGTCTACAAGCCTTCCAAAAAGGAAGGTATTTGCGACAAATGCGGTGCGGAGCTTTACATTCGTAAGGACGACGCGCCCGAAACGGTAAAGAAACGCCTTGAGACCTACCACACGCAGACGGAGCCCTTGAAGGAGTTTTACGCCAAGAAGGGACTTCTCTTAACCGTGGAGGGTCAAGAGGAGATTGCCGATACGACGCGCCTGACTTTTGAGGCGCTTGCCCGGATTTGATATTATGATACAAATTAAAAATTCCGCGCAGATTGCCGCCATGAGGGAGGCAGGACGCATTACGGGTGAGGCGTTGCTTGTTGCCCGTGATCACATTCGCCCGGGTGTTTCTACCAAGTACCTCGATACGCTGATTCGTCAGCATATCGAGGGACGAGGGGCGAAGCCCTCTTTCCTCGGCCTTTACGGCTTTCCCGGCTCTGCTTGCATCAGCATTAACGACGAGGTCATTCACGGCATTCCCTCGGACAAGAGAATTCTTGAAGAGGGTGACATTGTGAAGATCGACGTTGGCGCCTTTTACCGCGGTTATCACGGTGATAGCGCACGCACCTTTGGTGTCGGTCGCATCAGCGAGGAGGCAAAAGCCTTGATCGCTGCGACAAAGCAAAGCTTCAATGAGGGAGTTGCCGCTTTTATAGCAGGCAATCGCATTGGTGATATCGGAAACGCAATTGATTCCTACGTACAGCGCTTTGGATTTAGCGTGGTGCGCCGCTTCGTCGGTCACGGCATTGGTCGTGACGTGCACGAGGAGCCTGATGTGCCGAATTACGGCACGCCGGGGCGCGGTGCGCGCCTTTGCGAGGGATTGGTGCTCGCGATCGAGCCAATGGTCAATGCGGGTACGCATGAGGTGTATCAGCTATCAGACGGCTGGACGATAAAAACAGCGGATCATGCACTTTCGGCTCATTACGAGAATACGGTGGCGTTAACGCCCGATGGTATTCTTAATTTGACCGAGGTTGAGATCGGTGAATAATTTGATTGCAAATACTGACAAATAAGGGAGGAAGATCTGTGTCTAAGGACGACGTGATTGAATTTGAGGGTACGGTAATTGAGGCACTGCCGAATGCCACCTTCAAGGTAAAGCTGCCGAACGGTCATATTGTGACCGCCCATATTTCCGGCAAGCTTCGTATGAACTATATCCGTATTTTGCCCGGTGACCGCGTTACGATCGAGGTTTCGGTTTACGACCTCACAAAGGGACGCATCACTTGGCGTGCTAAATAAGATAACCGCAAGGTTACAATTTCGAAGAAAGGACTGGTAGACAAATGAAAGTAAAACCATCCGTTAAAAAAATCTGCGAAAAGTGCAAAATTATCAAGAGAAAAGGCCATATCATGGTCATCTGTGAGAATCCCAAGCACAAGCAGAGACAGGGTTAATCCCACACACTGATGAAAGAGGTGAAATAACAAATGGCTCGTATTGCAGGTGTTGACATTCCCAATCAAAAAAGAGTGGAAATTGCACTGACCTATATCTACGGCATCGGCCGCAAGAGCGCAAACGACATTCTCGTTAAGACCGGTATCAATCCCGATACCCGTGCAAAGGATCTGACCGAGGATGAGGTTGCAAAGCTTCGTGACGTAATCGAAACCTCCTACCAAGTAGAGGGCGATCTTCGTCGTGACGTTGCTCTCAACATCAAGCGCTTGGTTGAAATTAACTGCTATCGCGGCATCCGCCACAGAAAGGGCCTGCCCGTTAGAGGTCAGAGAACCAAGACCAATGCAAGAACTCGCAAGGGTCCCGCTAAGACCATTGCAAACAAGAAGAAGTAATAAAGGAGTGGCAAAAGAATGGCTAATGTAAAAAAAGTCGTGAAAAAGCGTCGCGAGCGCAAGAATATTGAAAAAGGCGCTGTGCACATCAGTGCGACTTTCAACAATACCATCATCACCATCACAGACGTTGCAGGTAACGCAATTTCCTGGGCTTCTGCCGGTGAGCTTGGTTTTAAGGGCTCCCGTAAATCCACTCCCTTTGCCGCACAGTCCGCAGCAGAGCAGGCTGCAAGATTGGCAATGGAGCATGGCCTCAAGTTCGTTGAGGTTTACGTAAAGGGTCCCGGTTCCGGACGTGAATCCGCGATTCGTGCGCTTGAGACCGTTGGTCTTACCGTTACGATGATCAAGGACGTTACTCCGATCCCCCACAACGGCTGCCGTCCGCCTAAGCGCCGCCGCGTTTGATTATTTACAGGAGGAAAACGAAAATGGCAAGATATACAGGTCCCGTATGTCGTCTTTGTCGCCGCGAGGGCACCAAGCTGTTCCTCAAGGGTGACCGTTGCCTTACCGGCAAATGCGCACTTGACCGCCGCAGCACTGCACCCGGTCAGCACGGCGCAGCAAACAAGAAGGTACGTGAGTACGGCATGCAGCTTCGTGAGAAGCAGAAAACCAGAAGATACTACGGCGTATTGGAAAGACAATTCGAAAACTATTTTGCAGAGGCAGAGCGTCAAAGCGGCATGACCGGTGAGAACCTGCTCGTTCTGCTCGAAAGACGTCTTGACAACGTTGTTTACCGCATGGGCATGGCAGCAAGCCGCAAGGAAGCTCGCCAGCTGGTGCTGCACGCACACTTCACCCTCAACGGCAAGAAGGTAACCATTCCCTCTATTTCCGTGAAGGTTGGTGACGTGATCGCTGTGAAGGAGAGCAGCCGCGACCTTACCAAGATCAAGGATCTGATGGAGGGTGCTGCTTCTAAGATTTCTCCCAAATGGCTTGAGGTAAACAAGGAAAATGCAACCGCAAAGGTAGTGGCTCTGCCCGCCCGCGAGGACATTGACTTTGATTTCAACGAGCAGCTGATCGTCGAGTTGTATTCCAAATAATCCATCGTTTGCGGCATAGAAGATCTTCTTGTCGCAGATACCGCGCTAACTATTCAAATAGCCGCTTAACGCGGCGACTTAAATTCAGTAAGGAGGGTTTATTGGAATGCTTGAAATTGAAAAGCCGAATATTACAATCGCCGACATGAGTGAGGATGGCACGCACGGTACGTTCGTGATCGATCCCCTTGAGCGTGGATACGGTATTACCCTTGGCAACTCGCTTCGCAGAATTATGCTGAGCTCCCTGCAGGGTGTTGCGGTAACCAGCATCAAAATTGACGGCGTACTCCATGAATTTTCTACTATTGCAGGTGTGAAAGAGGACGTAACCGAGATCGTTTTGAACGTGAAGGGTATTACGGCAAAGCTTTACAGCACCTCCCCGAAGACGGTAGTCATTGACGTGACCGGTCCTTGCAACGTAACTGCGGGTGATATTGAGCGTGACGCGGATCTTGAGATCCTCAATCCCGACCATCACATTGCAACCGTTGCTGAAAATCAGCGCTTTTACATGGAGCTTTGCTTCGACCACGGCCGCGGCTACGTTTCTCAGGAACGTAACAAGCAGCTGGCAAACGTTGCGGCAGGCGCAAACGTAACGGCACCCATCGGCACGATCTATACCGATTCGATCTACACACCCGTTTATAAGGTGAACTATTCTGTGGAGAGCACCCGTGTGGGTAACAACACAGATCTTGACAAATTGACCATTGAGGTTCTCACCAACGGAACCGTAACGGCCAAGGAAGCGATTTCTCTCGGAGCCAAGATCCTCAACGAACATCTCAACCTCTTTGTCAACCTGACAGATGAGGCTAAGAAGGCAGAGATCATGGTGGAACGTGAAGAAACCATTAAAGAAAAGGTTCTTGAGATGACCATTGAAGAGCTTGACATGTCTGTACGTAGCTTCAACTGCTTGAAGCGTGCCGGCATTGATACGGTGGAAGATCTGACCAACCGCACTGAGGAGGACATGATCAAGGTCCGCAACCTCGGTAAGAAATCGCTTGAAGAAGTTATTCAGAAACTGCACTCGCTCGGACTCGACCTGAAGAAGGAAGAGGAGTAAGTGCCATTACGCAAAAAAATTAGGAGGGAAACACAATGCCCGGAAAACTTGGCAGACCCACGGAGCACCGTAATGCAATGCTTCGCGGTCTTGTGACTTACCTGCTGGAAAAGGGCTCTGTTGAGACGACGCTCGCGCGCGCAAAGCAGGTTCGTTCCATGGCAGAAAAGATGATTACGCTTGGCAAGAAGAACACTCTTGCAAGCCGTCGTGCGGCACTCGCATATATCACCAAGGAAGACGTTGTTACCAAGGTCTTCAATGAGATCGCTCCCAAGTACGAGAACCGTAACGGCGGTTACACCCAGATCTTCAAGATGGGTCCCCGTCGCGGTGACGCAGCTGAGATGGCAATCATCAAGCTGGTTGACGAGGAGTAATTAAAAAAACAGCTCGGTTGAAGCCGAGCTGTTTTTTTGTTTAAAGCGTTTGCAAATGGGGGAAAGCCGTGGCAAAGCATGCCGCGTGGTTGCCCTCGCTGATGAGACAATCTACGTTTGCGAGCGTACCCTGCTTGTAGGCGGCAGTGCCGCCTATTTTTTCGCTGTCACAAAGAAAAACACGTGTGGCGGCATTGTTTAGCATGGCGTGGCGTACCAATACCTCCTCGCGCGAGCAATCCCATATGGTGCCGTCATCGGCAAGCGACTTAGCGGAGAAGAACATGATGTCGGCGTGGGTGTTTTCAAAAATATAATGTGCATCGCCGCCCAGCAGGCAGGAGCGATTTTCGCGACAGAGCGTACCGCCTGACGAAACGAGTGTGAGGTTGCTTTCCGAGAGGAGATTGATGATCTCAATATTATTGGTAATGACGGTCAAATTCGTGCGGTTGAAGATCTCCGCTGCGAGATAAAAAGCGGTGGAGGACTGATCAAAAAAGACGATGCTATTGTCCTTGATGAGTGTTGCCGCTTTCTTGGCAATGCTGCGCTTGGCACTGACGTTATGATGCGAGCGAGTGGTAAACGCCACGATATTGGAAAAGCCCGTAACAAGTGAGGCGCCGCCGTAGCGCCGTTCGACAAGTCCCTTTTCCTCAAGAGCGCAAAGATCACGGCGTACGCTGGATTCGCTTGCAAAAAGCTTTTCGCACAACACCTTTACCGAAACAAAGCCGCTTTCTTTTTTTAGTATATCGAGTATTTCTATTTCACGTTCCTTTTTTAACATACCATTCCTCCTTGCGCGTTTTTGCTTGATTTTGCCGAAAAAATTGTAAAATCCTCTTTTTGTTGACCGGTTGTGGCAAAAATATTGCGTATTTCTGACTATTTTATTATAATCTAAGCAAAGCCAAATGTAAAGAGGAAAGGAAGAAAAAATGGATATTTCAAAAATTAAGCTGATCGCAATGGATCTTGACGGAACACTGACCCAGCACAAGCAGCCCTTGTCAGCAAAGCACAGACGGGTGCTTGATGCGCTCTCAAAAAAATACCGCTTGCTCATGGTTGGTGCAGGGCAGGTTATGCGTATTTTTAACCAGATGGAGCAATATCCCATCGATATCATCGGCAACTATGGCTTGCAGTACGGTGAGTACCTCGAGGCAACCGGCGAAATGAATATTTTGCGTAACGAGATGCTCCCCTGTGATCAGGAGGAGGTTGAACGCAAGGTGGCATTTTTCAGGGAGAAGTATGGTTTTAGCGAATATCGCGGCAAGAGTGTGGAGTTTCACCCCTCGGGTTGCGTGACCTTTGCCATACTTGGCACGGAGGCAGAGCAGGCAGATAAATTGGCATTTGACCCCGATCGCACCAAACGCCGTGCCATTTATCCGGAGGTCGTAGAGGCATTCCCCGAGTATACGGTGTTTGTTGGTGGCTCCTCCTCATTTGATATGGCGCCGAAGCCCTATAATAAGTATTACGCGCTTGACCTTTACTGCAGGGAGCGCGGGCTTTCGCATGACGAGGTCGTTTTTATCGGTGATGATTACGGTGCCGGTGGAAACGACGAGTCGGTATTTCGTTCTGATTTTAATTTTATTACCATTGATAATTATCTTGATTTTCCAAGTGTTGTAGCAGAATTACTTTAATAAAGAAAAAGGCAGCCGGAGAAGGCTGCCTTTTTTCATGGTGAAGTGGGTAGATCCTGCAGTACCGACCTTAGTCGGTCAAGCTCCTTTACCGTATTAAAGGGACCGAAGCTGATGCGCACCGCGCCGCTTGGCGGCGTGCCGAGTGCCGCGTGGGCAAGGGGCGCACAATGAAGCCCCGCGCGCACACAGATCCCCTCTTTATCAAGCCGTGCGGCAAGCAGGGTGGGGGACACGCCGCTTTTATTGAAGAGCAAAACACCGCCTGCGTGCTCCTTTTGATAAATTTCGATGCCGTGAAGGCTCTCAAGACGTTCTCTTGCCGCCAAAAACAGGCTTTCAAGGTGTTTTCTGACATTTTCCGTGCCGTGATCCTCAAGATAACAAAGACCGCCGAGAAGCGCGCAAATGGCGGGGGAGGGTAGTGTGCCTGCCTCGTAGCGCTCGGGCGGAGCGTCGGGCATTTCGGTTGAAAGTGAGTGCACGCCACTGCCTCCCTCGATGATGGGGGCAGGTAAAACGCCCTCACCAAGTGCAAGCACGCCACACCCCTGCACGCCAAGAAGCCCCTTGTGGGCGGGCACGGCAAGCGCGTGAATGCCCATTTTTGTCATATTGATCGGCAGGTGCCCCGCCGATTGGGCGGCATCTACGATAAACAGTAAATTTTTTTCTTTGCAAAGCTTGCCGATTTCGGCAAGAGGCAGGGAAAGGGAGCATATATTAGAGGCGTGCGTGCAAATGATTGCTGCCGTGTGCGGCTGTATGCGTGCTCTGATGCCCGCAAGCACCCCATTCCGATCAAGATCAAGCACGGGAAAGATATCGTACGTGATACCGCGTTCGCGTGAAAGAGCGTGAACGGGGCGGCGCGTGGCGTTGTGATCAAGCTCCGAGAGCAGGACGTGCGCGCCCCACGGCAAAAGCCCCTTGATTGCCATATTAAGCGCATACGTGGTGCTTTGCGTGAAAACCACGCGCTCGGGCGCGCCAACGCCAAGAAGCATCGAAAGCCGCTCGCGACAGTCGTATATTTTCTTGCTTGCCGCAAGAGATAGGCGGTGCGCGCCCCGCCCCGCGTTTCCGCCGCTTTCCGTAACAGAGCGCAGCAATTCCTCTACCGTCCCTTGCGGCTTTGGAAAGCTGGTTGCCGCGTTGTCAAAATAAATCACGCCATTACCCCTTGATATACTGCGAAATAAAAATGTGCGCCGCGCGCAGTGCACGCCGTGCCGCCGCTTCATCGTCGGCTTGAAAGGCAACGCCAAAGGCACAGCCTCGCCGCGTTTGACCGGGATCAAGGGCGGCGATCTCCGCTAAGATCCCTGCGGCATGCAGTACGCGCTCCGCGCGCATTGCCGCCGTCACCGACCCCGTAGCGGCAATTATCCGATCATTCACAAAAGCACCTCCCTTTCAATGTCAGTATATGAGGGCACCCGATATTTCGACAAATTTATTGGTGTGAGAAGCAATAAAACCTGTCGCGCGCGGTTGACAAAAAAGGGGTTATCGTTTATAATTAAATATGTATGTGCCAAATAAAAAGCGAAGGGAGGGAAGTGCCGTGCTAAAGGTCTTATTACATAAATGTCGGGAAGCGCTCGTGTCGGTATTTCCCGTCGTTTTTATTGTATTGATCTTGAATTTTACACCTCTTGTGAACGTTTCCTCGCTTGAAATGACAGTGTTCGGCGTTTGCTCGGTTTTGCTCGTCGTCGGCATTGGTCTATTTAACCTCGGTGCGGATATTGCCATGACGCCGATGGGCGTGCAGGTCGGTACGGGTCTTTCGCGCACAAAAAAGGTCGGTGTGCTTCTTTCCGTCAGCTTTTTGCTTGGACTTTTGATTACCATTGCAGAGCCCGATCTTACCGTTCTTGCCAATCAGGTAAAGGACGTGCTGAACGGTACGGTGCTGATTGTTTGTGTCGGTGTCGGCGTTGGCATTTTTTTGCTGTTAGCGATCCTGCGTATCCTTACCAAAACAGGACTTTCAAAGATGCTGATGCTCTTTTATATGCTGGTGTTTGCCCTTGCCGCGCTTATGCTTTCGCGCGGAAACGGCGCGATGATGGCGCTTGCCTTTGACTCGGGCGGTGTGACCACGGGTCCCATTACCGTGCCCTTTATCATGGCGCTTGGTACGGGTATTGCACTGACGCTTGCGGGTAAGGATGCGGGCGAGAGCAGCTTTGGTCTGGTGGCGCTTTGCTCGGTGGGCCCCGTGCTTGCTGTCATGCTGCTTGGCGTTTTCGCAAACGGCGAGATGACCTACGCACTCCCCGATTATTCGGTGGAGTCGCATCTTGGCGCGGCACTCCCCCAAACGATCTTTACGGTGGTGAAGGAGGTTGGACTTGCGCTTCTCATGCTGGTCGGCTTCTTTGCTGTGATCGACGTTATTTTCCTGAAGCTTCCGCGCCGCCAGCTTGCGCGTATTGCGATTGGTATTCTTTATACCTTCGTCGGGCTTGTCATTTTCCTTTCCGCTGTGACCGTTGGCTTTATGCCGATTGGCTACCGCATCGGGCACGATCTTGCCGCCACGCACGAGGCGCTTCTCGTCGGTATGTGCTTCCTGCTTGGTCTGGTGGTGGTTCTCGCCGAGCCCGCGGTACACGTTTTAAAGCAGCAGGTCGAGGATATTACGAGCGGCACGGTCAGCAAGCGCTCAATGATGATCGCGCTTTCCGTGGGCGTTGGCGTGTCGATCGGGCTTTCCGCCATTCGCATTATTTTTGATTTCAGTATTCTTTATTATCTCATCCCGGGTTATTTTATCTCCCTTGGGCTCTCCTTCTTCGTGCCCCGTATTTACACCGCGATCGCCTTTGACTCGGGCGGCGTTGCAAGCGGTCCCTTGACCTCAAGCTTTATTTTGCCGCTTGCGGTCGGTGCTACCGTTGCGCTTTCGGGTGTTGACCGTGTCATGGATAATGCCTTTGGCATCGTTGCAATGGTCGCAATGGCGCCGCTGATTACCATTCAAGTAATGGGCTTCCGTGCCATTATGGCGGGCAAGGTGAGAAGAAGCATTATGATGAAGCATATTCTTGACGCCGATGATGAGCAGATCATCGATTTTATGTAAGGGAGGTGCCAAGCTATGACCGAACAAAAAGCAGTGAAGCGAAAGGGTGCGGCAAAGCCCACAAACGGGCACAAGCAGGCACCGCAAAAGCTAAAGCTTCTGGTGACGGTGGTGCCTCGCGGTAAGACCGAATATTTTATGGACCTTATCCAGTCCTTTGGCGCAAATATGCAGTTCACTGCCGCGGCACGCGGTACCGCAACCTCGGACATCATGCACATGATGGGTCTTGAGGACAGCGAAAAGCGTGTGATCTTCAGTGTGATACGTGAGGAGATGGCGGCACGTGCGCTCGCTACGTTGCAGGAAAAATTCACAACCATCAAAAACGGCAAGGGTATTGCCATGACGGTGCCGATGACAAGCGTGATCGGTGCCTCGATCTATCAATTTTTAGCCGACAACCGTCGCGCATAAAGGAGGAAAGGTAAATGAATTATACACACGAGCTGATTCTTTGTATCGTGAATGCCGGCTTTTCCGATGCGGTGATGGAGGCGGCAAGAGAGTGCGGTGCGGGTGGCGGCACAGTCATTCACGCGCGCGGCACGGCAAATAAGGAGGCGGAAACCTTTTTTAAGATCACCATTCAGCCCGAAAAGGAGGCGGTGATGATTCTGGTGCCCGCTGAGATCAAGGACGACGTACTGCACGCCCTTTACCAAAAGGTCGGTCTGCAAACACCGGGACAGGGAATTGCGCTTGCGCTGCCTGTCGATGGAGTAGTCGGCTTACCCTCCACCCAAAAGTAAAAGTAAGGCAGCGTGCCAACGGCACGCTGCCTTTTTATTGCTAATGTATCAGCTTGATCAGTGATATGCGGGCATCCAATCCTTGTGTGCCTCGAGCATTTCGTCGCACATGGCAATAATGTCGTCGATCGAAAGCTCGGCGGAGGTATGGGGATCGAGCATGGCGGCTTGATAGATTGCCTCTTTTTTCTTGGTGACCGCCGCTTCAATGGTGAGGAGCTGCGGGTTGATGTTGGTGCGGTTCATAGCGGCGCAGATCTCGGGCAGATCTCCCACCACGGTGGGCAGAATGCCGCGCTTGTTGACAAGGCAGGGTACCTCAACACAGGCGTTGTGCGGCAGATTGGTGATCAGACCCGTGTTCAGCACGTTGCCGCCGATCTCATAAGGCACGCCCGTGACCATTGCCTCCATGATAAGAGAGGCATATTCACGCGAGCGCTCGTGCGTGATGTTACCGTTCAGGTACTCATTGCGCTGCGTTTTCCACGTTTCGATCTGATCGATACAGCGGCGGGGGTACTCGTCAAGCGGGATCTTGTAGCGATCGATGAGCTCGGGGTATTTCGATTTGATGAAGAAATTGTTGTACTCGGCGTTGTGCTCGCTTGACTCGGTGCAGTAATAGCCGAAGCGGCGGATGTACTCAAAGCGGACAAGATCGGGCTTGCCCTCCATCTTTGAGGGATCCTCGAGAATGTCAAATGCGCGGCGCTTGATCTCGGGATAAAGATCGTTGCCCTTGGCATCATAGATCTCAAGGAGCCATGCCATGTGATTGATGCCCGCGATCTTCTCGCGCACAGGCCCCTTCGCCTCTATGCCAAGCTTTTCCAAAAGACGCTTGGAGCAGACCTGCACGCTGTGGCAAAGACCCACGGTCTTGACGTCGGTGTAGCGCTGCATATAGCCGGTCAGCATTGCCATGGGGTTGGTGTAATTGAGGAACCACGCATTGGGGCAAACGGCCGCCATATCCTCGGCAAAGCCCTCCAAAACGGGAATGGTGCGCAGGGTGCGGAAAATGCCGCCGATGCCGAGCGTATCGGCAATGGTCTGGCGAAGCCCGTATTTCTTCGGAATTTCAAAATCGGTGATGGTGCAAGGGTCGTAGCCGCCTACCTGAATGGCATTGACGACAAAATCAGAGCCGCGAAGGGCATCTTTTCGCTGTGCTGCACCAAGATATTTACTGACCTTTGCTCTGCCTTCGTTAATGTTTTTATTGAGCAGGCAGACCATATCATAGGACTCATCAAGTCGCTTGGGATCAATATCATAAAGCGCGATCTCAAAATCGCGAAGCGCGGGCGTCAGCATGCTGTCGCCCAACACGTTTTTGGCAAATACGGTGCTTCCTGCACCCATAAACGTAATTTTTCCCATCATCTTTCTCCTTTTGGTTGTAATGTAGAGAGGAATGTGCTATAATCATTATAGTATTAAAAAAAGTGTATGTCAACCGACATATTGCTTGTTTTTATAACAATATTGCGCAAGGGGGTGCGGATATGTCAAAATTAGATATCGACAGCTCAGGCTTGGAGCGCGGTGCGCGAGGGAGTGCTGCGCTGCCGCTTTTTGGAGGCAGTCATTTTGCGCGTATCGAAAATTACGAGGGGGAGCAGTTCTCCTGCCATTTCCACCCAGAGATGGAGCTGACTTATATCGTGTCCGGCGAAATGTACTACCGCGCAAACGACAGGGAATATCACCTAACGGCGGGGGACGCGGTGTTTGTAAATTGCAACGTCATGCACGCGGGCAGAAGGCTTGAGGGGGCGGAATGCGCTTACCACCCCATTAACCTTTGGCCGCTTCTCATTTCGGGCACGGAGGGGAGCGTGATCGAGCAAAAATATGTGGCACCGCTCCTGCGTGACAACGTTCTCCCCGCGCTTGTGTTTTTGAAGAGCCGTGAGGAGGATAGAGAGGCACTGACAATCATTGAAGCGATCTCAAAGCTCCTTTTAAAAAAGGAGCTCGGCTGGGAGCTGCTGGCGAAGGCACAGCTTTGCCGCCTTTGGGTGATCCTTTATGGGCGCGTGGCGGATCGTGAGCCGACCGTAACCGACGGTGGAGCCGCCGCCGTAAAAGCAGTGCTCTCGTTTGTGGAGGAGCATTATAAGGAGTCGCTGTCGCTGGAGATGCTTGCGCGTGTCGCAAAGCTTTCAAGGAGTGAGTTTTGCCGCACCTTCAGGCGCTTTACGGGGCGCACGGCATTTTCTTATTTGCAGTATTACCGTGTGCGTCGCTCACTGCGCCTCTTGCAGGACGAAAAGCTTTCGGTAACCGATGTGGCAGATGCCGTCGGATTTTCGGGCGGTAGCTATTACGCGGAGGTCTTTCGGCGGTATATTGGCTGCTCGCCGCTTGAATATCGCAAGAAAAATGTGAGGGTTCGTTGATTTTTTGAAATATCTATTGTATTTATATATAAAATTTGGTAATATATAATGAGTGCATAAATAAGGTGAGGATATGTTTGGATACGTTAAGATCAAAAAAGCGGAGCTCCGTGTAAAGGAATACGAATATTACCGTGCCGCATACTGTGGGCTATGCCGCAGCATGGGGAAGTGTACGGGACAGTGCTCGCGCTTGACGCTCTCCTTTGATATTGCCTTTCTCGTACATATTCGCATGGCGCTTCTCGGTACCGAGCCGAAATTCCGCGCGCGCAGATGCTTGGCACACCCCTTAAAGCGCCGCGTGATGATGGAGCCAAATGAGGCGCTTTCCTATGCCGCGCGCGTGTCGGCGTTGCTTGCTTACCAAAAATGCCGCGACGATGTGGCGGATAAGCGAGGGCTTGGCAAGCTCTTGGCAAGGCTTCGTTGCCTGTGGCTTGGCGATGCGTACCGCCGCGCGAAAAAGCATTTGCCCGACCTGTCGGTGCTTTTTGCCGATAAGCTTTCGGCGCTCTCGGCGCTTGAAAAGGAGAAAAGGGCATCGGTCGATCAGCCTGCGGCGATCTTCGGCGAGATGCTTTCGGCGGCAATGTCGCACGGGCTTGATGGGAGTCTTGCGCTTGTTGCCGCGCGTATTGGCGAGAAGATGGGTAGATTTATTTATATCGTTGATGCCATCGACGATCTTGAGAGGGACGAGAAAAGCGGCAATTTCAACCCCATTTTGCTGCTTTATGGCGCAAAGCCGACCGACGCGCAGCGCGAGGAGCTGCACGATGCACTGATCGCTTGCCTTTCCGATATGGAGGCGGCGATTGACCTGATTGATGATACGGACGCCAACATGAGCCGTCCCGTGATTGAAAATATATTGTATTTGGGCATGCCCGCGACTGTCAAACGTGTGCTTTACGGCGAGGGAGCGTGCTTGAAGGAGGATAAAAGTGAGTAATAATCCTTATAAGGTGCTGGGCGTTTCACCGAACGCCAGTGATGAAGAGATCAAAAAAGCCTACCACGAGCTGGTGCGCAAATATCACCCCGACCGTTATACCGATAGCGATCTCTCGGAGCTTGCAAGCGAGAAAATGAAGGAGATCAACGCGGCGTACGAGGAGATCACGCGTATGCGTGCAAACGGCGGCACGGCAGGTGCAGATTTCAGCGAAAAGCGCGGTAAGCGCCGCGACAACACGCAGGGCGGCGGTGCATACGGCTGGCAAACAGGACCCGGTGCACAGGGCGGTAGCAACTATCGCACCTCCAACCGCTATTCCGAGGAAGCGAAATCCAAGTTTACCATGATCCGCAACTGCATCAACAGTGGCAATATTTCCGAGGCAGAGCGCCTGCTTGAGGAGGTCGCCGATGCCGATCGCGGTGCCGAGTGGGTGTTCCTCACGGGCTGCATTCAGCTACATCGCGGCTTTTACGTGGATGCGCAGCATTCCTTTGAAACCGCATACCGTATGGAGCCCTCGAACAACGAGTATTGGTCCTTTAAGGAAAAAATGCACCAGCGCGCGGGTATGTTTGGCGGCGGATACAACCAAAGCCGTGGCAACAACGGTGGTGGCTGTGATATGTGCACGACCCTGCTTTGCGCAGACTGCTGCTGCGAGTGCATGGGCGGGGACCTCATTTCCTGCTGCTAATGGGGGGGCGACGTAACAAAAGCACGCGCAAGCTGACTGCCGCCGCCATGTGTGTGGCGGTGGGGGTGGTGCTTTTAACTCTTGGCTCACTTGTTGAGGTGCTTGACATCTCCATGGCGGTGATCGCCTCGCTTGGCGTGGTGTTTGGCGTGATTGAGCTGCGGGGGAAATATCCCTATCTCATTTATGCGGCAACGTCGGTCCTCTCGCTTGTCCTTCCGCTTGCGAACAAAACGCCAGCCCTCCTTTACGTGTGCTTTGCAGGCTTTTACCCGATCCTCAAAAGCGTGTTTGAGGGGCATTTTTCCCGCATGGTCGCATGGGTTTTGAAAACCGCGGTCTTCCTTGTCGGGGGTGCGATCGATATTTTTCTCATGCTCAAATTTTTCTTTGTTGGCGAGCTCACTTATCAAAGCTGGTATCCCGTGCTTGTCTTGCCGCTTATTGTGATCTTCGTGCTTTATGACGTGGCAATGACACGTCTGATTACCGCGTATATGCTGCGCTGGCGACAGCGCCTTGGGCTTCGGTTTGAAGACTGATGCCTGCTCCTTGCCGTTTTGACGGCAAGGAGCATTTTTGTTTTTTGGTGTATAAAAAGGCAAAAATACCACAAACTACTCACAAAAGGGGAGTGGTAGGATGCAAAAAGGATTGATAAAGACGAGCTGCGGCATTATTTCCGCGGCATCGGTTGTTGGTAAAATGGAGAAAAACGGACCGCTTGGTGACTTTTTTGATCTGCACGATAAGGAGGATCGCTTCGGGCAAAAAAGCTGGGAAAAGGCAGAGGCGGAAATGCAGCGCAGGGCACTGACGGCGGCACTGCTAAAGGCGAAGATGAGAGAGGATTGCCTTGACGGTATTTTTGCGGGAGATCTTCTCAATCAGTGCATCGGCGCGGCGTACGGCTTAAAGGATTTTTCCGTGCCGTATTTCGGGCTTTACGGCGCTTGCTCCACGGCGGCAGAGGGCTTGGTGCTTGCCGCGATGCTGACCTCAACGGGGTTGATGCGACGTGCGGCGGCGGTTGCCTCCTCGCACAACTGCACGGCAGAACGGCAGTACCGCGCGCCGCTTGAATACGGCGGACAGCGCGCGCCCACAGCGCAGTGGACCGTGACGGGTGCGGGTGCGTTTATCGTAGGTGAGTGCGAGCGAGCGATGGCAAATATCGTTGGCGTGATGGCGGGAAAGGTGATCGAAAAGGGTGTGCGTGACGCCGCCAATATGGGCGCCGCCATGGCTCCCGCGGCGGCAGATACGCTCTTGCGATTTTTCGGGGAAAGCGGCAAAAGCCCCCGCGATTTTGACTTGATCGTCACGGGCGACCTTGGCTTTGAGGGCTCCTCAATACTCCTTGAATTAATGAAGATCGAGGGTATGGATATCGCTTCGGTGCACGATGACTGCGGCATGATGATCTATGATCGGAAATTGCAGGATACGCACGCAGGTGGCTCTGGGTGCGGCTGCTCCGCCACGGTATTTGGCTCGTATCTCTTGCCTAAAATTGCGGCAGGGGAGCTCAGGCGCGTGCTTTTCCTTGGGACGGGTGCGATGATGAGTCCGCAGATCATACAGCAGGGAGAATGTATCCCTGCGGTCGCGCATCTCGTTTGCGTGACGGCAAAGGAGGACAGGGAATGGAAATTGTGTTAAAGCTGGCACTTTCGTTTGTGGTGGGCGGCGCGCTTTCGGTGGTGGCGCAGATCTTGATCGATAAAACAAAGCTCACCCCTGCAAGGATTCTTGTCGGGTTCGTGGTCCTTGGCGTGCTGCTTGGCGCGGTGGGGATCTACCGCCCCTTTGCGGAATTCGTGGGTGCGGGTGCCACCACGCCGCTTTCGGGCTTTGGCTATCGCATTGCCGAGGGTGTGCGCCGTGCTGTGGATGAAAAGGGCTTTCTCGGCGTCTTCACGGGCAGTCTTTCTGCCGCCGCGGGCGGCCCGACGGCGGCGCTTGTGTTTTCTCTCATTGCCGCGGCAATCTGCCGCGGCGGCAAGCCACGTGGGTAGAGTGATACTGCGATGGAGTATCACGCTAAACCATGATTGCCCTTGCGGGCAAGTTATAAGTTATGATATGCTTCGCATAGTTATGATTGGGCAAAGCCCAAGTTATAGGTTAGACGGGCAATCATATCATAACGCTTGCGTAGCAAATTCATAGAGGCACGCGAATTGATTAGCAATTCGCGTGCCTCATAACTCTAAGGTAAAAACGAACAAAAAGAGCAGGCATGATAGTACGGTACTCTAAAGGACAGTTTGAGAATATATTACCTATTGACAAAAGAAAAACAGACCGCTCTGTTGGCTAAAAAACAGAAACCACAGATTGATTTTCTGTGGTTTTTGTGCTATAATAGCAGGGGCCCTATTGGTTCGTTAAACTGTGATAAAAAATGACGGAGGATAAAGCAATACAAAATATGATGAATATTGGTGTTTTGGGCGCAGGCACATGGGGCGTTGCTCTTGCAAGAATGCTATGCAATGCAGGAAACTCAGTAACCGTTTGGTCTGCTATTGAAAAGGAGATAGATAATCTCTTAGCAACCGGAAGGCATCCGAATTTTTTCGATGTGGATTTACCGAAGCAAATCGTATATACAAAGGATATTCGAGAAGCTTGTTCCGGTATGGATATATTAGTGTTTGCTGTTCCGTCGCCCTTTGTTAGAGCAACGACAAGAAAGGCGGCACCTTATATAGTGGACGGACAGATAATCGTAGACGTCGCTAAGGGAATTGAATCGGAAACACTCTATACGATGACCGAGATTATTGCAGACGAGCTTAGGAACCCTACGGTAAAGTTAGTTGCTCTGTCCGGTCCGACTCACGCAGAAGAAGTGATTAAGGATCTTCCTACGACTATTACATCGGCAAGTAACGATGTCGAGGCGGCAGCAACGGTTCAAAAGGTGTTTACTGTTGGCTGTATGCGAGTATATACCAACGATGACATTCGCGGAGTAGAGCTGTGCGGTGCATTAAAGAACGTTATTGCCTTGGCTTCCGGCATTGCAACCGGGCTCGGTTGCGGAGATAATGCAAAAGCCGCGCTTATTACGCGTGGAATTGCTGAGATTTCCCGTTTAGGTATCGCTATGGGATGCAGAGAACAAACATTCGGAGGCTTGGCAGGCATCGGAGATCTGATCGTTACCGCAACCAGTATGCACAGCCGTAACAATCGTTGCGGTATGCTGATAGGACAAGGTGTTGCGGTCGATGAAGCGATCAGGCAGGTCGGTATGGTGGTTGAGGGCATCAACGCTTTGCCCGCCGCCATTAAATTGGCTCAAAAATATGCCGTGGAAATGCCGATCGTTGAAACGGTCGATGCAGTATGTAACGGCAGGCTGGAAGTTTCTACGGCTAT
>JAZOSR010000056.1:0-6438 GCA_045657225.1 Eubacteriales bacterium | reverse complement strand
AGCTTGACCTTGGTGCCACAGCCGTCAGTACCCGACACGAGCACGGGCTCCTCCATGCCCTTTACGTCAAGGCCAAAGCAACCGCCAAAGCCGCCGACGTCGTCAAGGCAGCCCGCATTTTTCGTGCGAGCAATGTGTTTTTTCATCAGCTCAACAGAGCGATAGCCCGCGGTGATATCCACACCTGCGGCTGCATAGCTTTCAGATCTCGAATTTTCGTGCATCATAACTTTTATTCCTTTCCGTTCCAGCAATAAGTACAAAGTTTGGTGGGGTCTATATTGATCGCCTTGAGGACACCCTCAAGCGTTTGAAATTCAAGCGAATTGAAGTGCATTCTCTCGCAGATCACCTCGCGCAGGCGCTTGCCGCGCGCGGTTGCGCCGTCGCTGTACTCGTCGATGTGCTTTACGCCCTCATCACCCTCCAGCTCGTCGATAATACGGCGGGCAAGCAGCTCCATGTCGTTTTTCGCATTGGTGAAATTGAGGTACTTGCAACGGTACATGATAGGGGGGCAGGCGGAACGCATATGAATGGATTTTGCGCCCATGTCGTAAAGGAAATCCACCGTGCTCTTCAGCTGTGTGCCGCGCACGATCGAATCGTCAACAAACAAGAGGTTCTTGCCCTCGATCAGCTCCTTGACGGGAATCTGCTTCATTTTAGCCACGCGGTTGCGCTCAACCTGCTTACTCGTGGTAAAGCTGCGTGCCCACGTGGGCGTGTATTTGAGATAAGGACGCGCGAAGGGCACGCCACTCTTATAAGCATAGCCAATGGCATGGGGGGTACCCGAGTCGGGCATACCTGCCACGTAATCAAGCACGGGCAGCTCGCCCTGCTCTTTTTCGTTTTCCACCATGATCTCACCGTTGCGGTAACGCATCAGCTCCACGTTACTGCCCTCGTAGGTGGAGGTGGAGTAGCCGTAATACGACCAAAGGAACGCGCACATCTTCATTTCCTTGCCGGGGGCAATCAGCTGCTCGACCGCGTCGGGGGTGATCTTAACGATCTCACCGGGGCCAAGCTCGCGCACGATCTCATATCCGACCTTTTGGCAAGCAAAGGACTCAAAGGACACGCAGTGCGCATCATCCCCCTTGCCGACGAAAACGGGGAGGCGCCCGAGCTTGTCGCGCGAAGCGATGATCGAGCCGTCCTCTCGCAGGATCAGGAGCGTAGTCGTTCCCTCCACGATCTCCTGCACGTAACGGATGCCCTCAACCATATCCTCTTTTTGGTCGATGAGTGCCGCAATGAGCTCGGTGGGGTTGACTCTGCCGCCCGTCATGGCGTCAAAGTGACCGCCGCCAACCTTAAAATACTTCCCGATCAGCTCGTTTGCATTGTTGATCACACCCACGTTGCAAATTGCATACGTGCCGTGGTGAGAGCGAATGAGCATGGGCTGCGGCTCGGCGTCACTGATACAGCCGATCGCGGAGGTGCCCTTCATTTCATCAAACACGTGCTCAAACTTAGTGCGGAAGGGTGAATTTTGAATATTGTGAATTTCACGTTGCAGACCGATCTCGCTATCGTACGCCGCCATGCCGCCGCGTGCCGTGCCGAGATGGGAATGATAGTCAGTTCCGAAAAAAGTATCCGCGATCGCGTCGCGACCCTTGGCGGATACGCCGAAAAATCCTCCCATGTATCTACTCCTTACTGCGCGAACTCTGCCATGACCGCAGCGTTCTTTTCAAGCACCTTTTCCTCGTCTGCCTTACGCTTTGCCATAAGCTTTGCGGCAAGCTCGTCATCGGTGATGGCAAACATCTCGCAGCAAAGCAATGCCGCATTTACCGCACCGTTGATGGCAACCGTCGCAACCGGAATGCCGGAAGGCATTTGCACGGTGGCAAGAAGCGCGTCCATACCGTCAAGGTTCGAGGACTTGCAGGGCACGCCAATGACGGGCAGAGTGGTATAAGCCGCCATTACACCTGCGAGGTGTGCCGCCATACCTGCCGCCGCGATAATGGCACCGAAGCCATTCTCCTTGGCACCCTTTGCGAACTCCGCCGCTTGAGTGGGGGTGCGGTGTGCCGACAAAACGTGCACCTCAAAGGGGATGCCGAACGCCGCAAGCGTGTCCGCCGCCTTTCTCATAACGGGCAGGTCGCTATCACTTCCCATAACGATTCCAACTTTTTTGTTCATGTGCTTGTACCTCCGAAAAATATCATCAAAAAAAGCAAAAAGACACACTGATTCCTGCGGAATGAGTGTGCCCAGACGGACGGCGGAGGAAATCCTCTTTTATTATTTCTGCTCCCCTGTGGTGACCCACATTTCCCGTCAGTTACAGAAACCGCATATTTTGACATTATTATAATATCATATAATATAAGGCTTGTCAAGCAAAATGCGATCTTTTTCTTATAACTTTTTTAAATTAGCGCCGTGAGAATTTTTTACAGCAAGAGGACTTGACAAGCAAGCAAAAGCATGCTATACTATCCGTTGTATCCTGTGAGGGAGTAGTAAGCGCACCGCGGTGCGTAGCATGTCAACATAATGGTGATAGCACCTGGCATGCTTTAAATTACGAGACTCAAGTGTGGCTTTTTGGTGCCGCATTTGAGTTTTTTTATTTGTGAGGTGGATTTTATGGGTATCACGTTCTTCTTTACCAACATCATGCTCGGCGTGGGTCTTGCCATGGACGCCTTTTCGGTTTCGCTTGCAAACGGTCTTAGTGACCACGATATGAAGCGACGCAAAATGCTTCTCGTCGCAGGCACCTTTGCCATTTTCCAGGCATTGATGCCCTTTATCGGCTGGCTGTGCGTGCACACGCTCGCGGAGCAATTCGAAGCCTTCCAAAAATTCATTCCCTGGATCGCGCTGGCACTGCTCTCCTTCATCGGCGGCAAAATGCTCTTTGAGGGCATTCGTTGCTGCAAGGGCAAGGAAGAAGCGGACGAGGGCGAGGAATGTGATTGCTGCGCGACCAAGCTGACGCTCACGGCACTTCTCGTGCAGGGCGTTGCCACGTCGATCGACGCGCTCTCCGTCGGCTTTACGATCGCTGACTACAACATCTTCGAAGCATTGATCGCAGTGCTCCTTATTGCCGTGGTTACCTTTGTTATCTGCACGGCGGGTATTCTCATCGGCAAAAAATTCGGCGCGGGACTTGAGGGCAAGGCAACCATTCTCGGCGGCTCGATCCTCGTCGTGATCGGCATTTACATTTTCATCAACGGTATGATCGGGTAAGATTTTCAGCTAGGGGCTGAGTCATTAGATGCAGAAGACGTGATCTCGGCACGTGAGGCGTATTCACATACGTCGAGTGCCGAGAGCGCGTCTAAAAAACACACATTAATGAATTTCGGCACGAAATTCTACCTTGAAATCTAACATAAAAAAGCGAAACCGCTTTCCCCTACCCCTAAAAGGTATAAAGGAAAGCGGTTTTTCTATTACGCTTTTCGTGTGTGTTTTTGATCGGCGCTAATGAATCAGCGCCTTTTTTAATTCTCTTTTAACGTGTAAATATCGGGGCGGCGATTGGTCATACACCCAAGGCGCCCCTTCAATTCCTCGCAGTAATCAAGGTCGATGTCGGCAACAAGCAGTGCCTCTCTTTCTCTGCCTGCCTCGGCAATCACCGTTCCCCACGGATCAATGATCATAGAGTGCCCCCAAAGCGCACCGCCGTTTGGCTTTGTGCCGCAATGATTGCTTGCCAGCACGTAGCAGTGATTGAGCACTGCGATACTGCGGAGCAGGATCTCCCAATGTGCCGCTCCCGTGGTCGCGCTAAAGCTCGAGGGGTGGCAAACGATGCGCGCACCGCGCTCACTCATCAAACGGTACATTTCGGGGAAACGAAGATCGTAGCAAATGCTCATGCCGATCTTGCCAAGGTCGGTGTCGGCAACAACGATCCGATCTCCTCTTGAATTGCGGTCGGATTCAAGAGCGGCGGGCTTGCCGGGTCTTGTTTGCATATCGGAAAGGTGCAGCTTGCGATATACGGCGTTGATCTCGCCGTCGGGAGAAAAAAGCACCGATGTATTATAGGGCTTTCCGTTCTCGCTTTTTTCGCGTATTGAGCCGAGATGTACCCACATGGTATGCTTTTTCGCCGCCGCGGACATACGGCGGCACGCCTCTCCGTCCGGAATGCTTTCAAAGCTGTCGGGAGTTGGCGTTCCCACGTAATTCATCACCTCGGGAAAGACGACCAATCTTGCGCCCTTCGCCGCCGCTTCGGCAACCATCTCCTCTGCGCGCACATAATTTTTTTGCATATCGTCAAGCGCGAACATCTGTGCAACGGCTACAGTCAAAAGATTCATAAAAAATCTCCTTTGGAAATAACGAAATCAAAGAAGCGTGCGGCGCAGCTCCTCGGGAGAAAGCGCGCTGATCAAAGCAGGGGGCACGTCAAGAACGGTCTTACAGCCGTGCTCACCACGCTGTGCCAAACGGTATGCTGCGCGCGCATACGCAACGATCACGGAGGCGGTAAATTCGGGGTTGGAATCAAGCTTCAGGCTATATTCGATAATATGGTTATGCTCTTTTTCAAGCCCCGTTCTGCCACTTCTGATCACAAATCCGCCGTGCGGAATGCCGCCGTGCTTTTCGCTTAGCTCCTCTTGCGAGATGAAATGAACGGTCGTGTCATAATCGGCAAAATAGTTGGGCATGGTCTTGATTTCCTGCTCGATTCTTTCCTTGTCCGCGCCCTCCTTTGCTACCACAAAGCACTCACGCGTGTGCTTCTCGCGCGTGGTAAGCTTAGGAGCCGCACCGCTGCGCACGGCGTTGAGAGCCTCGGGAACGGGGATCGTGTATTGCTTTGCGTCAGCAACCCCCTCAACACGGCGAATGGCATCGGAATGTCCTTGGCTGACGCCCTTGCCCCAAAAGGTATAATCCTCACCGTCGGGCAAAATGGCGCTTGCATACAAACGGTTCAGCGAAAACATACCGGGGTCCCAACCGACCGAAATAATAGCAGTTTTCTCTCCCGCCGTTGCCGCCTTATCTACGTTTGCGAAATGCTCGGAGATCTTTGCGTGCGTGTCAAAGCTATCGACCACGTTGAAATACGCGGCGAGGGCGGGGGTCTGCTCGGGCAGATCCTTTGCACTGCCACCGCACAGGATCATCACGTCGATCTTATCGCGATAATTCATCACGTCATCCGTGTGACACACGGGCACACCCGCAGTTTTGATCTTCAAAGTCGCAGGGTCACGGCGGGTAAAGACCGCCACCAGCTCCATATCCTTATTTTGTCTGATCGCCGCCTCAACGCCGCGACCGAGATTGCCATAACCGTAAATACCGATGCGAATACTCATATCTTGTCCTTTCATCGCGGCGCTGTCGCCGCATTTATACTTTCATATTATAGCACACAAACCGCCACGCCGTCAATGCTTTTTTCTCACAACAACAAACAGACTCCAAATCCGTCAAAAGCTCGCGTTTTTACTACCGTTTCGCGGCTAATTGCGTAGCGCCCGCAAGATTTTCTTGCGGGCGCCATTGATATTTTTACTTTTTATCCTCGGAATTTTGGTGACAAACGCCCTTCATGGCGCAATCCGAGCAGCCGCACGAGCAGGTGCTTTTCCCCGCGCGCTTTGCGCGAACGTGACAAAACACGACTGCGGCAACGACAAGAACGATCACGCCAATGACAACGATATTGCCCCAATTATTGCTTAGCCAATCAAGCATAATGATCACTCCTTGTGTGCAAATTGCGGCGAGGATGCGTCAACGGCAGAGGTCGATTTAAGACCTTGATCCACGCGGCTTGCGGGACGGAAGATCATGTAAAGCAATCCCACAAGGAGAAGCACCGCCACGATCACGCCCGGCACGTTCGCCGTCACGTCGAAGGTGAAGATCGCACCAAGCTGATAAACGATCAAAGAGATCGCGTAAGCAAAAACACACTGATACCCGATCGCAAACGCCGTCCATTTCGCGCTGTTCATTTCGCGACGGATCGCACCCATTGCCGCAAAGCAGGGGGCACACAGCAGGTTGAAAATGAGGAAGGAATATGCGGCAAGCTGTGTCATGTCAAGGAAATCAAGCACACCAAGCACGGCAACGACCTCCTCCTTGGCAAGAAGACCCATAAAGGTCGCAACGGCTGTTTCAATATTACCAAAGCCAAGGGGTGCAAAGAGCCATTTGACACCAATGCCAAAGTAACCGAGCAAACTGTTTTCAAGCGCCATTTCAGCATCAAAGGCAAAGGAGCCGTCAACGAAGCCGAGTGAAGAAAGCATCCAAATGACGATCGTAGAGGCAAGAATAATCGTTCCCGCCTTTTTGATAAACGCCCAACCGCGCTCCCACATGGAGCGCATCACGTTAATGAAGGTCGGCATATGATAAGCGGGCAGCTCCATCACGAAGGGGGCGGGCTCACCCGCAAACGCCTTGGTT
>JAZOSR010000055.1:0-19114 GCA_045657225.1 Eubacteriales bacterium | reverse complement strand
TATAACGTTCTTTTCCCGATCGGCTTTGACGCATACGGTCTGCCGACCGAGAACTATGCGATCAAAACGGGCATCCACCCCCGCCAGGTGACCGATAACAATATTGCCAAGTTCACCCAGCAGCTAAAGCGCGTTGGCTTCTCGTTTGATTGGGATCGCGTGGTCGATACCACCGAGGAGGGCTACTATCGCTGGACGCAGTGGATCTTCCTTAAGATGTTCGAGAACGGTCTTGTTTTCCGCGACACCGCGCTTGTCAACTATTGCCCCTCCTGCAAGGTCGTGCTTTCCAACGAGGATTCGCAGGGCGGCAAGTGTGATATTTGCCACAGTGATATCGTGCAGAAATCCAAGGACGTTTGGTATCTGCGCATCACTGCGTATGCCGACAAGCTCCTTGAGGGTCTTGACACGGTTGATTATCTGCCGAACGTCAAGCAGCAGCAGGTCAACTGGATTGGCAGATCGACGGGTGCTTTTGTGAACTTCTCGCTTTCGGGTGTGGAGGATAAGCTTCGCATCTACACCACCCGTCCCGACACCCTCTTTGGCGTGACTTTTATGGTCATGGCACCCGAGCACCCCGTGCTTGACAAGTACCGCGACCGCATTAAGAACGTGGCGGCGCTTGACGAGTACCGCGAGCTTTGCGCCAAGAAGACCGAGTTTGAGCGCACCCAGATGAACAAGGACAAGACGGGCGTTCGCATTGAGGGTCTGTCGGCGATCAACCCCATTACGGGCAAGGAGATCCCGATCTACATTTCCGACTACGTGATGATGGGCTACGGCACGGGCGCCATTATGGCAGTGCCCGCGCACGATGAGCGCGACTATGCCTTCGCGAGGAAGTTTGGCATTGATATTGTCGAGGTCATCAAGGGCGGCAACATCGCCGAGGCAGCGTATGCGGGCGACGGCGAAATGGTCAATTCCGATTTCCTTAACGGCTATACCAACAAAAAGGATTCGATCGCGCGTATGATCGAGGAGCTCGAGCGCCTTGGTGTTGGCGAAGCGGGCGTACAATATAAAATGAAGGATTGGGCGTTCAACCGTCAGCGTTATTGGGGCGAGCCGATCCCCGTGGTGCACTGTAAGCAGTGCGGCATGGTGGCAGTACCCTATGACGAGCTGCCCCTGAAGCTTCCCTCCGTTGAGAACTTCGCACCCGGTGAGGGTGGCGAATCGCCTCTTGCCAAGATCGAGAGCTTTGTCAACTGCAAGTGCCCGAAGTGTGGCGGCGACGCGAAGCGAGAGACCGATACCATGCCCCAGTGGGCAGGCTCCTCCTGGTATTTCCTGCGTTACATTGATCCGCTGAATACCACCTGCCTTGCCGACTTTGACAAGCTGAAATATTGGCTGCCCGTTGACTGGTACAACGGCGGTATGGAGCACGTGACGCGCCACCTCATTTACAGCCGCTTCTGGCACAAGTTCCTCTTTGACATTGGTGCAGTACCCACCGCCGAGCCCTACGCGAAGCGTACGGCGCAGGGCCTGATTCTCGGTCCTGACGGTCAAAAGATGTCGAAATCGCGCGGCAACGTGGTAGACCCTAACGATGTGGTTGACGAGTTTGGCGCGGATACCCTGCGCGTTTATATCCTCTTTATGGGTGATTACGCCTCCGCCGCACCTTGGTCGGAGAGCAGTATGCGCGGCTGCAAGCGCTTCCTTGACCGCGTGGCACTGCTTGCCGAAAAGGCAAGCGGCACGGGCGTGACGAAGGAGCTTGAAACGCCCTTCCACCGCACGATCAAGAAGGTAACGCTTGATATCGAGGATATGAAGTTCAACACTGCCATTGCCGCAATGATGACGCTTCTCAACGAGATCGACGAGGTGGGTCACCTCACGGTCGATGAGCTTAAGACCCTTGTACGTCTGCTTTCTCCCTTCGCACCTCACATTGCAGAGGAGGTATGGGAGCAGATCGGCGGTACGGGCTTCTGCTCGCTTGCCGCTTGGCCTACCTACGAGGAGGCTAAGACCGAGCTTTCCGTGGTTGAGGTTGCCGTGCAGATCAACGGTAAGCTCCGCGGCGTTGTGATGATGCCCAAGGGCACCGCAAAGGATGAGGCACTTGCCATTGCCAAGGCAGATGAGCGTGTTGCATCTGCGATCGAGGGTAAGACGGTCGTCAAGGAGATCGTTGTGCCCGATAAGATCGTCAATATCGTGGTGAAATAAAAAAGTATAACAAAAATTCAAAACCCTATTGACACCACGGTGCAAAATGTGTATAATATATAAAGATTGTTGTTTTTCAACCGCGAGGGGAGGGATATAGAAAATGGCAGAAGTGAAACTGAAGGAGGGCGAGTCCCTTGACAGTGCTCTGCGTCGCTTTAAGCGTCAATGCGCTCGTTCCGGTGTTCTTGCCGAACTTCGTAAGAGAGAGCATTACGAAAAGCCCAGCGTTAAGCGTAAGAAGAAGTCTGAAGCTGCACGTAAGCGCAAGTACAAATAATCAAAAAAGAACCGCCGATCTCGGCGGTTCTTTTTTTCTTTTATTATAAGAAATTCGCTGGTGCGGTCGCCTGATCGCAGCAGCGGATTTTTGTTTTTTGTTGGTGTTACGGCTCAATATCGATTACAAGCGGTGAGTGATCGGATGCCATCATGGCGTATCTGTCGGTGATATAGCAGAATTTGTTTACCGTCAGCTTACCCATCACGAACGCGTGGTCGATTGCCACGCCCGTTTTGTAAGCACCTGTCGGTACGTCGGGCCACCTTGTCATGCAGTTGTAGCTTTCGCTGAAGGTGGCGTAGCCGTGGTAGGCGGATTCGTCCTGCTTGACCGCCGCAAGGTCAAATGCGGGCACCATACCGCTCTCGGTCAGGGTGCGCACGGGATCGCTTTCAAAGCGGCAGTTAAGGTCACCGCCAAACAGGAAGGGAATATCTGCGTATTCGGGTTTCGCTTGAAGCGTATTAATAATGTCAAGAGCTTCCTTCGAGTTATTGATGCGGACCTCGAAATCAATGGGCTCGCGGCTCTCCCACCAATAGTGCGTGGAGGCGGCAAAGAATTTTTTGCCCGTGGTGCGCACGCGGAACAAGCCCCACGTTACACCCTTGGAGCAGGCATCGTTTTTACCCTCAAACAAGCGGTAGCCGAAGTCGAGCAGCTCAAGGCGGTCATAGCGGTAGAAAAGGGGTGTCATATTGATCTTGTGTCCGCCGTATTCGCTCAGCAAGGAATCGTCTATCGTGACCTCGCGGTAGCCAAGCATCTCGGTCTTATCTTTAAAGCCGTTATAGCGATTACAGGGGTGATATTCCTGCAGACCAATGACGTCGGGTCTGTAAATGCGGAAAAGCTCAAGCTGCATTTCCTTACGAAGCGGATCCTTGCCGCCGAGGATGTTATAAAACATTACGCGCACATCGTCGCCGCGTTCAAGGAGAATGTTGGTGGCGAGATCGTTGCCATCCCCTTTGTAGGAAAAGGGCTCCGCCTCGGCGTCGATCTCGATCGGCTGACCTGCGGGCCAAAAGGTTTCGCGCACGTAGGTGCGCATTGCGTCGTAGCCAAACATATCGCCCGCAACCATGTAGATCTTGTTGCCGCGCACTGCCACTTCAAAGTTGTGACCGTTCGGGTGAAGCCTCGCGCGATCCGAAAAGCCAACGAAGATCTCGTTTTCAGCAGGGGGCTGGATGTCGCTCACAATGTCGATGCGATGTCCGTTTTCCGCCAAATATTGCTGCAGCTCGTTTGCAAAATTGCTCTCGGTGATCTGCGGATAGGGTGAGGTGACGATCTTGAATTTGCTGATTTTGATTTTGCTCATGATTATTCTCCTTTGGGGATTATATTTTAGCAAGCATGCCTTGCTTATTTAAACTTAATTACCGAGCATGTCAAGAAGCGCTTGCTCGTCAATGACGGTCACGCCGAGCTGCTGTGCCTTGGTCAGCTTGGAGCCTGCCTCCTCGCCTGCAACCACGAAGGAGGTCTTTTTAGAAACCGACCCCACGACCTTGCCGCCTGCGGCGCGAATGCGCTCCGAAGCCTCGTCGCGTGTCATGGTGGGAAGTGTGCCCGTCAGGACAAAGGTCATCCCCGCGAATTTATCACCCGTGGGGGCGGCAACGGCATCAACGATGAGTCCTGCTGCGATCAATCGCTCGCAAAGCGCGATATTTTGGGGGTGTGAGAAGAAATTGACAACGTATTCTGCCGTGATCTCGCCGAAATCCTCAATCTCGCAAAGCTCCTTCACCGTTGCCGTAAAGCAGGCGGTGAGGGTCTTGTATCTCGCGGCAAGCGCCGTGGAGGCAACCTCGCCGATGCCGCGAATGCCAAGCGCAAAGAGCAGACGCTCAAGCCCCGCGCTCTTCGAGCGTTCGATGGCGGCAATGAGATTGGCGGCGGATTTTTCGCCCATGCGGTCAAGATTCCTTACGTCGTCGACCGTGAGAGAATAAAGATCAGCCGTGTCGTGAATGAGATCGTTTTTCAGCAGCAGCTCAACGATCTGGGGCCCGAGCCCCTCAATGTTCATCGCGCCCTTAGAGGCAAAATGCTCAATGCCGCGCGAGAGCTGCGCGGGGCAGGCGCTGTTGGTGCAGCGCACGGCAGCGGCGTCGTCCTTATCACGCATGACGGGCTCGCCGCAGGAGGGGCAATGAGTGGGCATGGCAAACGGCACCTCGGTGCCGTCGCGCAGCTCGGGGTGAGCCATCACGACCTCGGGGATAATGTCACCTGCCTTTTGTACGGTGACGGTGTCGCCGAGCATCACGCCCTTTTCCGCGATAAAATCGGCGTTGTGGAGCGTTGCGCGCGAGACGGTCGTGCCTGCAAGGCGAACGGGTGAGAGAATGGCGGTGGGGGTCAGCACGCCCGTGCGTCCAACGGCGATCTCCACGTCAAGGAGCTTTGTTTTCTTTTGCTCGGGCGGGAATTTGTAGGCAACCGCCCATTTCGGTGTGTTGGTGCCCTCGCCAAGCGCCACGCGGTCGGCAAGGTCGTTGATCTTAATGACCACGCCGTCAATATCAAAGGCAAGCTCGTCGCGTGCGGCGCCAAGCGCATCGATGTGCGCGATGATCTCCTCCCTTGTGGTGGCAACAATGCGGTGAGAAAGGACGGTAAAGCTAAGGTCCGCGAGGCGCGAGAGGGTCTCTTCGTGCGTTTTCGGCGTGTGTCCGTCGGCGTAAAGCGAACCTTCTTGGAAATTGAATACAAATATATCAAGCTTGCGCTCAGCGGCAACTTTGGGGTCAAGCTGACGCAGCGACCCCGCCGCCGCATTGCGCGGATTGGCAAGCAGTGCCTCGCCCGCCGCCTCGCGTTTTTCGTTGATCTTATAGAAGGTGGCACGGGGCATATAGTCCTCGCCTCGCACGGTGAGGGAAAGCGGCTCCTTAAGTGTGAGTGGCACGGAATAGATGGTCTTGATGTTTTGCGTGACGTCCTCGCCCACCACGCCGTCACCGCGCGTGGCGCCCGTCACGAGCACGCCGTTTTCATAGCGAAGCGAGACCGAAAGACCGTCGATCTTCGGCTCGACCGAATAAGCGGCATTGGGAATGATCTCGCTCACGCGGTCAAGGAATGCTGCAAGCTCCTCAAAGGAAAAGACATCTGAGAGGGAATTCATCGGCGTTGTGTGCGTGACCTTTTCGAACTTGTCAAGCGCCGCACCGCCCACGCGCTGCGTGGGTGAGGCAGGGTCAAAATATTCGGGATGTGCCTCCTCAAGTGCGAGCAGCTCCGCGTACATGCGGTCATATTCAAAATCAGAAATTTCGGGCGCGTCCTCCACGTAATAGCATTTTGCATGGTACGCGATCTCCTCGCGTAATTGACGAATTTTCAGTGCAATATCCGACATGGCGCTCTCCCAAAATAAATATTTCATTCATTATATCACGCGCGCCCCCCTTTGTCAATCAAACGGGCGGCATTTTTTTGAGAATTATCTTTCTTTTTTGCGCGTTTTATGGTATAATAAGCGTAGTTCATTATAAAATAACGGAGGATATCCCCTTGAAGATTTTAATTGCGTATGCGGGCAAAACGGGTGGAACGGCGGAAATGTGCCGCCTGCTTGCGGATCACCTTCCCGCTTTTGACGTTGAGATAGCCGACCTTGCAAAAACGGCGCCCGACCCGTCGCACTTTGATTACGTCGTGTTTGGCGGCGCCATTCGCATGGGCAAGCTGCCGCGCGCCGCGCGTGCCTACCAAAAGGCAAATGAAAAGGCGCTTTCTCAAGTGCCGCACACGCTCTTTTTGCTTTGCGCCTTTGCCGATCAGTTTGAAAATTATGCAGAGCGTATGTTTGCGGGAAATGTGCTGGAGAGTGCGGATGAGCTTGTTTATTTCGGCGGCGAGCTGAATGTTTCAAGGCAAAAGGGAATACTTGATAAGCTTTTGGTACGTGCTATGCGCAATTCGGTGCTGGAAAGCGAGGATAACGATGCCATGCTTCCCGGGCTCTTGCCCGAGCACGTGCGCCTCCTTGCCGACGCACTGCGCGCCAAGCTCCTTCTTTGATTTTTCTTGTGGGCAAGCTCCTATTTTGAGCGAAAAACGCAAAAAAATGAAAAAAAGGTGTTGACAAATACCACCGATTGTGGTATGATATACGGGTGCTAAAGCACAAGCCCCTGTAGCTCAGCCGGTAGAGCACTTGACTTTTAATCAAGGTGTCCGGAGTTCGATTCTCCGCAGGAGCACCAAACAAAAGGCCCACCGCCTTGCGCGGTGGTCCTTTTGTTTTCCTGCGGAGATGAGAACTCCGGTGGAAGAATTTGCATGTATGTTGAAATTTGATGAAAATACTGCAATTCTTCCCCTGTCGCGCGAGCGACAGAATAGTTCAGATTCTCCGCAGGTGATTCGCAACAATGGTGCGGCGAGAGCGAGAACTCCGGTGGAAGATTTCCGCAAGAAATCAACACTTAAGAAACTGCGATATGAAATCTTCAAGGCAACGCGCAAGGCGCGTTGGTGGAGTTCACATTCTTCGCAGCATCTCTGTGGAGGTGGTTTTTGCACTTGTGTGAAGCATAGTCTTAAAAATGAATTTAAATGCGTTTTTGACCTTTCACGCCCGCAAGCACAAGTCGGCAGAAGTCATGCTCCGCGGAGGTATAGGTGATGCGTGTGATCTTCTTTTCGGGATTAGGATTTTCCCAAACGTAACCGAGAATGGTCATATCCTCGCCCTGCTCGTTTTTACCCTCAAGGACGGGGTCGGAAAACCAAGTGCCGACATATCCGAAGTGTCGATAATAGCCGCCGCGCTTCGGCACACCGTAGCTGCTTTTGTAGCACATAACGTTTTCGGCGTAGCGCACGCCGACCGTACTCCTTGTACCGTCCTCGTATTCTACCGTGTATTCACCTACTGCTCTGTGAGGCTTCCACACGATGCGTTCTGCTGTGTTAAGTGTTGCGTGCTCAAAAACAAGGCGATCGTACGTGCTGCCAACGGCAATGCTTACGTCATCGGCACGCACTGCGCGGGGGCAAAGCTCAAGCAGCTCGCGGGGGAGGGAGTTACCACTGCCGATGATTTCAAGGGGTGTTGTTTGATATCCGCTCGGGCTATGCGTGGCGCGTAGCGCATTGCGAAGCCTTGGTTGAATATGGGCTGTGAGGATTTTATTGTAGGTCTTTCTGTTTGCCTCATTATAGCGGTTTGTGTTCCAAAGCATTTCCGAGAGGTACATCATCTCCCACAGCTTACCGTTTTTGCCGTAGATCTCTTCATCCGTAATGATCCAGGTGGAGAGCTCGCCGCCCACCATGCCCTCTTTGGTGATGCGGGAGTTGAATCGGGTGAAATGGGAGGAATAAAGGTTGCCGATGAGCGTCTTGAAGCCGTGCTTTAAAATGTCGTCCTCGATATCGTGCTCGGGTTTAAAATACCAAACGAAATCAAGCATAACAATGTCGCGCGGGATGCGCTCGATTTCACCGTCAGCTTGGCGGCGTGGGTGCAGCATATCGCACCACATCATCATTTTAAGCCCTTTTTTGGCAAGATAGTCGTGCATCGCAATGATGTGGTCGGCAAGCAAGGTAGAGCGGCTTTTATCCTTACAGCGTGGGCAAACGCCAAGCTGATATACCTCATCGTGTCCCATGTGGACGTATTCGGTGGTGTTTGTTACCTCAACGATCTCGTCTATGATATCGTATATGATTTCATAGCTTTTGGGGTGAGAGGGGCAGTAGCAGTGGTCGTAAAAGTCAGAGGGGTTAGATTCACCGCTTACGACCTCGTTTTTCGGTGCGTTCTCGTCACGCTCGGCAATTTCGGGGTGCGCGTACGTGATATACTGAACGTGCGAAAGACTTTGTATTTCGGGTATCAGGGCAAAGCCAAGCTCCTTGATATAGCCAACGAGGCGGCGAACGTCCTCCTTTTCAAGCAGCGAGCGGCAGGATACCTTGTCGGAGTGGGGCATATACGGTTGCTTTCCCTTACTCGCCTTCTCAATGGCGTCAAGCCACCCTTCACTGATCTCGGGGTGGCGATCAAAACGCATACCGCCCGCAAATTCAAGAAAAATGACATTATAGCGCATCGGTATCAGGACGTGCTGTAATAAAAGCCTTGTAAATTCTATTTTATCCTTGTGCGGTAGCCCGAAATGAAAGCCGCGCAGCGTATTTTGGGGGCTGTCGTCAATATTGCAAAGATAAAGCCCTTTGCTATCCGTCAGGGAGAGGATCGTGTCGCTGCCAAAGAGTAGCGCAATGCGGGAGGGGGCGCTGACGGTAACCGTTTGACCGATGCTTGTTACCGTATATCGGTCGCGCTTATAGGAGGGCTCTTTTTTCATAACGACCGTCACGCCTGCTTGGCTTTTGTTCTCTCCCAGCTTTTCCGCGAGGCGCTCGGTGAGAAATTGTGCCGCAAAGATCTCGTCGGCATCGTTGCTTGCCGCCACGACCTCTTTGACGTTGGCATAGCCTTGGCATTCGCCGATCGATTTTGGGGTAGGCCACACAACCGGAACACCGTTATCATAAGCGCCAAGGATCGCAATATCCCCAACCGTGAGGTCAGTAAGGTTGGCAAACAGTCTGACGGTAAGTGTGCTCGCCGCAATTCCCACGGGAACCGAAATATTGCCGCCAAAGGCTTCGCCGCCGACGGTGTGCTTACCAACGACCCGACCGTCCACCACGACCAATGCCGCAGTGATCGATGCCTCACCGACGTGAAACGTAACCGCGCCGACGTAGCTTTCCCTTTCAAGAGTAAGCGTTATATCCACGCCCATATCGAAAATGATCTCCCCTGCCCAGGTGTAAAAGTTATTTTCCGTTTTGGTGGGATGAAAAGCAACGTCGCTGCTTGCATGTGTGAAGGTTAAGCTTTTGTTATAATCGAGTGTGCCAATGTACATATGTTTCTCCTTATAAAAGTCCTATAATGGTGATTGCTAAAAGTCCAAGTAAAAAGCCGAGCATTTTTCGCTTGCCTATCCGCTCCCCAA
Organism: Eubacteriales bacterium; assembly: GCA_045657225.1. GTDB lineage: Bacteria > Bacillota > Clostridia > Oscillospirales > CAG-272 > Firm-07. The sequence goes on along the minus strand of JAZOSR010000055.1, from coordinate 9,634 downwards.
AGAGCAGCTTGCCTGCAAGCGCTGTAATAAGCATAGAGCAAATGTTATATGTGGGGAAATGCACCACGGCGGGAAGGCGACCGGCAAGTCGTAGGTTGGTTACGTTCATCAAGCCAACCACCACTCCGCCAAGCACAATGAGGAAAAGTGCGCCTCGCTTTTGGTAAAGCGCCTTGTGCGGTGCGCTCTCTTTACTCTTCAAAGCAAAGGAAAAAATAAACGACAGGAGCGCGGCGAGCAGCAGCGAGAGAATAAGAAAGGGAACAAGCTCATCCTTGAATTCCGAGGCTTGGTGTATTTTTTGAATTACGGCGTTTGTTCCGGATCCTATCATTGATGCCAGTGCAAATGTCAGCCAAAGGAAGGAAAAGCTGCGGTTTCGCTCGGGGGGCAGAATCACGGTTAGTGCAACGATCAGCAGCCCGATGCCGAGAAGCTGATAAACCGAAATACTTTCGTCAAGAAAAGCGGCATTGTAAAAAATGGGAATGAGAAATCCGCAGGTATAAATGAGTGAGCTGAGCGAGGCGAGCCCCCCTGCCATTGCATATATCTGGGTGATCTGCGTAAAGAGCAGAAAGACGGCAAAAAACGCGGCAAGCACGAGGGAGAAGGTCGAAATTTCAAGCAGACTCTTGACTTTGCCGATGTTACATATTAAAATGATGATAGCGCCAATGGCAAAGATATTGGCGTTTTGAAACAAAACGCCCGAGACTCCCTTGTTATCTTGCCCTATCTTTTTGCAAATGATCGCCTTTGCCGAGGCGCAAATCGTTGCAATTACGAGAAATAAGTAATCCACCGAACCATCTCCTTATGTTGTTGATTACATTATACAACACTCAAATAATAAATTTATATACCTTTTTGACACAAAAATATATTAATTATGCAGTATTGAGGGGGACAATGAAGAAAGAGTTTTTGCCAAAAGCATTAAACGGCACATCAGATTTGCGGGTGTGCTTAAATATCAATCGAGGGCAAATGGCGACCGAGCCGCATTATCACGACTGCGTGGAGATCATCTATGTGCGCCGTGGTGCAATTCGCGTTTTCTTTGATAACGGTTGGCATCCTCTCGCGCAAGGCGAGCTTTTTTTTGCGCCGCCCGGATGTATTCACAGGTGTGTGTCCTCGCTTGATGAGACCGAGCAGGTGGTGATCGGTTTTACCGACTCGCTTGTTTGTGACGAGAATTTTGCTATGCAGGGCATTTTTTGCCCATATCGCTCGGGAGCGGTCAGCGGGGGGTATGTTCTTGCTTCAAATGCGTTGATCGGTGAGCAAATGGAACGGATATTTCACATGGATACCCCCACGTACCCAAGTGCATATTTTGCCCTTTGTGCGGCGGTGCTGGAGCTTTATGGTCACGTATACGGCGCATGGGAAAGGGAAGGACTGCTTCGCACGTTGAATGATTCTTCGCCGATCATTCTTGCGATCAAGGAATATGTGGCGGGGCATTTTGCAACGCAGATCTCGGCGCGGGAGCTTGCCAAGGGCTTGAATATCAGTTATAGCTATCTTGCGAAATTGATGATTGGAGAAATGGGGTGCAGCCTTGGCGCTTACGTGATGACCTGCCGCATAGAGAACGCCAAAAAGCTACTTCTTTCTACGCAAAAGAGTGTGGCGGAGATCGGTTACGAGTGCGGCTTCGCCTCCTCCAGCGCGTTTATCAGCCGCTTTAAAAAGCTGACGGGAAAAACCCCACTTGTTTTTCGAAAAGAAATTATCATGTAAGGCTGTGGCTAAGTGATTCTTACTTGCATGATTTGCGTTTGAAATGAAATAAAAGGGTGCGCTGTAAGATTTCTTATGCCGTGCCCTTTATTGCTTTTGCGCAAGATGATAGGTTTTACTGTTTCTTTGTTAAAAATCCGCAAAAACGCTTGCATAATCGCAGCGGTGGTGTTATACTTAATATAATTATATTATTTTCCTATATGTAAAGGAGAAGATCATGGAAAGAAGAGATTGGATCCACGCACCCGCTAAATATTTGTTTGCGGATAAGGCATTTACCGTATCGCTTTGTCTTGTTGATGACGGCGCAGAGCTGCCCGTGGTGGAGGTTTACTATACAGCGCCCGCAGGGAGTGGCAAGGCTCGCTTGCTTCCGTCGGACGGCTTTGTCGGCGAGGAGAGCTATTCGCTTTATCAGGCAACGATTCCCGCTGACGTGATGGACGCGGGGGAGATCACCTATTATTTTTCGACCGAGAACGCCAAGAGCGATACTTATACCGTGTCGGTCCTCGCGGCACCCGATTTCCCGCCTCTCACCGTTACGGAGATCTCGCCGTGGGGCGGTCCTGCCGGTAAATTTATTGAGTTCCAAAATCTCACCGATCACGAGATCGATCTTTTCGATTATGACCTTTTAAGGAAAGATAATAACGGCGCTTTCTTCAGAAATCATCTGGCGGACGAGCGTGGTGTCAACCTGATTCCTGCGGGAGAGGTAGCGGCGCTTCGCTTTATTGACGTTGATTTTCTGGGGAACGGCTGTGAGGCGACCAAGGAGGCGGCAATCGCCTTCTTTAAAGAAAAGTTCCCCGTGCTTTGCAGTGATATTGATGAAAAGGAGATCCGCCTTTATCACGCAAGGACTGCAAAAGTAGGGGAGAATGGCACTCCCGAATTTATCGGAGAGAGCTTTAATCTTTACGGCAAATATACCGCGCGTCATCAGTATCTTGCGCCCCGTGACGGCGGCGTTGAGGATGCCTTCTTTGATATGGCGATCAGCCAAACGCCCGAAAGTCGCGACATTCGCCGCAACCACTCACAGCTTTGGTATTTTGATGCAGATGATTACAAAACGGGTCATATTTTGCAAAACTTCGCGCAGCTCTCTCCCGGTTTTCTTGACCAGACGCAGAGCGCGTTTGACAAAAACGACGTATGCCCCCCTGCGATTTTGCCGCAAGCGCCCACCTCGCGCGTACACCTCTCCGATGGCGATCTTGCCATTCGCTTTGCGTTGCTCGGTGCCTCTTCGGTCGGTCGCGCATTCGTTTTTGTGAAGGAGGGTGACGTATTCCACCGCCATACTGCCGAGGTCAATGAAAACGGCATCTTTGAGGTCGTCATTCCCTTTGAAAAGCTGGCGTATTACCAAGAGAAATTAGAGTATTATGTTGAGGCAACGGGCGGTCTTTACACCGCGCAATACGGTACGTGCGAGCGTCCCGTGGTGGTGTGTCTGACCGATAACAGAGGTCCCGAGATCACCAAGATCTTTCCTGCCGATCTGCAGGTGCTGGAAAACGATTTCAGACCGAAAATCACGGTTGGCTATCACGATATTTCGGGTGTCAACACCCGCGTTTGCGCGCTTTGTCTTGACGGCTTCAACGTATCTGCAGATGCAAAATGGACGGAGAGTGGTGTCGTTTATACGCCCGCCAAAAAGCTTGCGCTTGGCAAGCATACCATTGAGATCACCCTGCGCGATAAGCTCGGTAACCGTTCCTACCAAAAGGTTGATTTTGAGATCAGTGACGGTAAGGAGCTGAATCTTTACTGTGGACAGGTTCACTCTCATACGGCGGAGTCCGACGGACTTGGCACGCCCGAGCAGGCGATCGAGCACGCGCGCGACGTCAATCACATGGATTATTTTGCCGTGACCGACCACACACATTATATGGAGGAGAAGGATTATCGTCGTCAGATTCGCCTTGCCAATTCCGTTAATGTTCCCGGCAAATTTGCCATGATGTACGGCTATGAAATGACATGGAACAGCGGCAACGGCTTCTGGGGACATACCAACGTCCTGAATACCGAGTGGATCAATCTCTACCCTATGTGCACCGATATGTATGAGTTTTATAAGCAGGTCGAGGCAGACGAGGGTGCGGTTGCCATGTTCAACCACCCCGATCAGGAGTGGGGTAATAACAACGAGTTTGAATGGTGTGGCAAAAAGATCGCAGAGCGCTATTGCCTCTCCGAGATCAACGGCGCGCATTACGATCCCTTCTATGCGCTTTCGCTTTCAAAGGGATGGCGTACCGCCCCCTTTTATAACGAGGACAATCACCGTACCACGTGGGGCGATACGGGACGCATGGGATACGTGCTGGCGCCCTCGCTCACAAGGGAAAATATCCTTGACGGCATGCGCCGCCGCCGTACCTATTCAACGACCGACCGCACCATGAAGGTGCGCTATAAGGTCAACGGCGAGTGGCTTGGCTCTGTCCTTCAGGCACCCGAAAAGCTGGTAGTTGACGTAGAGGTTACGACCGAGCGCGTGGAGGGTATTGGCAAGCTTGAGCTGATGACCGAGGATAATATTGTCGTTGCATCGGTCGATGCGGGCATTTTGCGCGAGTTTGCATGGCAGGTTGAGGTCACGCCCGACTTTGATTATTACTATTTGCGCATTACCAACGGTAACACTTATACCGTGACAGCGCCTGTATTTATCGAAGGCAGAGATATGCTTAACATCAAGCGTGTAAGCTACGGCATCAGTGAGGATGCTGAAAACCCGCACGTGGTGACTGTGACTCTGAAAAACGAGAGTGACAAGCCGATTACCGACGTGACGGTTGACCTTTATCTGACCGATTACAGTGGATTTGTGCTCCGTCAGCTTTCGCCCTTTGAGTCGGTGCACCTCGGCAAGCTGGCGGCAGGTGAATCGCACACCGTTTCGCGCCGCTTGCCCGACGTTGTCGGCAAGCACCGCGTGAGTGCCGTTGCTTACGGTATGGCGGGCAAGGAACGCTACGCCGACACCGCTTATGCAATGATCACACCGCTTGTGATCACCAAGATTTTGCCGCTTACCTCTGACGTCGAAAAGAACGGAGTCACTTATAAAAATCCCTTCCCGTACGTGGAGATCTATAACCAAACGGCAATGCCGATGTCGCTTGACGGATATTCACTCCGCTTGTGGGATTCGATCGGCCAGCACGAGCCTGACGAGGCACATATTTTCCACCTCGCGGGTCTTAAGCTCGCGCCTCACAGCACGCTGACCGTTTGGATGAAGCCGAAGGGTGCGGATCTCGCGGGTGAGGATTTCAATGCCCGTTACGGCACAGAGCTTTTGATGGGTGACGATCTTACGGTGACCGAAAAGGAGATCCTTTCCGAGATCCCGCTTGCGCGCCGACTTGATATTTGGAGCGCGCAGGAGATCCTTACACGCGCGCCCTACGGCTACTTCTGCTCGCACGAAAGGGATGTGGAGGTCGATGCGCCCGTTCTTTATCTCTCGAAGCCCCATATGACGGTTGAGGAGCAAAAGCTGAAGGTTGAGGGTGAGATCCTTGCCCCCGGCAAGCTTCACGAAAAGCAGCGCCCCAAGACCATGAACGGTCTTCGCCGTCGCGCCGAGAGCGAGGAGGCAGAGCGTGCCGCCACCAAGGAAAAGGTCATTACGCGTCTGACGAAGGCGTCACTCGTGCCGTTCCGCGCGGCTGCTTTAGTGGCGAATGCAGTGTCAGCGTTTAAGGGATTCTTTGAAACCAAGGAATCATAAAAAAAGCGCGTCGTAAGTGTTGCTTGCGGCGCGCCTTTTTATTGACAAGATCTGCGGTATGCGATATAATAAAGAGGTAGGATGATAAAGGAGAATTTTGGATGTTAAAACGGTTTATTTCTTATTACAGACCCCACCGCTTGATCTTCACGTTTGATATGATCGCGGCGCTTTTGGTGTCATTGCTCGGTATTTTTTATCCCATTATCACGCGCAGTATGCTAAACGATCTGATCCCCAACCGTAAATATCAATGGATCATTTTCTTTGGTTGCTTGTTGCTCGTGCTTTACGTTATTCGTATGCTGCTGAATTATTTTATCCAGTATTACGGACACGTGATGGGTGTGCGCATGCAAGCGCAGATGCGCTCGGATATGTTCAACCACCTCGAGAAGCTGCCTTATAGCTTCTTTGACGGGCAGGAAACGGGCAAGATCATGTCGCGCATGACCAATGACCTCATGGAGATCAGCGAGCTTGCTCACCACGGACCCGAAAACCTGATTATTTCCGTCATCACGGTGGTGGCGTCCTTTATTTATCTTTGCCCGATCGATATTTACTTAACGCTTATTATCTTTGTGTGCGTGCCCTTTTTGCTGATCATTTCCTTTGCCCTGCGAAAGAAGATGCGAAACGCCTTTATGGAGAGCCGTGTGTCGGTTGGTGAGATCAACGCCTCGCTTGAAAGCAGTATTTCGGGTATTCGCGTCACGAAAGCCTTCAACAACGCCAATGAGGAGATCAAAAAATTTGAGGTAGGCAACAAGAAGTTTGTGAATGCGCGCAAGCGCGCGTACAGCGCCATGGGTCAGTTCCACTCGGGCACCTCGTTTATTACCGACGTGTTTAACGTCGTGGTGCTGATCGCGGGCGGCTTTTTCCTCTATAACGGCAGAATCGGCTTTGGTGATTATTCCGCCTTTATCGTGTCGGTCGGCATGTTTATCACGCCCGTAAAGACCCTCATTGGCTTTATGGAGCAGTATCAAAACGGCGTGACGGGCTTCGAGCGCTTTTGCGAGATCATCGACGCCGTGCCGGAGGAGGATGCCGAGGGCGCAGTCGACGCAGGTGTTCTTTCGGGTGAAATTGAGCTGAAAAACGTGACCTACGCCTACGGCACGGAGGAAAACAAGACCGTGCTTGACGATGTTAGCTTTAAAATAGAGCAGGGTAAGAAATTCGCCCTTGTCGGACCCTCGGGCGGCGGCAAGACGACCATTTGCCACCTGATCCCTCATTTTTATGATATTGAGCAGGGCGATCTTCTCATTGACGGAAAGTCGATCAAGGAAATGACGCGCGCGTCGGTTAGACGCAATATCGGCATCGTGCAGCAGGATATTTACCTCTTTAACGCCAGCATTCGTGACAACATCCTTTACGGTCGCCTTGACGCGACAGAGGAGGAAGTGATTGAAGCGGCAAAGCGCGCCAATATTCACGACTACGTGATGTCGCTTGAAAATGGCTACGACACCGTGATCGGTGAGCGCGGCGTGCGCCTTTCGGGCGGTCAAAAGCAACGCATTTCGATCGCACGCGTGTTCCTCAAAAACCCGCCGATCCTCATTCTTGACGAGGCGACCAGCGCGCTTGACAATACGACCGAAATTCTCATTCAGCGCGCCCTTGACGACCTTTGTGTCGGCAGAACCACCGTGGTGGTGGCACACCGCCTTTCCACCATCAAAAACGCCGACGAGATCGCCGTGGTGGCAAACGGCAGGATCGTGGAGCAGGGAACGCACGACGAGCTGCTTGCGCTCGGCGGCAAGTATGCCGATCTTTATCAGCTGCAATTCCGTGAAAACTTAACTTAAACATAAAAATAAAGAACCCGTTTTACCATCATTCGATGGCAAAACGGGTTCTTTTTATTTGTTTACTGTGTGCGAATGATCTGATATTTCAGGTGGCTGATCATTCGTAGTAAAGATAATGCTTCGCTGCGATATACTCGTCAACCAGCTTTTGAATGCCCAGCATATCCGCTTCGGAGGCAAAGATCTCCTTCATGTTTGTCGTACCCTCTGTGTAATATTTTTTGACAAAGGCATCAACGTCAAACTTGCTGTTGATCGTTTCGTCGGTGCAGAAATCGTAGGTTTGACCTTCTGCCTTGTCACCCGTAATCACAGAGTAGAGCCAAAGTGCCGTTACGTAGCCCGAGAGCATATTGGGGTGGTAGTTGTCGTTCGGCCAGTGCACCACGAAACTGTCCTTGTAATAATCCTGCGTTGCACCGGGCACCTTAACAAGACCGTTAAAGATATCGGAGGTCAGCTTGCCCCAGTCGGCAATGATCATGCCGCGTGCCGCCATGTCCTTGAGGGCAAGGCGCACCTCCTGATAATTTGCATTGGTGCTGATGTGGTTGCTGTGGTGACCAATGAGAACGAACTGTACGTCGGGATTTGCCGCCTTGAAGAAGTCGTGAACCTGATCAATATAGGTGTGGAAGAGTCCCGACTCACCCGAGCCCTCTTGAATGACAACGTAATCAAAATAGGGATCTGTGATCGCCGCCTTGTGGTCAACGCCGTCGCAGCCGCGATCGGCAGTGCAGTTGCCGCTGAAGAGCTCCTGAAGATTGTGGCCGCCCCAGGTCCAGTTGGTGATCGAAACAGTAATATCGTTTGCCTCGAAAAGCAAATAGAGGTAGCCATGGTCGTTGCTACGCGCCCTTTGCGTGCGCACGTCCTGCTTTTTCTCAATCACGCATCTGCCGTAATAGGTGTAGGAGTTGCCGATCACGATGATCTCTTTGCCCTCAAGCTCGCTTGCGACACCGTTTGCATAGGCGTCAACGCGTGCCTGTTCAGTGGGGGACATTTCGTTGTAGACGGTTTTTTCAAAGCGCAGACTATCAGCGATCTGCTCGGCGGTGCGGGCGTTATTGTGCGAGCAATAAGCGCCGTAGATCGTGTTCAGCACGTTGCCGTCCTTGTCAACGATCTCAATGAAGGGAACAGCCGCGAAGGCGCGCGTGTTGCTCTTGAGGTTAATGAGCGTGCCGCTGAAGGCAACCGAGCCGTCCTCGCCGTAGCGAAGAGAGTTCTTGGCAAGGATCGCCTCATAAGGCACCTTATAGCCGCATTTTTCAAGCGCTTCTTTGGTAAAGGCTCGGGCACCCACTACGTAGCTTGCGGGGGTGATGAGGGTATAGAAGCGGAAGTCTGCATCCTTATAGGTTTCGCGCAATGCCGCCATGACCTCGGCGGAAACGGTGGAGGAGAAGCGAATGCCGCTTGTTTTCTCATCGGCGGAAAGGAGAAGCTCCGCACCGTTTGACATCACGGGTGCGTTTTCTTCACTTGCAGGTGTGATAAACCACGACTTATACGCCACGCCGCCGTAATAAACGTCAGCGGAGTAGGCGGTCAGCGTGTTTTTGTAAATGGCGGCATTGCCCTTAACGGAAAGCAGAACAACGCGATCAAGCACTGCATATGAAGGATAGAAGACGATAGAATCGTGGGATGTGATGATGATGACACTGTTAGAAATGGCAAAGCTCTTTGCGCCGTTATCATAGCAAAGCGACGGTGCCATGACCGTGGAATCCTTGATCGAAAAATCTGTGCTTTCGCTGATATTAAACAGGGAAAGCCCCTGCGTTTTGAGGGTGATGGTCGCGTTCTCAACCGAGAAATTGGTGGTCTTGACGGTCGTGTAGATCGCGGCGCCCTCAGCACCGGGCATTTTACCGCTTTCGTCAACGAAGGTGGCGTTCTTAATACTAAGCGTCACGTTGTTTTGGTTGTTGCCAAACCACACGATGCCGCCCTTATAGGTGCCGCCGTGAACAAGGAAGGTCGCACCTGCGCCGCCTGAGTTGCAGTTGAAAATAAAGGAGTAATCGGAGGAGGTAACGGTGGGGTTGTCCGTTATTTCAATGACGTGCTTTCCTTTCTTTGCTACTTGGAACAAATAGCGGTTGTTGACGTCTACCTTGGAGTTTGCATTGCCGATAAAGGTGCCGCCCTTGACACTGACCGTGACACCGCTGGTGCCGTCGGTGCACTCCGAGTATATTCTCACAAAGCTATGTGCGGTGAAGGTGCCGTTTTCGATCGTGAGGGTGGCAGTGGAGTTGTCACCTGCAAAATA
>JAZOSR010000054.1:0-5467 GCA_045657225.1 Eubacteriales bacterium | reverse complement strand
GCCTTTTTCTCAAACCACTTGTAGCGCAGATGTGCCTGCGCCTCTCCGCTGAGCGCCGTGTGGAGATTTTGCTCGGTCTTGCTGCCCTTCAGCTTTTCGATTTCAACGCCCGATACCGCATAAGATGCCATAAAAAATCCTCCTTGCTTTTGATTGCAAAGAGGATTTTTGACACCCATGTGCCGATTTATTCAATCAATTGAAATTATCTTTGAAACTCGCCCTTTAACATTGAGCAGGTGCCGATATTGCGAAACACGCCCTTGACGAGCATGGACTCGCGCCGCACGCCCTCAAAGGTCATGCCAAGCTTATCCATCACGCGGCGCGACGCGTCGTTACCGATCATATAGCGCGCCTCCACACGGTGCAGCTGCACGACATCAAACCCAAAGCGAAGGACCTCGCGCGCCGCCTCAAGCACCAATTCCCTGCCACGGTATGCGGGATTGAGAACGTAACCAAGCTCACCCACGCGGTTGGCGGTATCGATATTCGCAAAGCCGCAGGTGCCGATCATTTTCTTTTCTTCCTTTAAAATCATCGCCCACTCGTAGTGCCCACCAATGCGGTAGCGCCCACCGAGATATTCAAGATAGGAGCGCGTATAGGCAACGCTCTCGTGCGGTCGCCACAAGAGATAGCGCGTGACCTCCTCATTTTTCGCGTATTCAAACATATCAGAGGCATCCGACACACGCATCGGGCGGAGCAGCAGTCGCTCGGTTTCAAGCACGGGCATATGCGAAAATATCCGCAGTAAGTCTTCCTTTTTCATGGCATCTCCGTTTTCTCACATTCAATGCCTTTATTATAAATCAATTTTTAAAATGATGCAAGAGAATTTGAGAAAAACAACATATTTCGCTTGTTTTAGCGCACATTGTGCGGTATAATAAGTATAACAATTCGCAAAAGGAGGACAACATGAACGAGATCCTGCACGACTATCTTTATCCCGTTATGCTTGGCTCCAACACGGCGGCACACGCCTGCGTGCGCCGTATGGAAAAAATATACGGCATCGGCAGCACGGTCCTCACGGGCAAGCGCGCCCTTACCCTGCGCTTTTTACCCGACGTGAGGGTGCTTTACGCACCGCCCACGCTATCGGACGATATTTTGATGCACATGCTCTTTGATCTTGACCTTGAAAGCGGCTTTCGCATACCGTTGCTGGTCTTATGCGACGATGCCTATGAGGAATTTTTCGCGCGCAACCGCCTCGAAATAGAGGCAAGATTTATCGTGCGCCGCGCAAATGCCATTTTGGGAGGAGAGCCGTATGCGCATTCGTAAGCTCCTTTCGGGTCTTCCCCTTTCTCTGCAAAAGAACACGGCACCCCTTGTCGGCAACCGCGAGATCCACGACGTCGTGACCGAGGCAAGCGATGCCGATGAGCATACGCTTTTCGTTTGTATGCACACACATCTTAAAAATTACCATTACGACGCAAAGGCGGCGTACGACCGCGGCTGCCGCATCTTTGTTGCCGAGCGAGGTCTTGTTCTGCCGCCCGACGCAAGCGTCTTTGTCACAGAAAGCACGGGAGCAGTGCTCGGACTCCTTGCGGCGCGTTGCCACCGTCACCCCGCAAGGCACGTGAAGGTCATTGGTATTACGGGCACGCACGGCAAAACCTCCGTGGCACTCCTCACCGCCTCGCTTCTCGCACGTGCAGGCAAGCGCGTGGGAAATATCACAACGGACGGTATCACTTATAACGGCATCACGCTCTCCGCAGGCACTACTGCGCCAAACGCCGCCGATCTGCAACGTGCCCTGCGCCGTATGCGCGGGGCGGGCGTGCGCTATGCGGTTGTGGAGTTCAGCTCCTATATGCTAAAGCACGGCGCGGCGATTGGCATGTCCTTTGCCGCCACACACCTCACGGACCTTGTTCCCCACCACTTAAACGAGCATACGCACCGCACGATTGCAGAATACCGTCACGCCAAGGAGCAGCTTCTCTGTGCCAAAAGCGCGCTTTGCGTTTTGCCCGCGGAAATTGACAGCATCAAGCCAAACGCCACGCGCGTCATTCGTGTGGGTAGCGCTGAATACCACACGGAAAATGTGCGCCGCCAATGCAAAAGCGGCGTGAACGGTATGGAATTTACCGCCATCGTGCGCGGTAAAGCACACACCTGCTTCACCGCCCTACCCGCCCTATTTGCGACAAGCAATGCCTATCACGCCGCCCTCCTTGCCACCGCCTGCGGCATACCCTTTACATATGCCGCAAGCAAGCTTGAAATGCTCACCGTTCCCTGCCGCATGGAATGTATCGTTCATAAAAAGGACAAGCTTATCTTTCTTGACAGTGCTTATACGGGCGAGGAGCTTTCCCGCGCACTCACCGAGCTGCGCGCCATCACAAAGGGGCGACTTTCCGTCCTGCTCGGCTCGGTCGGCGGTCGCGCAAAGGATCGCCGCGCACCGCTTGGCAAGGCGGCGGTCCGGCACGCGGACTTTACGTATTTTACCTCGGACGATCCCGACACCGAGCCGATCGACAGGATCCTCAATGATATGCTCCGTGACGTGCCGCCAACGCCCTTTTATACCATCATAAAAAACAGAGAAACCGCCATACGTACCGCGGTTTTGGACACCAAAGAGGGGGACGTGCTGCTGATCCTTGGCAAAGCGGAGGAAACACAGCTGACAAGCGAGGGTAAGCGCACCTTTTCTGACAAAAGCATTGCCATAACCTGTGCCGAGGCGTATTAATACGCCTCGGCTATTGCAATTTACCGCAAAATATGTTACAATAAGTTATACTTTAACATACAAGGGGGTCCATAATGGCTGAAGAAAAGAAGGCGACCGAAGGGAACGCCGCCAAAAACGAACCCAAACCCAAGAAAACAACAAGCACCGCCGCCAAAAAAACGACGGGCACGAAAAAAAGCACTGCTACAAGCACTGCGAGCAAAACAACCGCGAAAAGCGCACAAACGGGTGTGAAAAAGACAACCTCAACCGCCAAAAAGTCCACCGCGACGAAGCGAACTGCCACCGCAAAAAAGGTAGAGGAAAAGCCCCTGCCCCCCGTTGAGGTGGAGCAGCCCAAGGAAGCGCCGCAGGACGAGGCGCCCACCTACATTGACGAGCAAGCCGTCGTTCTAGCAGGAGCAAAGGAGCTTACCGCGGCAAAGCCTGTGCTTTCCTTCCCCGAGGAGATGAAAAAGCGCTTTTTGGCACGCCTTGCCTTTGTGCTGGGCGCGGTAGCGATCCTGCTTATTGCCACCTTTATTTACCTTTGGCGCCCGACCGCCTATACCGAAAAGACCGCCACCATCAACTTTTTGTATATCGCCGCCGAGGATAAAACCGTTATTTTATCAAACGGGGATATTTGCGGCGAGGCAGCGGGTGCGCTGACCTCAAAGGTGGAAAACGGCAAGGGCGACGTGTGTGTGGCTCTCTTTGGTGAGGCTCTTTATTTGATCACCGACGATACGGTCATTCACCTGCTTTCCCCCACCGCCGATTACACGCTTGCCGCAAACGGTGCGGCGGTTGCCTACCGCGATAAAAGCGGCAAGCTTTATTACCGCGAAACCGCCAAAAAGGCAACACCCACGCTGATTACCCCACACTCACAAAACGAGTATTATTGCCTCTCACCCGACGGACAGGAGCTTGCATACACCTGGCTTGACCCGCAAAACGGCGCGGCAAAGCTCAATATCGAATCCTTCACCGCAAGCAAGCCGCAGATCAAGGAAAACGCCAATCTCACCCCCGTTGCCATTTCAAACAAATGCCGCTTCGTTTATTTTTTGAACCAAAACGGCGAGCTGTTTATTTTTGATGCCAAGAAGGGTGAGCGCATTGCCTGCGGCACGCCCGACGGACAAAATCTGCTTTTCAACCGCGATTTCACCGAGGTCATGTTCGCCCAAAACGGCGCGACCGTGTTTTTCGTCGAGGGCGTAAAGCAAACGCTTATCGGCATCACGCAAAGCGAGCGCATCAATCTGTTGCCGAACAGACGCGTTGCGACAGCATCACTTCTTTGCGGCACACAATATTTTACCGACAGCTTCTTTGACAACTATTATTACAATGCCTCGGGCACGGGCAAAAAGCTCATGTACATGAACGGCAAGGGCGAGCTGCAAGACCTCTCCTCGGTTGATGATCTTGCCACCGTGACCGTCACGGATAAGGGCATCTTCTTCCTGCAGACCGACAAGAACGGCGAAAATACCACCACCGTCCTTTACCGCTATGAAAATCCCACCGCCGAAAAGGAGCTCCTCATGTGGGACGTTTCGCATTACATCACCAACGTGGACGGCAGTAAGCTCCTTTACACCGACACGCAAAACACGCTCTACCTTTACACGCACACAAGCGGTGCCTACCGCATGGCGGACAGCATCCTGCCCTACTCCCTCGCGGTCACGGCAGACGATCTTTTCTGCTACTACACCGAGCAAGGCGTTTTGAACGTCAGTGACAACGGACGCGAGCCGCGCGTCTTGCACGAGGGTGTCGTCGTACACGTCACGCGCGCACACACTCTGCTTTACATCACCGACATGAAGGAGGACGGCACCTTTACCGTCTTTGCCAACCACCGCAACCAAAGAAAGAGCGACCTCATCGCCGAGGGCATCTTCAGCTTGCGGTAAGAAACAAAAAAGAGCAGACACGATAGGGCTGTACTCTTAAGGACAGTTTGGCAAGAATGGGGATGTCCCATTGAGAATTTAGGAAAACAATGCAAAACCAAACAGCATGGTGAGAATTTTGTTTCAGGCGAATTCTTAATGAGAACACATTTTGGGCGAACGGATTTTGAGCAGAAGCAAACAAACTTGAGAAAACCATAAGTCTTTCAACTTTAATTTCTTTTAAAATTCAACAAAAGCAAAGGTAGAGGTACTGATTAACAATACCTCTACCCATTTTTTTGCGATTATGCCGAAATGCGACAGCCTCATTTTGAATTTGTATCTACAAATGCAGTGCTTGCCAAGAAAATTGACAAGTAAATTAACAGCTAAAAGATATAAAGACCGTCAAGCTTTGGTGGCCTCAAATGTGATTGAATGCAGAACTGCTCAATTCGCATTTCAGCTCCCTTGACATCAGCATTTGAATAGCCTTAGAAACTGCCACCCTGCCGTTACATATCGCATCGACCGTTTCAACAATCGGCATTTCCACGGTATATTTTTGAGCTAATCTAATGGCAGCGGGCAAGGCATTGATGCCCTCAACAACCATACCAACCTGCTCGATCGCTTTATCGACCGCAACTCCTTGTCCTATCAGCATACCGCAACGATTGTTACGGCTGTGCAAACTGGTTGCGGTAACGATCAGATCTCCCATGCCTGCCAAGCCTCCGAATGTTTGCTCTCTGCATCCCATGGCGGTACCTAAACGGGAAATCTCAGCAATTCCGCGCGTAATAAGCGCGGCTTTTGCATTATCTCCGCAACCGAG
>JAZOSR010000053.1:0-2869 GCA_045657225.1 Eubacteriales bacterium | reverse complement strand
ATAGTCAGGTCATCACACGGAGGCATAGCTCAGCTGGTTAGAGCGCATGCTTGACATGCATGAGGTCATTGGTTCGATCCCAACTGTCTCCACCAACAAAAAAACCACCCAATTGGGTGGTTTTTTTGTTTATCCAAGCCGCAGGGCTTGGCATATCATCGCCGCACGAGGTGCGGCGCATATCATCAAAGGCGGCGATGCCGCCTTTGTATCTCATCACGCAAAGCGTGCATAACCTCCCCTGTGGTGATCACGGGACATTTGTATTTGTTCTTCAGCTTGTTGACGACCTGTGCCATCTCGTTTGCATGTACTTTTCTGTATTCGACATTTTCGCCAAGATCCCAGTGCGTGTTGACGACCACAAACTGCTTGCCGCTGTCCTTATCCAAGAAAACTGCCCACGCCGCAAGTCGCAGCTTGGTGTTGTTTCCTTGTGAGAAGATCTGCATTCCGTGGTCCATTAGCGTCACCTTTTCGGTATTATAAGCAAGCGGGCTGAAATTGGTTTGCCCCTTTTCGTTTTTCTCGTCAATGATCTTATAATCCTCGCCAAACAGCGCCTTCACCTTAATATGGTAGTTGTCGGACATTTCCTGCAGACCAACCACGTGCGGTGCGTATTTCTTCACGACGGCAACGGCGGTATTGGCTCTCGCGTGGTAATCAGCCGCCTTGGTATCCCAAAGCTCGCAAAGCACGTTAAAGGACATCACGCGAATATCGCTGCCGGGCGCCATTTCAAGGCGGTCGCTAAAGGTGTACGCCACCCCAACCGAACGGTGACCCTCGGCAAAGTTCAAGGTGTCGGAATAAAAGGTGTGAAGATACGTATCGCAAAAGGCGCTCACCGCGTCAAGCATCTTGGGGCTTTTTGCGGTACCGATAAGGATTTCAAGACGACCCGCGCCGTCACTTACATGATCACCCTCATCCGTAAGCGTCAGCACAGCGCCCTTGCTTGCGGGATAGGCGTTGATCTGCTCCATACAATCAAGCACGGGGTTAATGGTTCCCTCGGGGGTAACGAGCGTATAATAAGAATTGCTTGCATCGCAAAGCACCACGGGCTCGTCAAGCTCGTCGATCTTCTCACCCTTACCGCAAGCGGAAAGCGCAAAAAGTGACGCAAGCGTTGCAAGAATAAGAAAGAGAGCTAACGGGGTCTTTGATCCCATACCGTATCTCCTTTATGTTAACTTGTTTTGTATATTTTTTATATATCGAATGAGCTGTTTTGTCAATAGAAGCCGCTTTATATTGACAAGCCCCTTTAAAAAATGTATAATAATCTTAATCTTATTTCATTAACCGAGGGCGCGTATGAATCTTTGTGACATCAAAACAGTCAAAAACATCATGCAGGCATACGGTCTGCATTTCAGAAAGGAATTTGGGCAGAACTTTCTTACCAACAAAATGGTAGTCGAGGATATTGCCGCCAATTGTACCGACACTGCCGAGGGCACAATCGTGGAGATCGGTCCCGGGCTCGGGACCCTCACGCGCGAGCTTTCGGCGGCGCACCGCGAGGTCGTGGCGTTTGAGATCGACAAGTCGCTGATCCCTGCCCTATCTTATACCTTGAACGACTGCAAAAACGTCACCGTCATCAACGAGGATATTATGAAGGTTGACCTTAAGGCGGCGCTCACCCCTTATTTTGAAAAGGGAGCCGTGTCGGTGTGTGCCAATCTCCCCTATTATATCACCACGCCGATCTTAATGAAGCTCCTTGAAAGCGGGCTTCCCTTCCGCCACATCACCATTATGATCCAGCTTGAGGTTGCCGACCGTCTGGTTGCCAAGGCGGGCTCCTCCGCTTACGGCGCCATTACCGCGGTGCTGAATTACTACGGCACGGCGGAGCGCATTATGCGCGTGAACGCGGGCAACTTTATGCCGCCCCCAAAGGTCGATTCCGCCGTGGTGCGCATTGCGCTGCACGAGAACAAGCCCTATCAGCCCAAGGACGAGGCAGTTTTCTTCCGCACCGTAAAGGCGGCGTTTGAGCAGCGCCGCAAGACCCTGCCAAACGCCCTCTCGGCAGGCTTCGAGGGGCTTACGAAGGAGGAGTGCGTCGCACTCGTTGAGGCGGCGGGACACCGCCCTGACATTCGCGGAGAGCGACTCGACACCGCCGAATTTGTTGCCCTTTCGGATCTCATTTTTGAGGCGTTGCATTCAAGCAAAAATAAAACACCGCAAGAATAATTATGTCACTTGATTATAATTCTCAAAACATCACACTTGCAAAAAATCTACGCAAGAACGCCACTCCACAAGAAAATCATTTATGGTATGATTTCTTATCCAAATATAAAGTGAGATTTCAACGTCAAAAGGCAATAGACAATTTTATCGCAGATTTTTATTGCCACCAAGCCAAACTCATTATTGAAATTGACGGTTCACAGCATTTCACGGAAGATGGACAAGAAAAAGATGCTTTTCGCACCGAAATTCTTGGGGAATACAATTTAAAGGTAATACGGTTTACCAACCACCAGATTAACACGAATTTTCGCGGCGTGTGCCATTATATTGACGAGATTGTAAACGACATTCTTAACGCTAAAGCAACCGATTAAAATAAAGACGCTGAGCTTTGCCTCCTCTCCGTCCCTCGTCGGTCGGCTATTTTATAGCCTCCTCTCCGTCCCTCGTCGGTCGGCTATTTTATAGCCTCCTCTCCGTCCCTCGTCGGTCGGCTATTTCATAGCCTCCCTCCGAGAGGGAGGTGGATTTTGCGAAGCAAAAGACGGAAGGAGCCTGCGTTACTTTGAGCTTTAACAAAAATATCGTATACGCATTCTCCCTCAGTCGCCTACGGCGCCAGCTCCCTCCCGGAGGGAGCCATGGCTGACAC
>JAZOSR010000052.1:0-4830 GCA_045657225.1 Eubacteriales bacterium | reverse complement strand
TCACATAAAAAAAGGTGCCGCAGGTCTTTTCTCCTGCGTCGTTTTCTTTTAGATAAGGTCGTCGCTGTTGGCGGCGGCGGTTGCGTCAATGGCAAGCGGGAGCTTGTCGTCGGGGAAGGCGGCGCTCTTTTCGCCACGCGGGGTTATGAGCGAGGTGGCGCGTGCCACGGGGTCTTCACCTGCGGCGATGGGGAGCATGGACATGGTGAAGCGGTAGTCACCGCCCTTGGGGGCATAGCACGCCGAAAGCGGCTTGCCGACGCTTGCCGAGCCGATGCCCATCATGTAGCGGTCAAGCAAGAGGAAGGTATCCTTCGCGACGGGGAGGTCGGCGCGGTGCGCGTAATCCTTCGTCAGCATATCGTAAAAATCATAGTGCGAGGCGTTGAAGGAGAAGCCCTCGGCGGCAAACACGATGCCGCGCCCCTCACTGTCCCTCACGGCAAGGAAGTCGTTGTCGTAGACACTGCCGTGCTCCATCGGCTTTTCGCTGTCCATATTGGTGCGCGCCGTCACGGTATCACGGTAAATGCCGTGCACCTCGGCGTGGTGCTTGTCAACGTAGCTTTCGCGCTTGCCACAGCCGTACCAGCAAAGCTCCTCAAGCGAGCTGTCAAGCGTGAGAAGGTGTCCGTAGCGCGGCGGCAGGGCAGGGAGTGTGGAGATCATTATGCCGTTTTCTGTGATTGTCAGCTTGCCGTTTGACAGGGCGGTGTAGGTGATCTCACCCGCAAAATATGGCGGGCGACCCGTTGAAGCAATGGAAAAATCAAAGGAAACCGAGGCACTTGACCCCTCTTGCTTTGTGCCCTTGTAATTTGCAAAAAGCACGGGTGCGCGGTAATCTGTTTTGGGTAAGGGCTTGCGCGCGGAAAGCGAGAACCAATGCGGCTCAAGCAGACGGTCGTTGGAGATCGGCGCACGGCACAGGGCGGGTGTGGCAGTTGCCGCCATCAGCTCCTTGCCGCCAACCGCAATGCCCGAAAGCATTCCCTTGTATTTATCTATGCGATAGGTGACGGTGCTTGTCTTAACGGTAATGATGCCGTTTTCGTCCGTGAGGGTAACGGGAGCCGTCGCAGGTGAGAGGGTGGGGTAATGCTCCTTGACGGGCAGGAGGAATTCACCCTGCCAAAGCTCGCGCTCGCCCGCGCTGATCGAAAAGATCACAAAGGTGCGTGCGGAAAATGCCACAGGGTCAAGGGGGAGGGTAAATGCCGCTTGGCTCTGTGGCGGCACGTCAAGGGAGAGCGTTCCCGTGTCACGCACCGTGCCAAGCTCCTCAACGCGGTAGGAGATCAAAAGATCTGCCGTGCCCGAAAACGCGTAGTCGTTGCGGAGTGAAAAGCGACCTGCTCCCGCGTCAATTTCCTCTACGCGCACGGGGGCATAAGCCATTTTGACCTCAAAAAGCGAGGTGTGCGGTACGCGATCCGAGCTGACAAGACCGTCCATGCAAAATTCGTGTCCGTGCCCGCTTTTTTCGTGGTCGCCGCCGTAAAGCATACGGTTGCCCTCTTTGATGCCGTGGTCGCACCATTCCCAGATCATGCCGCCCGCGAGGAATTTTTCGGCACGAATGCGTACCCAGTGGTCGTGAATGTCACCACAGCTGTTGCCCATGGCGTGGCAATATTCACCAAGCAGGATCGGGCGGGGGTCGTTTTTATAGAAGCTGTAATCGGCATCGGGGGCGGGATAAAAGACGCTGATCACGTCAATGATGTCAAGCGTGCTTGCAAGGTAGGCGCGGCGCTCCTCGTCGGTTGTCAGCTCCTTGCTGACAAAGTTGATAAGCCCCTGATAGTGAATGGGACGCGGGTCAAGCGCCTTGATCGCCTTTGCCTCGGCGCGGATATTGTCGCCAAAGGAGGATTCATTACCGAGCGACCACAAGACGATCGAGGTGAAGTTACGGTTTTGACGTACCATTTTCGTGCCGCGCTCCACAATGGCGTGACAGTAACGCGGATCCCTTGCGATATAAGGGAAATCGTTATGATAAGTGCAGCCGTGGCTCTCCATATCCGCCTCACACATCACGTAAAAGCCGAGCTCATCGGCAAGCTCCAAAAGATGGTGCGTCGGGGGATAATGCGCGGTGCGGATCGAGTCGATATTAAATTCCTTCATTAAAAGAAGATCTTTTTTGATCTCCTCGCGCGTAACGACAAAGCCGCCTGTGGGCGACACGTCGTGGCGGTTGACGCCGCGGAGCTTGATGGGTGTGCCGTTAATAAAGAACTGTCTGTCCCTGATCTCGATCGAGCGGAAGCCGAAGCGGAGCGAAAAATACTCGTTTCCGCACGCGGCGGTAAGGGTATAAAGCAGCGGTGCTTCCGCGCTCCAAAGGGCGGGCGAGGGGACTGTGATCTCGGTGTCGCCGCCCTCGTAAATGCACGTGCCGTCAGGCGCGGTGAGCGTGAGCGACATCGGCTTTTTCTCACCGAAGAAGGCGGGCGAAAGTGCGAGCATGCCCTCGCTTCTTTCATTATTTAAAACGGGGTCAAGCACCAGCTCCAAGAGATAGCTTTCATCGCGCTCCGCGAGGTAAACGTCGCGGAAAATGCCGTTGTGGCGGAACATATCCTGGTCCTCAATATACGTGGCGCTTGACCATTTGAGCACCGCGACGGCAAGCTTGTTGTCTCCGTTTGTTACCTTGTCCGTCACGTCAAAGGTATGCGCGCCGTGCGAGGTTTCGGCATAGCCGACAAAGTTGCCGTTGAGCCAAAGGTAGTATGCGCCCGCCACGCCCTCAAGGGTCAGCGTGTAGCGCTTATTCGCGCTTTTATTAAGATCAAAGTGACGCACGTACGCGCCCATGGGGTTGGCGTAAGGTACGCTTGGCGGATCAAAGGGAATGGGGTAGGGGGAGGTAAGATACACGGGCGGCTCGTAGCCGTGGAGCTGCCACACGGACGGCACGGGGATCTCATCGAAGCCCGCGGTGTCAAAATCGGTGCTGTAAAAATGATCCTCTACGTCAAGCGCGGCGGGATAATAGCGAAAATCCCACGTGCCGTTCAGGAACACAAGGCGCTCCGAGCGCTCTCGCTCGCCCGAGCGCGCGCTCTCCTCGCTCGCGTGAGGAACAAGGTAGGTGTAATCACCCACGTCACCCACGCGGGTGACCTTGGGATCGGTAAAATAAAGTGCGGGGAAGATCATGTTGACAATTCCTCCTTTGTGGTTTATAATATAAGTATATCACAGAAAAAATGCGATGTAAATAGAATTATTCTGCAAAGTATATAATTATATTACAAAAAGGAGTGCCGATGAAGACGAGATTTTATACCGAGGAGGCGTTTGCCACCTTGCCGATATTGCCGATCACGGTGGGGTATTTGCACCGACAGGAGCTGCGCGATCGACCCGAGGGGATAAAGCGGCATCAGCTGTTTTTTGTCAATGAGGGGAGGGGATATCTTATCATTGACGGCGAAAGGCACGTGCTGGAGGTGGGTGATCTTATGTGCCTCCCCGCCGATACACCTCATACCTACGGAAGCGAGGACGGCACGCTCGTGACCTCTTGGATCGCATTTGTCGGTGGCGGTGCCGCGCCGTTACTTACCTATTTTGGCGCCGCCCCTGCGATTTATCGGGGGCGTGGGCGCGGTGGCGTGTTTGCCAAGGCGCTTTTGGCGCTTTATGGGGAAATGGAGGACACGGCATCGGCGGCGCGGCTTTCCCTTGCGGCGTTTGGGGCGGTGAATAGCTTTTTTGAGGAGGCGATCGCTGATCGCGCGACCCCTGCCGAGCGGATCAAGGCGTATCTTGAAAGGCACTTTGACGAGCGCTTAACGTTGGAGGATATTTTTGCGGGGTACGGTGCCTCGCACTCCAAGCTTTCGGCAGATTTTAAGCGGCGTTTTGGCATGACGGTGTTTGAAATGCTCACCGACATTCGCCTTCGACACGCGCGACAGCTCCTGGAAAGCGACCCGACCCTCAAAAGCGCGGAGGTGGGCGCGCAGTGCGGCTTTACCGACGGCAGTTATTTTTGCAAAATGTACCGCCGCGCCTTTGGCAAAAGCCCGAGGGGGCGTGACGCCCAATAAAAAAAGAGCAGCCCGACGGAGCTGCTCTTTTTTTATTTCACTTTATTTTTCTTCCTGCAGTGTGTAGGTTACGCCGCCGATGGTGATGGTATTCTCACCCTCGGAGAAGGGCTGGGGTTGCTCAAGTGCGGCAATGACCTGCTTGGCAAGTGCGTTGGTAACAGTCGATTCGTCTGCAATATCAAAGGTGATCTTGTCGTCCTTGATCTCGTAAGTAGCGTTGACGGATGCTACCTCACCGACAAAGGTTACGGTAATGCCGATGGCGACGTCCTTGCCGTTAAAGGTGAGCGTGGTGCCCGTGCCAAGGAAATCGGCACTGTATTTGCCGGAGAGCTTTTTGCCGCATGCAACAAGAGAAGCACAAAGCAGAACGACTGCCAAAGCAAGCGCAAGGATTTTGATGGATTTCTTCATGATAAGTACCTCTTTTCTTGGTTTTTTGTTTGGCGGAATGCGCGCGTGGCATCATTTCCATCCACTTACATTATATAACAAAATCCCCCGAAAATCAAGAGATTTTCAGGGGATTTTCAAGATTTATTTTAATTGAGAAGCAAGGATATCCTTTGCGGCGGCGAGTGCCTCAAGGGTCTTGTCTGCATCCTTGCCGCCTGCCATGGCGTTATCGGGGCGTCCGCCGCCCTTGCCGCCTGTGACGGCTGCAACGGCACCCACAAGCTTGCCTGCGTGTGCGCCTGCGGCTACGGCATTCAAGTCGGGTCGTAGCCATGTCCTTCTGTGGGCCAAGGAGGTGGGTTTC
>JAZOSR010000051.1:0-7827 GCA_045657225.1 Eubacteriales bacterium | reverse complement strand
CGGCAGGCGCTCGCGGTAAAGCGCCTCGGGCGAACGTGCCTTGGAGAGGGGTCTGCCCGCGACGGAAAGTCCCTCGGGTGGCGTGTCAAGAAAGACGATCCTGCCGTTTTGGTGTAAGAGGGGATAATTCGCCGCGACCGTGACGGCACCGCCGCCCGTGGCGATCACCTGACCCTTTTCCTTGCCAAGCGCGGCAAGGATCTCGGTTTCAAGACGGCGGAAGACCTCCTCGCCATCCTCGCGGAAAATGTCGGGAATTGTCCTACCCGCCTTTTTTACCAACTCCTCGTCAGCATCAACAAAGGTCTTGCCAAGCGCTTTGGCGAGCAGCTTGCCAAGCGTGGTCTTACCGCACCCCGGCATGCCGATCAGCACGATATTCTCGGCAACGCTTGCCATTTTATTTGTAATTTTAGTGGAAATATCCCTTGGGATCTCGGTGCCAAGGAAAAGCTCTGCCGCACGGCGCGCTTGGCTCACAAGCATCAAAAGTCCATTGGCCGAGGGAATGCCAAGGTGTTCTGCTTCAAGCAGGAGCGCGGTGCGCGCGGGGTTATAAATGAGGTCGAAAACTGCCTCAAGGTGCGGAAAAGCGGCAAGCGACAGGGGCGCTTTGCCATTGCTTGGGTACATACCGACGGGGGTGGCGTTGATGATGACGCGCGCGTCGGCGTGGCGGTCAAGATTTTGGTAGTTGTTTTTGCCCTGTCTTGAGATCACTACGACCTCGGCGCCAAGATCGGTGGCAAGCACCTCGGCGGTACGCGAAGCGCCGCCCGAGCCGAGGATCAGCACCTTTTTGCTATCCAGCGTGACGTTAAGGCTTGCGATAAGGTCGGAAAGCCCCTCGTAATCGGTATTGTAGCCAAAAAGCGAGCCGTCCGCTTGCCTGACGATCGTGTTGACGGCGCCAATGCGCTTGGCGGCATCGGAAATACCCGAAAGGTAGGGCATCACGGTCTTTTTGTAGGGAATGGTGACGTTCAGCGCGTCAAATTCGCCGTTTTGGAGGAAGCCGCCCACCTCGTCGTGCGTAAGCTCAACAAGGCGGTAATCGTAATCGGCAATTTCTGTGTGGATCTCCTTTGAATAGCTGTGGGAGAGATGCTCGCCAATAAGACCTGCCCGAATGGTAGAATGGATCATTTTTGCCTCCTTAAAGCTCGGCATAGGTGCCAAGATAGCGGAACTCCTCGTGCTCGCCCGCAAGCTCCGAGAGAAGCGAGAGAAACGCGGGATCGTGGGGACCGGCTGCAAGGTCGAAATAGAAGCGGAACTCAAAGTCGCGCGCGGGGATCGGGCGCGATTCCAGCTTGGTGAGGTTGATCCTCATGGCATCAAAGCGCGCAAGCGTCCTTGCAAGCGAGCCCGCCATGTGCGGCAGGGTGCATATCACGCTGGTTTTATCGGCATCCGCATAAATTTCGGGGGTCTTGGAGATGCAGATAAAGCGCGTTTTATTGTTGTCGTTGTTGGCAATATGCTCGGCAATGACCTCAAGATCAAAGAGTGCGGCGCACTCGCGGCTGGCAACGGCGGCGATCGGCTCATTGCTCTTTGCCACGTGCTCGGCGGCAAGGGCGGTATTCGCCATCGGCTCTTGCCCTACGTTTTGGAGAGTGGCAAGAAAATCCGCGCATTGCGAAAGCGCTTGCGTGTGGGATACGACCTTTGTGATATCCTGCAAGCGCGTGCCCTTTTTGGCAAGCAGACAATGGTCAACGGCAAGGCGCGTTGCGCGCACAATGTAAAAGCGGTGGCGTGCCATCAGGTCGTAGATCTCGGTTACCGACCCCGCCGTGCTGTTTTCGATCGGCAACACGCCGTAGCGGCACTCGCCCCGCTCAATGGCATCAAACACGTCGGAAAATTTGGGGTATTGGCGGATCGAGGGGGCCTTGAATAGCTTTTTGGCGGCGGCAAAGGAGTATGCGCCCTCGGTGCCTTGGCAGGCAACGGTTGCGGCGGTCGGAAACGCGCGCGGCGTGTCTTCGACGGCTTTTTTGATCTCCTTTGAAAGCGCAGAATCGGTGCCGAGCTTGGCGTGCTGATAGGCGCGCGAGAGCGAGAGGATGCTCGCATAGAGTGTGCGTGTGTAATCGGCGGTTTCGGCAGGGGAGAGCGCGGCTACACGTGCCAGCAGCTCTGCCTCGCGCACGGGGTCGTGTACTGCCATGCCCGATGCGCGCTTGTACTCCGCCACGCGGGCAGAAACCTGCATACGTGCCGAGAAAAGCGCTACCAGCTCGCGGTCAATGCGGTTGATCTCCTCGCGCAGTGGCGCGAGGTCGTTGGTTTGCGCCTGCTTCTTTTCGCCGTCAAGGAGCATATCAACAAGCGCAATTGCCATTGCCGCCTCCACCACGGGCACAACACGCGGCAAAATGCAGGGGTCGTGCCGTCCTTTGATGGCAAGAGTGGTGTTTTCCATGCGCGAAAGTGATACCGTTTCCTGCTCTTTTGCAATGGAGGGGGTGGGCTTGACGGCAACCGTGAAGACAAGGGGCATGCCGTTGGTCATGCCGCCGAGAATGCCGCCGCAGTGGTTGGTCTTGGTTGAAACGCGCTTGCCGTCGGTCACGAACGGATCGTTATTTTCACTGCCGCGCATCTTGGCGGCGGCAAATCCCGCGCCGAATTCCACACCCTTTACAGCGGGAATGGAAAAGAGCAGTGAGGCAAGCCGTCCCTCAACGCCTGCGAACATATGCTCGCCAAGCCCTGCGGGGAGCCCCGTGGCAATACACTCTACCGTGCCGCCAACCGAGTCAAGCGCTTCCTTTGCGGCAAGAATTTCCGCCGCCATGCGCTCGCCCGCCACCTCGTCAATGACGGCAATAGGACGGCGCTTGATTTCTTTTAGTAAGTCAATATCGGGGTTAACAGTGTCGAATTTGCGGTCGGTTATCTCACCAACCGAGGCAATATGTGCACCGATCTCAATGCCGCGTGCGGCAAGATATTGCAGGCAAATACCGCCCGCAATCGTAAGGGGAGCGGTAAGACGTCCCGAAAAATGTCCGCCGCCACGAAGATCCACTGACTTGCCGTATTTGGCGAGCGCCGCAAAATCGGCGTGACCGGGGCGCGGGGTGTCATAAACAAAGCTGTAATCCGAGGAGCGCGTGTTGCGGTTTTGAATAACCGCAACGATCTCGCCACCCGTTGTGACGTTATTCTCGTCAAGCCCCGCGAGAAAAATCGGCTCGTCCGCTTCTTTCCTTGCCGTGCCAAGAGGGGTACTGCCGGGTGCACGGCGCGCGAGCAGAGCACGCAGGGCATCCATATCGACGTGAAAGCCTGCGGGAAAGTCCGAAAGGCGCATGCCGATCTCGGCATCGTGCGAGCCGCCGAAGACCGTAAGCGAAAGATTTTGACCGTACTTGTTCATTACTTCTCCTTTTTGACGTGTATCACGTCATCAAAAAAGGTGGGATAGGATTTGTTTGTGCATTCCGCGTCGGGAATGACGACCGCTTCGCTCGTGAGGAGCGAGGCAACCGCCGCGCTCATGGCAATGCGGTGGTCACCGCACACGTCGATCGTGCCGCCGTGCAAGGGCTTGCCGCCGCGAATGAGAAAGCCGTCGTCCTGCTCGGTAATATCGGCACCAAGTGCCTTTAAAAATGCCGCGGTCGAGGCAATGCGGTCGCTTTCCTTGAGGCGCAGGCGCGAAGCGCCCGTAATGCGCGTTTGTCCGCTTGCCGCCGCGCCGACTACCGCGAGAACGGGTACAAGGTCGGGAATGTCGGTGGCGTCAATATCAATGCCTGAAAGCGGGCGGGGCGAAACCGTTATTTCGTTACCGTGATAGGCGATGTCAGCACCGAAGCGCGCGAGCAGATGAAGGATCGCGCGGTCGCCCTGTGCCGAGGTAAGCGAGAGACCCGTGACCGTCACGGGGTGTGTGCCAATGGCACCGAGCGCCATGGGGAACGCCGCGCCAGAAAAGTCCCCCTCGGGCGTGAGTGTGAGGGGAGAGCGGAGCGGATTTTCGGTGTATCCCCCTAAACGGTAGGTGTTTTCGTGAATTTCGGGTGCCGCGCCGAACGCGCCGAGCGTGTCCTCGGTCATTTTGATGTAGGGGGCGGATTCCACCTTGCCCGTCAGAGTCAGGGTCGAGGGCGCATCAAGGAGCGACAGGGCAAGGAGAAGCCCTGTGACGTACTGCGAGGAAATATTTGCGGCGATCTTGTAGTCGCCTGCCGCAATGCCTCCCACCGTGTGGAGATACGCCCCATCTTCGCGCGCGTGAAAGCCGTGTGCCTCAAGCTCCTCCACAAGCAAGGAGAGCGGGCGCTCGGGGAGTCTGCCGCGGCGAAGAAAGGTCGCATTCGCGCCGATCGCGGCACATACGGGGAGCAAAAAGCGCAAGGTTGAGCCCGATTCGCCACAGTCAAGCGTTGCGCCCTTGATCACGTCACGGCGTGCGACCGGCTTGACGGTCAGTGTGCCATTATCGGTCGTGATTTTTACACCAAGCGCCACCAAGCACCGCACCGTCGCGTCAATATCCTCGCAAGCGGTCGAGGGGAGTGTGAGCGAGGTCGGCTTGTCGGCAAAGGCGGCGGTAATGAGGGCGCGGTGCACTGCCGATTTTGAGGGCGGTGCCGTCACTCTCTTTGCATAGCTTGGTGCTTGCAGAGTCAGCGTCATGATAGTCCTCCCGCGAAAAACGCCTCAAGCTCGTCAGCGGGCAGAGGGTAGAGTCGGCATTTGCCAAGTGCTTCGGGTAAGATCAGCGTGATCTCGCCGCCGCGCCGTTTTTTGTCGGAAAGGGCGGCCTGTGCCAGCTCCTTTGCCCCAAAGGGGCAGACGGTCGGCAGGGAGTAGTCCTTCAGGAGTTTCTTAATGTGATGCGAAACGTCAAGCGCGCAGATGCCTCGCGCGGCGGCGGCTCTTGCCATTAAGAGCATGCCGATGGCGACCGCACTGCCGTGCGAGATCGTGAAATTCGAGAGCTTTTCCACGGCGTGTCCTGCCGTGTGTCCGAAATTGAGGAGCTGGCGCGTGCCGTTGTCCTGCTCGTCCGCCTCCACCACGTCGCGCTTGCACGCCACACAGCGCGCAATGACCTCGGTGGGATCGTCGCGGAAGGGCTTTTCGAGAAGTGAGAGAAGCGCCTCATCCATAATATAGCCGTATTTGATGACCTCGGCACAGCCGTCGGCAAAGATGCCGTCGGGCAGGGTGCGGAGCACGTCGGTATCACAAAGCACGCCTACGGGCTGTGAAAACGCGCCGCAAAGGTTCTTGCCTGCGGGCAGATCGACGGCGGTTTTGCCACCTACCGAGGAATCGACCATCGCAAGCAGGGTGGTGGGGATCTGATAGCAGGCAATGCCGCGCAGATACGTGGCGGCGGCAAAGCCGCAAAGGTCACCGACCACACCGCCGCCAAGCGCGACAGCGGCGTCGGTGCGCGTCATGCCGCACTCTGCCATTGCGTTCCAAAGAGAAAGAAGCGTGTCGGTGCTTTTGTGCTCCTCGCCGTGTGGGAAGACAAATTCCTCCACGGTGTAGCCAGCCGCGGTGAGTGAGTTGATCGCTACGTTACCCCAAAGTGCTCTTACGGTATCGTCGGTAACAAGCATCAGCTTGCGCGGCGGGGGTAAAAGGGCGGCAAGGCGCTCGCCCACGCGGGGTAAAAGACCCGCGCCGACCTCGACGTTATATGTTTTTGATGCGTGAACGGTAATGGTCTTCATTTGTTATCCTTATTCAAAAAGAATGTGGGGCAGCCCTTGATCGCCATCTCGGCGCAGATCGCTGCCATTTGCTTCGGGTCCTCATGGAGTCCCCCCTTCAGCCATTCGACAAAGACGTTGTAAAACGCGCCCGCGAGGAAATAGTGGCTGTAACGGTCGGCGGGGCTGTCGCTTTCGGCAGGGAAGGTGACGAACATATTTTTGATGATGGCGGCAAGGATCAGCTCGCCAAGGTGCGCGCGGTAGGCGACGATGGCAAGGTCGCTGTATTTGCCAAGCTGCTCAAAGAGCGCGAGAAAGTAATCGTAGGGAACCGAGCTGCTGTTGTTCTCCGCGATCATTTGATGGATCGCCTCGCCCACCTCGTCAATATACTTATTTAAAATATCGTCCTTTGAGGTATAATTGCGGTAATACGCCATGCGGGAAACGCCCGCCTTCTTTGCAATATCCGTAATGGTGATGGCATCGTATCCTCTGATCTTCATCAGCTCCACGAGTGCCGTAACAATACACTCCTTGGCAAGACGGTTAGATTCGCTTCCGTTAGACATGAACAAAAACCTCCATTTTGTAACATCAGCCGCGAGGGCGGTTGACACGCTTTTTGAAAAGTGATACAATCGTAACTGTTACGAGTGTAACTGTTAAAAGTGTAACATACTTTTAGCCGCTTGTCAAGGGGTTCGTTACAAATTGTAACATAATTTTTATAGAAAGAAGATGATCCCAAATGTCCATGCAATTCCTTCGTCAGCTCCCCACTCCGGAGGAGGTCAAAGCAACATATCCCGTAAACGCTGCCGCCGAGGCGATCAAGCGTACACACGACGAGGAAATTAAAAAAATTTTTACGGGCGAGAGCCAAAAAAAGCTGCTCCTCATCGGTCCTTGCTCGGTTGACAGTGAGCCGCCCGTGCTCGAATATGCCGCGCGCCTTGCGCGCTTGCAGGAGCGTGTGGCAGATAAGCTGATGCTTGTCATGCGCGTGTATACCAACAAGCCGCGCACCACGGGTGACGGCTACAAGGGTATGCTTCATCAGCCCGATCCCCACAAGAAGCCCGATCTTTACAGCGGACTTTTGGCAATTCGCCATCTGCACGACGAGATCCTGACCGATATGGGACTTCCTACCGCCGACGAGATGCTTTACCCCGCCAATTATCAGTACCTCTCCGACCTCTTGTCTTACGTGGCGGTCGGCGCGCGCTCGGTGGAAAATCAGGAGCACCGCTTGGTGTCAAGCGGTATGGACGTGCCCGTTGGCATGAAAAACCCCACGGGCGGCGACCTTTCGGTCATGATGAACTCGATCACCGCCGCACAGCACCCCCACGTGTTCCAATACCGCACCGCCGAGGTGTCAACCACGGGTAATCCTCTCGCGCACGCCATTTTGCGCGGCTACGTCAATCAGCACGGGCAAAGTCTGCCGAATTATCATTACGAGGATCTTGCGCACCTTTGCGAGCTTTACGACAAGGCGGCGCTCCAAAATCCTGCCGTGATCGTCGATGCCAACCATGCCAATTCGGGCAAGAAATTTGCCGAGCAGCCCCGCATTTGCAAGGAGGTGCTCCACGCCTGCCGTCACAATGAGGCGGTTGGCGCGCTCGTCAAGGGCTTTATGATCGAGAGCTATCTTGAGGACGGCTGTCAAAAGATCGGCGAGGATGTGTTCGGCAAATCGATCACCGACCCCTGCCTTGGTTGGGAGAAGACGGAAAGATTAGTGCTCGATATCGCCGACCTGCTTTGATGCGGACCGATATTTTACGCAGAACAAAAACACACTGTAAAATATAATTTCAATAACCGCTTTCACTCCATCTTTTGATGGCAAGTGAGAGCGGTTGCACTTTTTTGCGTTATTTCAAGGTAAAAATTCGCTTTGCGAATTTTATGGTTGTGTGTTTTTTAGGGGCGCTCTCGTCACTCGACATATGTAGACTTAATGCGTTAGGGAGAAGAAATCCCCCGATTTTTGCTTTGCAAAATGCGGTCGTTGACCGCAAGGGGTATTTCAAGAGGCGCCGCAATCTTTGTCGAAAAAATCGAATAATATGCGCCTTATACGTTATATCGTGCCAATAAAGGCGAAATGCCCCGATTTTTG